>JANQKT010000124.1 GCA_028280965.1 Phycisphaeraceae bacterium
AACGCATCTCGGATTTCGTTGAAGAACAAAGCGAAACGTATTCGCAGGCGCCGCTGCTGCTGACGCCCGGCAAGCGCGACCGCTTCCTGCTGCCGTTCCCGGCGCTGCCCGATGCGCCGATCACGACGCTGCGAGTCACCGCGTTCCGCGATTACCTGGCGTGCCCGTATCGGTTCTACCTCAAGCACGTCTTAGGCCTGCGGGTGCTGGACGACCGTGCCGCCGAGCTGTCCGCTGGTGATTTCGGCACGCTCGCACACCACGCGCTGCGCATCCTCGCGGACCCGGCGGTGCGGGCGGTTGCTGATGCGCAGGCCATCGCCGAACGGTTGAGCATGGCGCTCGACAAAGCGTTCGAGCGCAAGTACGGCCGAGCGCCCGTGGTCGCCGCGCGCGTCCAGGCCGAACAATTGCGTTACCGGCTCGAGGCGTTTGCGCCCAAGCAGGCCGAGCTGGTCGCCGAGGGTTGGCGGATCATGCACCACGAAGAAGGCCTGTCCGCGACGATTGATGTCGATGGCCAGCCGTTCACGATCACCGGGCAGGTCGACCGGATCGACCACCACCCCGACGGCCGATGGCGCCTGATCGATTACAAGACATCGGACTCGGCCAGGCCGCCGACGAAGACCCACCGCAAACGGGTGGAGGGCGAGGCGCGATGGGTTGATCTGCAGCTGCCGCTGTACCTGGACCTGAGCGCCGAGCTGCGGGGCGGGGCACCCGCCGAGCTGGGCTACATCAATCTGCCGAAGAAATCCGCGGACACCGCGTACCGCCCGGCGGATTGGTCGGCCGATGAGCTCGCGTCGGCGCGTGCGCAGCGGGACGAGGTGATCCGGCTGGTGCGCGCGGGCGTGTTCTGGCCGCCGAAGCAGCCGCCGGTGTTTGATGACGGCTTCATGCAGCTTTGTGCGGATCAGGCACCGGACCGGCCAAGCCTGATCGTCCAGTCCGAACGCGCGGCGGCGGGGGGCGACCGTGGCTGAACAGCACAGGCCACGCATCCCGCACCGGGTCGTCCGCGCCTCCGCGGGCGCGGGCAAGACCTATCAGCTGACGACGCGCTACCTCGAGCTGCTCCGCCGGGGCGAGCCGATGCAGCAGGTGCTGGCGACAACCTTCACACGCAAGGCGGCGGGCGAGGTGCTGGCCCGCGTGCTCGGGCGATTGGCCGGGGCCTGCAGCGACGAGACGCAGCGCAACCAACTCGGCGAGGCGCTCGGCGACCGGTCGCTTTCGCACAGCAACTGCCTGACGATGCTGCGAGTACTCATCGATGGGCTCGACCGGTTGTCGGTCGGTACGATCGACGGGTTCTTCAACCGAGCGGCCCGGGCGTTGTCGCTGGAGCTGGGCCTGCCCGCGAGCCCGCGGCTGATCGACGAGGGCTCCCCGCTGGCCCGGCAGATGCGCGCCGACGCGATCCACGCCGTGCTCGGCGAGCAGGGCGCGACCGACGACGGCATGCTCGCCCTCATCGAGATGCTCCGCCGACTGCACCACGACAACGCGCAGCGCAGCGTGACCGATGCGATCGACGACATCGTCGTCAAGCTCGACGAGGTCTACCGGGTCTACCGCGGCCGCGCGTTATGGGATGCGCTGCCGACGGTGGGGTTGCTTGATGCGGGCTTGTTGAGCACCGCACTGCACGCCCTGGATGACATGTCTGACACGGTGCCCCGCAGCAGCAAGAACAAGACCTACGCCGCATTCGCCGACCGTTACCACGAACTACTTGCGGACGCCCGAGCGGGGCGGTGGGATCGCGTGTTGTCCAATGGGTTGATCAAGAAGGTCGGCGAAGGTGCGGCCAAGTACGGCCATGCCCCGATCGACGAGGCCTGGCATCGCGCGGTCAGGCCGCTGTTCATCCATGCCAAGGCGCACCGCATCGCACGTCTCGCCGAACAGACGCGCGCGACCTACGACCTGCTCGCGCTGTTTAACGAGCAGTACACGCGGCAGCGGTACGGGCAGGGCGTGCTGCTGTTCAGCGACCTGACGCATGTTCTGGCCGAGGGCCTGCCGGGCTTCGGCGAGCTTTCGGGGGAGACTCCGGGGGCGGGCGTGGAAGAATTGTGCTACCGCCTGGACACCCGCGTGATGCACCTGCTTCTGGATGAGTTCCAGGACACATCGCTGCGGCAGTGGCAGGTGCTCGCGCCGTTCGCCGAGCAGATTGTCGCGGGCGGCGAAGACAGCAGGAGCCTGTTCTGCGTGGGCGACACGAAGCAGGCGATCTACGGCTGGCGCGGCGGGTGCGCGGAGCTGTTCGAACAAGTCGAAGCGTTGCCCGGCGTCGAGCAGCAATCACTCAGCACGAGCTGGCGGTCGTCGCCGGTCATACTCGAAGCCGTGAATCAAGTGTTCACGTCGTTGGCGACGAACCCAGCGCTGGAGAAGTGCCGCGACGCCGCCGACGCCTGGCAGGGCGGGTTTCAAACGCACGTCGCCGAGCGCACCGGCTTGGCCGGGCACGTGGTCTTACAGACGACCGCCTTGGACTCGCACGATTCAGACAGCGATCCCGATGAAGACGACCCCGCGGCTCCCGCCGATGCGCACGCCCGCGCCGTCGCCGGGTATATCCAGCAACTCGAGCAGCAGCAGCCCGGGCGATCCATCGGCGTGCTGGTCCGGCGGCGCGCGGCGGCGCTGCGCTTGATGCACGAGCTGCGGTCGCTGGGCGTCTTCGCCGCCGAGGAGGGCGGCAACCCGATCGACAACGCCCCGGCGGTCGGCGCGGTGCTCTCGGCCATCCAGATCGCCGACCACCCCGGCGACGCGGTCGCGCGCTTCCACGTCATCAACTCACCGCTTGGTGAAGCGCTCGGCCTGGTCGGCAAGAACCCGCCGCAGGACCTCGACGCGTCCGCGCACCGGACCCGCCTGGCGCTGCTCGACCGCGGCTACGCGGGGGTGATCGGTGAATGGGTCGAGCGCCTTGCGCCGCACTGCGATGCGACATCGCTCCGCCGACTGATGCAGCTGGTTGAGCTCGCTGAAGTGCACGACGAGCGGGACGCGGGCCTGCGCCCGGGTTTCTTTGTCGATGCGGTGCGCGCGGCCAGGATCGAAGACCCAAGCCCCGCGCGTGTGCGCGTGATGACGATCCACGCGGCCAAGGGCCTGGAGTTCGACACGGTCGTGCTGCCGGACCTCGATGGCGTGCTCTCCAAGTCTGATGCGCGTGAACAGATCGTGCTGGACCGTGACTCCCCGATCGATCCAGTGCGCGCGGTCTATCGGCGGGCTAAAGATGAAGTCATGCGGCTGCTGCCCGAGCTTGAACGAGCGGTCGAGCAGCGCACCCGTGAAAAGCGCACCGAGGACCTGTGCTTGTTGTATGTCGCGATGACACGCGCACGCCACGCGCTGCACATGCTTGTCCGACCCTTGAAACCCTTGAAAAACGGCGGACCCTCCGGCGAGGGCCGGACGAATCTCAGCTACGCCGCGGTCCTGCGTCAGGCGCTGTGCCCGGACGATGACGAAGGCTTTGGCGGCCACGAGCTCCTGCATGAATCCGGTGACGCGGCGTGGTCCTCTCAGGGCGGCATGGCAGACAAGCGACACGAATACGGACCATCAACCCCGCGTCCGATGCGCTCGATCAAGCTGTCCGATGATTCGCAAGGGCGTGGCCGATCGTGGGTGCAGACTTCGCCGAGCGAGATGCACGAGTCCGGGTCGGTGTCCGCCGCGGAACTGCTCCGGCGATCGCCGGGCGCCGGGCAATCGTACGGGACGCTGATGCACGCGCTTATCGAGCAGGTCGGCTTTGTTGACGAACAACTGCCTGATGCAGAATCACTTGAAGCCACGCTCGCGCAGCACGGCGACCCGGCGATCGACCCCCGGCGGGTGCTGGACAGCTTCAACCGGGCGCTCGAGGCTGCAGCGGTCCGTTCCCTGCTTGAACGCGACGGGGCCGGCCAGCTCTGGCGTGAACGGCCGTTCGTCGTTCGCCTGGCAGACCGCCTGGTGCGTGGCACGTTCGACCGTGTCCATCTCTGGACCGGCCCGGACGGCCGGGCGACGCGGGCGCTGCTGATCGATTTTAAGACCGACCGGGTAGACGATGCGAACGTTGCCGAAGTCGTTGCGTCCTATACGGATCAGCTCGGTCTGTACCGTGATGCGCTCATGACGATGACCGGGCTTGAGCCCGGCGCGATCGAAACCCGGCTGTGCTTTGTGGGCGATGCGCGGGTGGAAACGGTGAATTGAGCGAACGGTTTTTGCCCGCGTCACTGATCTGACCGATGATGCGGGGGTATGCCCGACCGACCCTATCAACAAGCGACGCCGGCCGATCTTGTAGCGCTGGCGATGCGCGTCCAGGCGCACGAGCGCGCGACACGTGGTGAGCGTCTGGCCGAGCGGTTGCGGCTGCAGGAATCATTGGGCCATCAAGCACAAGAAAGCCAATCAGACACGGGCCGGCTGCTCTGGCTCATCGATCAATCCGATGGCCCAGCCATCGAGCAGCGCGCACAACAAACCCACACGGCGTTTTCGTTCGCCGGGCTGATCCTCGCCGTGCTCGGGCTGTTGTCCGGCGTCGCGCTCGGCTCGGCGGTCTTCTATTACGACGGGCGTTCACCGGTCAATATCATCGCGGTGCTCGGCGTTTTCGTCGTGCTGCAGGGCGCGCTGCTGCTGTTGGCGGCGCTCGCGGCACTGCCGCGCGCGTGGGCACGCCGGTTGCCAGGCCTGGAAGGCGTGCAGGAGGCGCTGCGGCTGGCGAGCCCGGGGCGGCTGGCGTTGCTCGGCGCGCGGCTCTTGCCGCAGGACCTGCGCGAGGCGCTGCTCGCCGCGATCGGACGCAGCGGCGCGCACCAGCGCGTCTACGGCCGGGTCCAGCTCTGGGCGATCCTCCGGTGGTCCCAGCTCTACGCGGTTGTGCTCAACCTCGCCGCCGCGGCGACCTTTGTCTACCTCGTCTCGTTCTCCGACCTCGCCTTCGGCTGGAGCACGACGCTGAAGATCGAGCCGGCGCAGATGCACCGGATCGTGCACGGCGTCGCGCTGCCCTGGTCGTGGAACGAGACGCTCACGCCGTCGCTGGAACTGGTCGAGCGATCGCGTTACTTCCGCGGTACGCCCTTCGAGCCCGAGCAGCGCGGCGGGTGGTGGCCGTTCGTGCTGGCGGTCATGCTGGTGTACGGCCTGCTGCCGCGCGTGATCGCACTGCTCATCGCGTCTCGGCGGCTGCAGGTGGCGACACAAAAGGCCTTGGTCGCAACGCCGGGTGCCTCGGATCTGTTGTGTCTACTTGATGGATCGGACCACGCACGTGCAGAAGAAAACGGGGACACCACAGCGTCAACCGCCGGTGATGGCCTCGGCCCGATCGGGTCGGGGTCGGTCGTGATCGACTGGTCCCGCGCGGCGGGCTCATCGGTCCGGGCGGCGAGCCTGCTCGGGTTCGAACCGGCGCGTTACGAGCCGGCCGGCGGCGCACGATCGATCGGCGAAGACCGCGACACCGTCGAACGCATCGCACGGTCGGCCGGTCAAGCGGGTGTGGCGGTGATGGTCAAGCTTTGGGAGCCACCGGTGATCGAGACGACCGAGTTCCTCAAGGCGCTGCGGGCCGCGGTCAGCGGCGGCCTGCCGGTGCGGGTCGTGCCGGTCGCGTGCGATGGCGACGGCCGGGTGGTCGGCGAGACCGGCGTGCTGCTCGAGCAATGGCGTCGGCGTGTGTCGGCGCTGGGCGACCCGTGGACCGCGGTCGCCCAGCCGGTCGGCTTGTCGCCCAGGCGGCAGGAGCCGGCCGATGACTGATGCCAACCGTGACAACGCCGCGCCGGTCTTCGCCGTCGTCGGCCACCCGAACAAGGGCAAGTCGAGCATCGTCGCGACGCTTGCGCGCAGCAGCACGGTGCGGATCGCGCCGCGACCGGGCACGACGACGACCGCCGACCGTTACCCAGTCGTCATCGCCGGCGGGCCGCTGTACACGCTGATCGACACGCCGGGATTCGAGAACGCGCGCCGCGCGCTGGCCTGGATGCGCGAGCACGATACGACCGCCGACCAGCGCGGCGAGGTGGTCAGGCAGTTCATCCGTGAGCACGGGCACGACCCGGCGTTTAGCAACGAGGTCGAGCTGCTCCGGCCGATCGTCGACGGCGCGGGCATCTTGTATGTCGTCGATGGCTCGGTGCCGTACAGCGACGAGTACGAGGCGGAGATGGAGGTCCTGCGCTGGACCGGCCGGCCGCGCATGGCGCTGATCAACCCGATCGGCCCGGCGGACTACATCGACGCCTGGCGTAGCGCGTTGGACCAGTACTTCAGCATCGTGCGCGTGTTCAACGCAGTCACCGCCGCGTTCGACAAGCACGTCGACCTGCTGCGTGCGTTCGGCGAGCTGCGCGAGGCCTGGGCCGGTCCGATGAGCGGCGCCGTCACGGCGCTCGAGCACGACCGGGCCGAGCGACGCAGACGGTCCGCACGCACGATCGCCGAGGGCCTGGCGGACATGCTGACGCTGACCGAGTCCAGGACACTGAAACGCGAAGAGTCGAGCGAACCCTTCCGGGAGCCGCTGCAGGAGAAGCTGCGCGGCAAGCTCAGGCAGATCGAACGCCTGACACGCCGGGATGTTGAGAAGCATTACGGCTACGAAGGCCTGGAACACGATGAGGCCGCGGCATCGGAGGACCGCAAGCTGTTAGAGGGTGATTTATTCTCCGAGTCGTCCTGGGTGTTGTTCGGGTTGCAGAAGCGCCACCTCGTCCTCGCGGGCGCGGCGGGCGGGGCGGCGACCGGCGGGGTGATCGACGCGTCGGTCGGCGGGGCGTCGATCCTGATGGGCACCATCTTCGGTGCGGTCCTCGGCGGCGGGCTGGGCTGGTACTCCGCCGGCCGGGTCGCCAAGATCCCGACGACCAGCCGCTGGCTGGGCACGGCGATCGGCGGCAAGAAACTGACCTGCGGGCCGATCCGGAACGTCAACTTCCCCTTCGTCGTGCTCGGCCGGGCGCGCCTGCACCACGCGGTCATCGCCGGTCGGAACCACGCCGCGCGCGAGCCGATCACCACAAACTTCACCGAGGCCGACGCGGGCAAGCTCAACCCGCTGAGCGCCGAGCAGACCCGCCGGTTCAGCCGGCTGTTCGCCCGGCTCGGCAAGGCCCGCAACGACGGCGGGCAGCTCGAGCGCCTGACCGACCAGCTCGCGGACGCGGTTGCGGGGTTGTTGGGTGACTGACGATTGCGGATGTGAACGCCACTGTTCGTTAATCGTGGGCCGTCGTCGTTCAGGGTGTGTCTGGCGCACCGGCGCCAAGATCACTTTCGGATTGCCCAACTGATTGCGATGGGCCTGTAAAATCGAAATCCAGGTCCCAGGACGTTTCCCAATCGTCTGCGGTGTCCCATTGCCCGTCACGGCCCGGGTGCTGAATGTAGAACGAATCAGGCAGGCTCCCCGCTCTGTAGCGGAAGTCTTGCCCGTCATGGCTATAACCGCTGACGATCGTTGTGCCCAGGATTCCATCGGGTAACGAGCCGTTCGTTTGATAGTGCTGATAGATCGCATCTGCCGCGGGCCTGGACGCCTGCTGTTGTTCAGCAAGCTGCGCAAGACCCGCCGCGCCCAGACCACACATCGCCAGGATCGCCGTGCCGAAAATGAGGAACACGATCAGCGGGACCACCGTCCCGAGAGCCCCAATGATCACGCCGGCCATGGCTAGTCCTTTCGGCTGCCTGCCTAACCCAATCAAACCCAGAATCAAGCCGATCGGGCACAAAAGACCGCAAGTGAACCAACCAATCAACGACAGCACAAATGATGCCGTGCCAAGCGAATTACTTTCACTCTGATGGACGTGTACATGTGCGGCTGGTTGTTGCGGATTGTTTTGGCTCATGGCCTGAATGCTCCTGCGTAGAGGATTCGCCTGATGGATCAAGGAGATGATTGCTGCGTTTTGAATGGACTCCTACGCCCCCATCGCGCGGAGCACGCGTGGCGGAAGCAGCGCCTCCAGGCTCGCCGAGGGGGTATTCCGGGGGTTGGCCGGATCGACGCGGCTCAGGCGCAGGACGACCGCGCCCGCTTTCTTGAGCTCGATAAACGATGCCGCGCCGACGCCGCACAGCCGTTCGCCGATCATGCTGAGCTGCGGCTCGTGGCCGACGAGCACGACCGACGACTGCCCGCACTGCTTGACCGCGGAGAGGACCTGGTTGATCGTGCCCGAGGCGAGCGGCTTGCTGGTCTGGTGCGCGACGCCGGTTGCTTCGCTGAGCAGGTCCGCGGTCTGCACCGCCCGGCGCTTGGGGCTGGTGAGGATGGCATCGATCTCGCCGAGGTAAGACGCCAGGCCCCGCGCCGCCAGGCCCGTGCGCCCGATGCCTTCCGGGGTGAGCCGCCGGTCGGCGTCGTCCAGGTCGGGCCGGCGTTCCTCCGCGATGCCGTGTCTAAACAGGATCAGCCGCATCGCAACATTGTGCTGCGGATCGGCGCGGGCGTCCAATCGTTTTGCCTACTTGACCTGCAGTGTGCTGCGCAGCCGGTTGCCCAGCCGGTTGCTGCGGTCGCCGATGTCCCCGACCTGCCTGAAGATCTTGGTCCAGAGGAAGAACCCGCCGGGGCTCATGCGCTGCTCGACCTGGAAGAGCTCTTTGAGCAAGCGGTGCTGCAACACATCCGCCTCGCTCTCCATCTCTGAGACGCGCTCGATCTGGTCGAACACCGGGCCAAGCCCATCGACCGTCCCGCCCTGATCGATCAGCTCGTCCAGCCGGTCGATCACCCCGCGGATCGCCTCAAAGATGTCGAGGTTCAGCTGCAGGAAGTTCTTAAACGTCTCCGCGAACGGCGGCGGCTCCTCACACGCCCGCAGCGTCGTCAGCCTGGCAAGGTTCTGCATCTTGTCCGCGATCGAGTCCTGCACGGAGATGACCTGGCGCAGCCGCCCGCGCTCGACCGCGACGAACATCCCGCCGCGCAGCTGCTGCTCGACATCGCGCTTCATCGCGTCCGCCTCGGCCTCGAGCAGGTCGATCTCCTCGGCGAGCTGCTCCACCGTCGCCTGATCACCGACCAGGTACGCGTCCAGCAGCGCCTGGCCCTTCGCGACCGTTCGGGCGACGTGCTCCATGTGCTGCCGGATCGGCACGAAGGGCGACTTGCCGAAGAGCTTGGTGATCGAACGCATCACGACAGCATAGCGTTCAACGCGTATCGGAGCCCGGGGTATTGCGACTTTGCCGGGTTCGGGCTATAGTTCCCGCCCAACTCTCGCCTTTGGTCGAGCCCCTCCAGCAACCGCTGATTGAATCGAACCCGGCAACAGTTGCAGCGCATCGGCTGATCCAAACCGCGGACCGTCCGCGTCCTTCTCGGTGCGTCACCCCCGGAATCGGCCTTTGTCGCGGATGCAGCGTCAGGGGCTGAACCCGGCCGGCAGTGCCGAAGAAAGACCCACATGCAATTCAACGATTTCCCCCTCTGCGCGCCCGTCCTGCGCGCCGTCGCCGACGCGGGCTACGACACCCCGTCGCCCATCCAGGCAAAAGCCATCCCCGCCATACTCGACGGCCGCGATGTTTTGGGGTGCGCGCAAACCGGCACGGGCAAGACCGCCGCGTTCGCGCTGCCGATCCTGCACAACCTGTTCGCGAAAGAAGCCGCCGAAGGCCGGGACCGCAGGCCGACGAAGAAGCCGCGCTGCCTGGTCCTCGCGCCGACGCGCGAGCTCGCCGGACAGATCGCAGAGGGATTCCAGGCCTACGGCAGGCACCTGCCCGCCCGTGGCACTGTCATCTTCGGCGGGGTCGGGCAGGCGCCTCAGGTCAAAAAACTCCAACGCGGCCTCGATGTCCTGATCGCTACGCCCGGCCGGCTCATGGACCTCATGCAGCAGGGCTTCGTCGATCTGTCGCGCATCGAGGTGCTGGTGCTCGACGAGGCCGACCGCATGCTCGACATGGGCTTCATCAACGACATCCGCCGGATCGTCAAGCATGTCCCGGACGAGGCGCAGACATTGTTTTTTTCCGCGACGATGCCGCGTGAGATCAAGAAGCTGGCGGACGACATGCTGTTTAAGCCGGTGAAGATCGAGATCGCGCCCGACAAGCCCGCCGCCGAGCGCGTGAGGCAGTCGGTCTACTTCGTCGACAAGCACGACAAGCCGGACAAGCTCGCCGACCTGCACGAGAAGCTCGGGATGTTCCGCACGATCGCGTTCACGCGCACCAAGCACGGCGCGGACAAGCTGGTCCGCAAGCTCAAACAGCGGGACATCAGGGCCGTCGCCATCCACGGCAACAAGACGCAGAACGCCCGGCAGCGCGCCCTCGACGCGTTCAAGAAGGACAAGGTCCACGTCCTGGTCGCCACCGACATCGCGGCCCGCGGGATCGACGTGGACAACGTCACGCACGTGGTCAACGTGGATGTCACCCACGAAGCGGAGACGCACATCCACCGCATCGGCCGAACGGCCCGGGCCGGCCAGGAAGGCGAGGCGATCTCGCTGTGCGCCCCCGAAGAAGTCGGCAACCTCCGCGCGATCGAGAAGCTCTTGGGCCAGCCCATCGAGGTCGTCGGCGACCGCCCGGCGTGGGCGGACAAGAAGAACGTCCCCCTGATGAACGGCCAGCAGAACAAGCAAAGACAAAACCAACAACGCAGCGGCAAGCCCTCCAGCCACCGCAGCAGCAACCACTCGGGTGGCGGCTCGGGCCCGGGTGCAAAACGCAAGCGCAGCAAGAAAAAGAACACCGCCGGCAAACCCAGCGCCCACGCGAACGCGAAGCACGGCCAGCCCAAGCCCAGCGGCAATAGCAAACCCAAACGCCGCCGCGGCAAGGCCCACCCCAACGCCAAACGCAACAAGCCGGGCGGCGGGGTGAAGGGGTGAGTCCATTCGCCTGTTCTTTGGTCGGGTAGCCGCGTCTGAGTTTGCGAACACCCGGAACGAATTGTGATGATAGAGATGAGGATTCGTTCCGGGGGCGCTTAGACTCCACCCGGCCAGCCGTTGGTATGATCGCGGTCATGACCGACGTGATAGATCCAATCAAACGCGACAACCCTTGGCCGTACGCCACTACCCCGGACCAAGCGAAGTCGCAGAGTGAGCAGTTCTTTGCCGGCGTGAAGCTGGAGCCCGACTCGGGCTGGTCGGTGTTGCCGGACCCCGGCACCTGGGAACCGCCGACGGTGGCCGATGTGGCGCGTCGTGCCTGCGTGCTGTCGATTATCGCTGCCGTCGGCCTCCACCAAGAAACCCAGCAGGATCTGGCGGGGGCTGTGGAAGAGTCCGGCATCGCGGATTGGATGACCCCGGCCGAACAAGCGATGTACCTTAAACCCACCACCAGAGCCACGGTGCCATACGATGCGATGCCCGATCAAATCCACGCCCTGCTCTACGCAACGGGGCATGTCGATTTGGACATACAGGTGGCCAACCCCGACGATCTGATTGACCTGACCCCCGCGGGCGGCAAGGTCACCGTTGACGAGCTGGTCCGCAGTGCCGCGCGCAGGCCGCTGGATGAAATATACGCACAGCTCGATACGCATGTAAGGTTTATGCGGATCGAAGAGCGGATGCGCGCAGATGATTATCCCAAAGCATCTCCCGATTCGGCAGACATTGAATCCTTGAATGCTTTTCTTAAGGAAACCGACAAAATCACAAGGGGCCATACCAAGCGATTCAACCGCGCCAAGCTATTTGGTGGGCGCGAGAAATCTGGCCACCCCATGATCGCAACGTATCGCGCTCAAGCATGGGCCTGGGTGCTTGGCCAATGCCCGGTTTGGGCAGAGTGGGATTTGGATCGCTTGGTACCTCTGAAGCGAGGGGTGTGACCGATCGGGACGCGTAGTGGCACACTAACCCACCGGACTGATACCCCCCTCAGATGACGGAATCATGCTTACTTAGCCCATGCGCCTCGGCGGTATTGAGCTGCACAAGTTGCTGCTTTTCTAGATCGCGCAGCTTCGCGGCTTCGTCGGGATCGACGTAGTCGCTGTGGCATGAGGGTGCGTCCTTGTCTTCGCCCTCGACCTCCGCCGTGACCTTCTTCTTTTTCTTCGCCGCGAGCTTGTGGATCTCTTCGGGGCTGAGGTGGCCGCGCTGTTCGAGGATGGCCTGTTGTTCGGGGGTGAGCGCGGCGGACTTCACGGTCTTGCCGTCGCCGTTGCGGGCGAAGCCCTCGGCCTTGCCGCTGGCCCATTCCTGGATCTCCTTGGAGATACGGACGGAGCACCAGTCGTGGCCGCACATGGCGCAGAAGTCGGTGTCGACATCCAGGTCCTCGTCGTGGTACGCCCGGGCGGTGTCGGTGTCGAAGGCGAGCTCGAAGTGTTTCTCCCAGTTCAAAGCAGCGCGGGCCTTGGTCAGCTGGTCGTCCCAGTCGCGCACCCCCGGGATGCCCAAGGCAACGTCGGCGGCGTGCGCCGCGATCTTGTACGCGACGCAGCCTTCCTTGACGTCGTTCTTCTTCGGCAGGCCCAGGTGCTCCTTGGGCGTGACGTAGCAGAGCATGCTCGCGCCGTGGTACGCGGCGTTGGTCGCGCCGATGCAGCTGGTGATGTGGTCGTAGCCGGGGAAGACGTCCGTGACGAGTGGGCCGAGCACGTAGAACGGTGCGCCGTGGCAGAGCGTCCGCTGGGCCTTCATGTTGAACTCGACCTGGTCGAGCGGGACGTGGCCCGGGCCCTCGACCATGACCTGCACGCCGCACCGCCAGGCGCGCTCGGTGAGGCTGGCGATCTCGACCAGTTCGGCGAGCTGGAGTTCGTCGGTGGCGTCCGCGAGCCCGCCGGGGCGGCAGCCGTCGCCGATGCTGAACGTCACGTCGTACTCGCGCATCACCGCGCAGATGTCTTCCCACGCGGTGTTGAAGGGGTTTTCCTCGCCGTGGTGGATCATCCACTTGGCGAGCAGCGACCCGCCGCGCGAGACCAGGCCGATGAGCCGGTTCTTCGCGAGCTTGACGTGATCTTTCAGGATGCCGGCGTGGATGGTGAAGTAGGAGACGCCCTGCTCGGCCTGCTTGTTGACGGTGTCCATGATGATGGCGTGGTCGAGGTCTTCGATCTTGCGGCCGATGATCATGGAGTAGATCGGTACGGTGCCGATGGGGACGGTGGCGTTGCGGCAGATCGCGTCGCGCGTCGCGTCGAGGTCCCCGCCGGTGGAGAGGTCCATGACGGTGTCGGCCTGCCACTGCTCGGCCCACTTGAGCTTCTCGACCTCTTCGTCGGTCGATGACGAGACGGGCGACGCGCCCATGTTCGCGTTGATCTTGGTCTTGCTCGCTCGTCCGATGCACATCGGGTCGAGGTCATAACCGAGCGCGACCTTATTAGCGGGGATGACCATGCGTCCGGCGGCGACCTCGTCGCGGACCTGCTCGGGGCTGAGGTGCTGCTCGCGTTCGGCGACGCGTTTCATCTCGGGTGTGATGGCGCCGAGGCGGGCGTGTTCGAGTTGGGTGGAGGGTTGGAAGTCTTCGGGGAACGAGACGTATCGACTCGTCCCGTCGGCCTGCTGAAAGGCCTTGAAAGAAAAGCCGGCCTCGGGCTTGTAGCTTGCGGTCATGTCCGGCCCGGGCTCACTTGTGGCCCAGCCCTCGGGCAGGAAGTCCCACGCGGTCCTGTTCGACAGCGGCGGCATGCCGGGCGTGTCGGGCGAGCTAAAGGTCTTGGCGCCGCGCACCCCGGGCAGGATCGCTGGCGCGTTGGCAAAGCTGCCGGGGGTGGTGGTGTCGGGCTCGAGGCCGGGGTTCGCGCCGACGGGCGGGAGGGTGTAGGGCTTGGTCGTGGTGCTTCCGTGGGCGGCGGTCATGGCGATAGCTCCGCTTGATGGTCTTCAAGTCGGGGAAGCGTTTGCCAGAGCACGTGCTAAGCCGCAGGCGGCTTAAGGGTGGACGGGCTCGCCTCCCTACGCGGCCCACATCCGTTTGCGGGACCGATCAGGTTCCAAGGGTGTTTCTCAGCCCAGCAACAAACGCGGGGCACCCCTGGCGAGTGGGTTCAGGATAGGGGCGGGGTGTGGCCGAGGCAAGGGTACACTGATCCCATGCCCGATCTTTTTGGCCAGGACGATGCGCAGGAGGTCGTTGTCGAGATCCGCCCGACGCAGCGGGATGCGAACCGGGCGACGATCCGCGTGGGGCCGCCCAAGGCCAAGAAACCGCGCGTGGTCGCGACGCTTACCACGCGCCTGATCGCGGATCTGGGCCTGCGCGTCGGCCAGGCGTGGACACCGGAACTCGCCAAGCAGGTCGAGGGTGGCGTCGGCTTCGACAAGGCGATCCGTGCGGCGATGACGCGGCTGAGCCGCCGGTCGATGAGCGGGTGGATGCTCGCGGGCAAGCTGAAGGCGCTCGGGCACGAACCAGCGGTCATCGAAGCGGTGCTTGAGCGGCTGGCGGAGCTGGACCTGCTGGATGATGAGCGGTTCGGACGGGCGCTGATCAGGGACGTGCTGTCGCGCAAACCCGCGGGGCCGGCGCTCCTGAAGCAGAAGCTGTATCAGAAGGGTATCCGCGGATCGCTGGCGGACCGGCTGGTGGCGGAGGCGACAGCGGATGGCGACGCCCAGCGGGACAGCGCCGTCGCGTTCGCGCGCAGGAAGGCGGCCTCGATGGCGGACCTGGACAAACCCACGCGCGACCGCAGGCTCTGCGGGCAGCTCGCCCGGCGGGGGTTTGGCCCCGACACGATCCGCGCGGCGATGGAGGCGGTGCAGCGGGATGCGTCGGAGTGAATGCGGTGCCTCGCATGCGATGGGCATCCCATGGCGTGCCTCAGCGCAGGCGCGCCGTGGGCATGGGCTGAGTGTCCTGGTCTTGATCTGTTGCGACTTTGATTACAATACCGTCCATGCCGAAGCTCGTCCTACTGATCTTGGCGCCCATGCTCTCGCTCGGCTGCGTCGAGCGTCGTTTGCTGATCTCCTCCGAGCCTTCCGGGGCGCTGGTGTTCTTGAACGATCAGGAGGTCGGGCGGACGCCTTTGGAGGTGCCGTTTACCTGGTACGGCGTGTACGACGTTCGTTTGGAGCGAGACGGCTACACGACGCTGCAGACGACGCGCGAGGCGCAGCGGCCTTGGTGGGAGACGCCGGGCCCGGACCTGTTTGCCGAGGCGGTGCCGGACAAGCGTGTCGAGATCGCCTGGCATTTGGAGATGCGGCCGGCCGAGCCCGCGGACGCGGTTGACCCCCAGAGAACGCTAGGCAACGCCAAACAACTACGCGAGCTGAATCGGCGGGACTAACGGCCCGGCCCGGCCAAGCCATGGCGATCCACCCCGAGCACCTCGACCTCAAGCGTGACGAAACGCTGACCATCCGCTGGTCCGACGGGCGGGTGTCGGTGTACCCGGTGGCGTACCTGCGTCGGCTGTCGCCCTCGGCCGACAGCATCCAGCAGCGCGAACAGCTCAAGGCCGATCCGCTGGCGGTGCTGCCGGCGACCGGTGATACGGGCCCGCTGCGCGCCGAGGAGGTCGAGCCGGTCGGCCGATACGCGGTCCGTATCACGTTCTCGGACGGCCACCGCACGGGCCTGTACACGTGGGCCTACCTCAGGGCAATCGATCCTGAGCGTTGCTGAGCAGATTTTTTGTTGTTTTCCACAAATGTGGGGGCTGGATGTGAATTGTGTTAACGCACTTTCCGTCCGTTTTGTTTTGATTTAATGTCCCGTAAGTGAATGATGTTGCGAATATTTTTTATGTTTGCCGATAACAAACTGGCCGAGGCATCAGGCATAGGCTCGTCGGGCAGTTCTCGTTCGATAAGTCTTTGGTTTCAAGCGATTTGAGAAGCGTGTTGAGATTCAAGTCCAGATTGTGGGGTTGTCGATTTTGAACAGCAAAGCACCGTTCACCGGCCCGTGACCGTGGGTCTGTGGGGTTGAGGCCACTCGGGGGCGAGCGGCCTCGGAAGAAGGCGGGGCATTGATGACCTGTTCGGCGTGTGCCGGGCCGGTCGCCCCGCTCCGACAACGGCCCGGAGGTCCGGGCCAACTGCATCTTTCCAAGGAGACGCATGATGCAACGCAAGATGACGAAGGCCTTGTTGGCAAGCGTGCTGATGATCGGCTCGGCCGGCTTCAGCCACGCTCAGGACACCGAACTGGAGCAGATGCGTGCCGAGATGGCGCAGATGCGTGCCGAGATGGCCCAGCTGCGCGCCCAGCAGCAGGGCGACTGGATGAATGATGTCCGCCGGGCGGAGATCGAAGGCATGATCGCCGACGTCTTCTCCGACGCGCAGAACCGCGCCAGCCTGCTCCAGGAAGGCGCGCTCGCCGGCATCGACGAGAAGGGCAAGATCTTCCTGATGTCCAGCGATGGAAGCTTCAAGATCAACTTTAACGGCCAGATTCAGTTCCGCTACATCTGGAACTCGCTGGATACCGACAACACTTCTGGTACGCGCGCCAGCGAGTCGATCTCCGGCTTCCAGGCCCGCCGTGTGAAATTCGGGATGAAGGGCCAGGTTGGTGACGGCTGGGGCTACAAGCTCGTTTTTGCGACATCTCGCGGAACCGGCCCTGGCGGTGGTAACACCTTTACCGAAGATGTCTACATCACGAAAGACCTGGGCGACGGCTGGTCGATCCTCGCGGGGGTCAACAAGCTCCCGTTCGCCCGCCAGGAGATCATCAGCTCAACGCGGCAGGTCGGCGTGGACCGTGGTTTGGTGACCGAGTTCTTCACGCTCAACCGCTCGGACCAGGTCACGCTGCGGTACAAAGACGACACGATTCATGCTCAACTCGCGCTCTCCGACGGCGGCAACGCGGACTTCACCGAGTACACCGCCGATGCCTCGACCGACTTCGCGCTCACCGGCCGGGTCGATGTGCAGGTGATCGGGGACGACTGGGATGAGATGAAGGACGAATTCGCGGGGGCCGAGAACGACGCGCTGTTTGTTGGTGGTGCGGTGCACTACGAAGTCGCCGAAGGCAGCGCCGGCGGCCTGCCCGAGAACGGCCTGGCCTGGACCCTGGACGCGTTGTATAAGACCGGTGACCTTGGCCTGACCGCGGCGGTCTTCGGCAACCACACCGAGAACGGCGGTGCGACCGCTGATTCTGATCAGTACGGTGTGTATGTCCAGGGCGACGTGATCGTTGCCGATGGTGTAGACGTCTTCGGTCGCTGGGAGTGGATCGACGACGACGGCGTCGCCGGCGCCGGCACGGACCCGCTGCAGGCGGTCACGCTCGGTGTCAACCGCCACTTCAGCAAGAACGTCAAGCTGACCGCCGACGTCGTCTGGGTCTACGAGGGCGATGCCCAGGCCCATGATGGCAACTTCCTCAACGGCGGCGAGCTTGGCAGCGGCCTCGGTTTGTCCGGCACGGCCTTCACCGCTGCGGACGACCACGACGATCAGATCGCGTTCCGCATCCAGCTCCAGCTGCTGTTCTGATCGTGGGCCCCGTCGGGCTACACCATCCATGCTTCAATACGAAGGCGCGCGGCTTCGGTCGCGCGTTTTTTGATGCGCTCGAGGCCACACCCGGCTGAGGGGTCGTGCGCGGTCCTATTCGAGAGGCTGTGCGATGCGTCTATCGCACCCGGTGGGGCTGCCTTGCGTGGAAAGGCGATCGGATGTGAATTGTGTTAGAGACGTGAATCAGCCCTTTCCTTTGTTCTCAGGCATGATATTCTTCCCCTGATCCGCTAGCCGTGTGAAGGATCGATTTGGAGTGTTCATCATGGCCCCGATGTCAACGACGGCGTCCCAGCGTTCCAGGATCCAGCAGGTCAACAACGAGACAACCATCTTGCTGGTGGAAGACGAGCAGGACCTGCTCGAGTTGTTGCGTTACAACCTGTCCCGGGAGGGCTTCCAGGTCGAGACCGCGGCGACCGGGGAGGACGGGCTCAAGAAGGCCCGGGAGATGGGCAAGCGGCTGGACCTGGTGCTGCTGGACCTGATGCTCCCGGGCATCGACGGGCTGGAGGTCTGCCGGACGCTCAAGGGCCGGGACCAGACCGAGCACGTGCCGGTGATCATGCTCACGGCCAAGGGCGAGGAGTCGGACATCGTCCGGGGCCTGGAGTACGGCGCGGACGACTACATCACCAAGCCGTTCAGCCCGCGGGTGCTGATGGCCCGGATCGGCGCGGTGCTCCGCCGACGCGAGGGCGAGCAGCGCGGGGGCGACGGCTCGGTCATCGAGGTCGGCGGGGTGCAGATCGACAACGAACGGCACGAGGTGCTGGTCAAGGGCGAGCCGGCGACGCTGACCGCGACGGAGTTCAAGCTGCTGTCGCTCCTGGCGAGCAAGGCCGGCCGTGTCTTCACCCGCCAGCAGATCATCGAGGCGATCCACGAGGGCTACGCCGCGGTGACCGACCGCAGCGTCGATGTCCAGGTCGTCTCGCTCCGCCGCAAGCTCGGCGAGGCGGGCCGGAGCGTCGAAACCGTCCGCGGCGTGGGCTACCGCTTCCGTGACTGACCTTCCGCTGTTTTTCTTAAAGTGATTGCATTGAAAAACCACTGAGCCTTGGCTCAGTGGTTTTTCGTACGGCCCGTTTTTTAACACCTTTGCCCAATCTACGCTTGGAAGATTCAGTTGGGGTTGTAGGGCAATGACGAGTGGTGCAGGTTGATCTTCAGGTCGCCATTGGCATCAAGGACATAGCCAAAGGTATACTCGACCTTGGTCTCTTTGCCATCCGGGCCGGTGAAGAAGTAATTGCCCATCGCCATCGCGGTTTTACCATCGGTGTAGATGCCGTTGTTCTGCCAGCGGACGTTTGTCCATCCCTTGATGGCGAACCCGCCGTCTTCGGTGCCGGCCTTGCCGATGAAGTAGGACAACGCCTCATCGAAGCTCTCACGGAACTGGTCGGCTGATGCGAGTGTTGGTTTGAACATCACATCGGTATCGCCATATGCGTAGAGCGTATTGATGTGCTTGGACGCGCGGGCTTTGTAGTCGCCGCCGGAGGCGTGGACCTTCGAGATCGCCACAATGCCCTCGCCCCATTCTTTCTGGGCGGCAACCACGTCTGCCTTCGAAACGGCCGCGCCCGAGCAGGAGGTGCCCCCGCAGCACGAGCCGGTCGTTTTGCAGCCCGTAAACAGGGTGAGTGCGCCCAAAGCAAGCGCGGGGATAATCAAAGTCAGGTTCTTCATCGCGTAGTCTCCAAGTTATTTGGATAGACGCAGCACCCACGGCTGCGAATGGATTGACGAAGTATAGTTCGCACATTGTCGGAGGCAAGGTTCGGGAACATTTTTTTGATCGCCGATTGATCTCTAGTCCTGCAACTCATTAATCTCTGGTTTTGAGCCTCGATATGTGCTGTGTGTCCCGCCCGCCGAACGCGCCGGAATTATTATGGTAGCCGATATGCAAAACTTGCACCCGAGCCCGGTTCTTGCACACACACTGACGATGCCGCTGGCCTTGCTGCTTGCGCTGTCGGTCGTGGTGATCCTGATGCTCGTGGCGATGCTGCTGCGCTACCGCAAATGGCTCAGCCAGTTGGGCGCGGCGGCGGGGCAGCTGGCCAAGGGCGACTTCAGCAAGCCGATCCAATCCACCGGCCCGCCCCCGGTTGCAGACCTTGCCAATACGCTCAACCAGATGGCCCAGCAGCTGGACGACCGGTTGTCGGAGGTCGTCCGCCAGCGCAACGAGCTGGGCACGATCCTCTCGTCGATGGACGAGGGCGTGCTCGCGGTGGACTCGGACCTGCGGGTGATCAGCCTGAACCGCGCCGCGGCGGCGCTCTTGCAGCTCGACCCCGCGCGGACGATCGACCGGCCGATCGACCGGGCCCTCGACGATGACGACCTCCGCCGGTTTGTCCGCCAGCCACTGGAGACCGGCCGGGGCATGCAGGGCGAGGTGACGCTGCTGCGCCCGGCCGACCCGCAGCCCGAGGGCGCGCCGCCGGCCCCGCCGACGGACCCGCGCATCATCGAGGCGCAGTCGGCGATTCTGCGCGACGCGGCGGGCCGGCGGATGGGCGCGGTGCTCGTGCTGCACGACGTGTCGGACCTGCGCCGGCTCGAGTCGATCCGCCAGGATTTTGTCGCCAACGTCAGCCACGAGATCCGCACCCCGATCAGCGCGATCAAGGCCGCCGCCGAGACGCTGTTCGACGACCTGTCTTACGAGGACGAGCACCCGACGGACCCGGCGCAGCTGCGCAACTTCCTGGGGATCATCGCCCGCCAGGCCGAGCGGCTGCACGCGATCGTCGAGGACCTACTGGCGTTGGCGCGGATCGAGCAGGGCAAGCGCGAGGACGCGATCGAGCTGGAGCCGGGCCCGCTGTCGCCGGTGATCGCCGCCGCCGTGGAGACCTGCCAGGCCAAGGCGGACAAGAAGGACATCTCGGTCCGCGTGCGCTGCGAGACGGGGCTGATAGCGAAGATGAACCGGACGATGCTCGAACAGGCGCTGATCAACCTCGTCGACAACGCGGTCAAGTACAGCCCCGAGGGCTCGAAGGTCGAGGTCGAGGCGGGGGTCGATGGCAGCGAGGCCGCGGTGAAAGTGACCGACCAGGGCCGCGGCATCGAGCCCGAGCACCTGCCGCGCCTGTTCGAGCGTTTCTACCGCACCGACCGTGCCCGCAGCAGGCAGATGGGCGGCACCGGCCTGGGGCTTTCGATCGTTAAGCACATCGCCGAAGCCCACGGCGGGCGCGTCAGCGTCGAGAGCCTGTCCGGGCAGGGCAGCACGTTTGTGCTGACGATCCCAAGGCCGGGGTAATCAGTGTTTGAAGCGAACGAGGTACAAGGACAGTCCCTCTCTATAGGAGGGACTGTCCCCTGGTGTACGCTGGCCGCGCCGATCCGATCAACGCACGCGTCGCCTGCAAGGCGGCTGCTAACCAAGGCAATCGAACTATACTCTTGCCTGCTCCAATCGATCAGGGGATTATGCAATGGCGTTCTGTAAACAAGTCCACACCGTCCGATTCACCCGTCTGCTCCTGCTGGCCTGCGTCTTCTGCTTGACCGCGTGCCAAGCCGCCGGCCCTGAGCGCCAGGTACTTTACCTGACATGCAGCCAGGGCAAGCAGCTACTCGCCTACCAGATCGACGCCGAGACCGGTGCGCTCAGCGAGGTCCAACGGCTCGACTTGCCCGGGCCCGGCGGGCCGTTCGCGCTGACCGATGACGGCCGGCACGCCTACGCGGCGGTCCGCAACCCGGCGCGCGTCCTGCCGTTTTTGCGCGACGCCGTCACCGGCGAGCTATCGCCGCTCAAGCCTTCGGAAGTCCCCGCCTTCCCGACGTACCTCGACATCGACGCGACCGGGCGTTTCGCCGTCACCGCGTCGTACCGCGAGGGGCTGGTGCACACCTTCGCGATCAATGATGACGCCACGGTCAACCCCACGCCGATCCAGACCACCCAAACCGAGAAGACCGCGCACGCGAGCCTGATCGACCCGAGCAACCGCTTTGTCTACATCCCGCACACCACGCCCAACGCGATCTACCAGTTCCGCCTCGACGCCGCGACCGGCAAGCTCGCGCCGATCACGCCGATTGTCGTCAAGGGCGGCGGCACGCCCGACCGGCCGCAGGGCCCGCGGCACTACGCCTACCACCCCGAACTCGACCGCGTGTACGTCGTCAACGAGTTGGACAGCTCCGTCGCCGCCTACGCATGGGATCGGCGGGGCGGCAGGCTCCAGCGGTTCCAGTCGCTGTCCACCCTGCCCGGCCGGTGGGACGGCAAGAACACCTGCGCCGATATCCACATCACACCGAACGGCAGGTTCCTCTACGCTTCCAACCGCGGGCACAACTCCATCGCCGCGTTCCGGCTCGACGACGACGGGCACATGAAAATGATCGATACCTTCCGGACCGAGGCGGTCCCGCGCGAGTTCGCGATCGACCTGGCCGGCCGGTACCTCTACGCCGCGGGCCAGCAGAGCAACAAGCTCGCCGCCTACGCGATCGATTCGCGCACCGGCCGGCTCACGCGCATCGCCACCTACGACACGCCGGAAGGCCCGATCTGGGTCGAGCCGGCGGCGCTGGATTGATCGTAACCGCAGTGCTGTGTCGCGGGAGACGCGCAGCGTCCCGTGCGGATGATCTATCACGATTTGCACCGGACGCTGCGCGTCTCCCGCGAAACTGGTGGAAACCCATGCCCGGACTTTTTAGCGGAACCAGCTTTGAACAACCCGTCACCTGTGCGGTCTGTGAGAAGATACTCGACGATTGCATTTGCCCGCGCGACGCCGATGGCAACAGCTGCCCGCCCGCGGACCAGCCCGCGCGCGTCCGCCGGGAGAAACGCCGGGGCAAGTGGGTCACCGTCGTCACCGGCCTGGACCCGGCGGCGACGGACCTGAAGCAGCTGGCCAAGCAGGCGAGGGCCGCGTGCTCGGCGGGCGGGTCGGCGACCGACGACGGCATCGAGGTCCAGGGCGACCACCGCGACAAGCTTGTCCAGATGCTCAAAGAAAAGGGCTATCCCGCGAAGCCGGCGGGGGGTTGACCCCGTTTCACGGGTGACGCGCAGCGTCCCATGCGATTGATCTATCATGATTCGCATGGGACGCTGCGCGTCACCGGCGAAACTGTTATCACCTTATCAATCAAGGACCTGCCCATGCCCGCCTTCCTGCATACCGTCCATTTCTGGCTCAAGGACGAGCTGACCGATGACCAGAAGCACGAGGTGCTCGAGGGGGTCCGCGCACTTGCGGAGAGCCCGAACGTCGCCCGCGTGAGCGTGCGCGTCCCCGCCGGTACGCCGCGCGAGGTCGTGGACAACAGCTACGACATCCAACTCGTCTGCGAGTTCGACAGCGAAGAACTGCACGCCGCCTACCAGTCTCCCGACGACGCGGTCCACCAGGCGTTTGTGCAGAACCACAAAGACAAGTGGACGAAGGTGCTGATCTACGACTCGGTCCGGGCGTGAATCAGCGCGGGAATAAGCCGAGGGCCGTCTGCTTTATCTGTGCGGGCCCGGCGATATACCTTCCTGGCCCGGATTCACCGGCCTAGGATGTCTGGTGATGGAGTTACCTATGAGACGAAACACACTGACCCTGGGAGCCGTGCTGATGCTCTTGTCCTTCGCAGGTTTCGCGTGCAGCCGATACGACACGAACCCCGCGGAAGTGCCCGACCCGGCGGTCGATGAGCCGCGCGTCGAGGTAACGTCCGCCGATCCGGCGGGCGGACCGAGTGGTCAGCCAGGTGAAAAGGCACCGGCGGTATCGGCGACGAAGCAGATCGTCCTGGCCGGCGGGTGCTTCTGGTGCGTCGAGGCGGTGTATGAGCAGCTCGAGGGCGTGATCGATGTCGAGTCCGGCTACGCCGGCGGCGATGCAAAGACGGCGAACTACGACGCGGTTAAGACCGGACGGACCCGGCACGCCGAGGTCGTCCGCATCACCTACGACCCCGCGAAGATCAAGCTCGGCCAGATCCTCAAGGTCTTCTTCACCACCGCCCACGACCCGACCCAGCTCAACCGCCAGGGCGGCGACGTCGGCCCGCAATACCGCTCGGCGATCTTCTACGCCACGCCCGAGCAGAAGCGGATCGCCGAGGCGTATATCAAGCAGCTCGACCAAGCCAAGGTCTTCCGCGACCCGATCGTGACGACGCTCGAGCCGCTGGAGGCGTACTACCCCGCCGAGGGCTACCACCAGGACTACGCCGAGCGCAACCCCTACCAGCCCTATATCCAAGGCGTCTCGACGCCGAAGGTCGAGAAGACCCGGAAGGCGTTCCCGGAGTTGCTGGACGACGAAGAGTGACGAGTGGGGGGCGTCGCAAGACGACCGTTCAGATGATCCGAGAGGCGAACGAGTCTGATTTGCCGTGTTTGGCCGCGGCGCTGGTCCGGTTGCAGGACGCCCACGTCGAGGCCTACCCAGAGGTTTATCGCCGCTTCGAGGTCGGCGATGCGCGTTCGTTTTTGTCGGACCTGCTCGCGAACCCCGACGTTTTTGTGCGTGTCGCGACCAGCCGGGGGGCTGTCGTCGGCCATGCGGTATTCCGGACCGAGACGAGCCCCGCGAGCCTGTTCAAGCACCCGCAGCGCTTTGGGCATATCTCTCAGATTGAAGTCGAGCCATCTGCCCGCCGCAACGGTGTTGGGCGGGCGTTGCTGGAGGACTGCGAGCGGCTCGCCGTATCGCATGGCCTGCATCGGATCGTTTTAGATGTGTGGGCATTCAATCATGCCGCAAAATCATTCTTCCAATCGAACGGGTACGACGGTTTTGGTTTCAAGCTGTCGCGCTTGATGGATGAGGTTAGTGCTTCATAGCGTAGGCCCGCTCGGCCAACTGTTCATGGCGGACCGGTTGCCTACGTCTCGTCCTCCGCAACAACAATCAGCCGGTCTTCGGGCTTGAGCGTGTAGCGGGTGTTCTTCTCGGGGATAAGCTTGACGCCGAAGTTCTGGTCGATCGCGGATTCGAGCTCAGTGATCTTCAAACCGATGCAGATCTCGCCGCGTTTCTGAGCGATCGCCATCATGTCGGCGAAGCTGTACTCGCCGGGCAGGTCCTTGAAGTACAGGGACGCGGGCTTGAGGTAGATCTCGCTGCCGTCTTCCTCGAAGATGTCGGCGTAGACGTCGTTGATCGACTGCTCCTCGCTGATCTGCGCCAGCAGCATCGACACCAGGCGGTTGCTCACGATGAAGTCGTTGACGCCTGCCCTTGCGACCAGCTCCATGTTGTCCGAGTCCATGACCTCGGAGATCAGCTTGGTGTTCATGGCGGCCCCGGGGTGCTGGTCGAAGATCCGCCGAAGCTGGAGCAGGATAATGATCGTCTCCGAGTCGGTCGTCTCGGGGTCGATCGACGAGCCGCCCTGGCTGAAGATGATGATGTTGTCGTACTTGAACGGCTCGGCGGCGATCAGCGACTCGGGGCGCAGCGGGTCGGCGTCGATGACCGTCAGCTCGAGCGTCGGCAGCTCGCGGCGCAGCTGCTCGACCTGCTCGGTGACCGCCGCCGGCGGGTCGGTCAGCATGATGTCGATGCGCGACCCTTCGAGCACGTAGTCGGCGTACTCGCGGATGACGATCGGCGTCTTCGCGTTCCAGCCGATCAGCAGCTCGTGCTCGATCCGCTGGGTGTTCTGGCCCCCGGCGAGCTCGTGCGCGCTCGGCGTCGCAACCGGCTTGTCACGGAACTCGATCGTCGAATCGTCGTCCGCGACGATCAGCACGTCGTCGCCGGTGTGGATCGGCGTGTCGGCGGGCGGGTTGATCATCAGCTCGCCGTCGGCCCGGCGGATGCCCATCAGCACACCGTCCGGGAAGTGGTAAAGCGCCCGGCCGAACGCGATGTCGTCCCACTGGATGCCGTCTTCGGCGCCGTGGAAGTACATCTCGCAGCCGTCGAACGACATGATCTCGTTGTACACCACGCTCAGGCCGATCGAGCGCGACGTCTGCACGAGGATCTTCGCCAAGACGTCCAGACCGTCGATCGTCGTGACCTCGTCGGAGATGTCGTCCGCGACGATGCGGCTGCGCTCGTTGAACAGCTCGGCGACGATGTTCATCTCCTGGCCCTCGGCCTTGCTCGCCAGGACGCCCAGCACCGTCTTGATCACCCGCGTGTCGCTCGCGCCCTTCTCGTCTTTCGATTCGGCGTCGGTGCAGTAGGGCAGCACGATCACGCTCTTGCACGTCTTGACCGACACGATGTCGAGGTTGACCAGCGACGAGATCTTGCCCGACCGCGTCACGACCTTCGTGTTCTGCGTATCGGGCATGTGCACCGCGAGGTAGTCGTCCATCTCCTCCTTGTCTTTCTCGGACAGGATGACGACGCAGGGCTTGTTCTCGGACTCGTTGGCGATGACCAGCTCGCGCAGGATCTCGGGCACGCGCTCGCCCCAGCCGAGGATCAGCGTGTGGTCTTCTTCGATGACCTTCGAGTGGCCCTTCTTGAGCTGGCCGATCTTCTGGTCCAGCGCGGTGGTGATGAACGCGATGAGCATCGAGAGGATGACGATCCCCGCCAGGCCCGCCATGATCGCGGGGATCTTGTAGAGGGCGTGGGACTCGACGTCCTGGTTCATGTTGCCCGGGTCGGTCATCGCCAGCCAGATGATGTAGACCTGGCCGAACATATCGACCTTGCGTTCCGAGGCGTGGTGCTCGCCGGGCAGGGCGAAGTAGATCCCCAGCCGGACGACGGTGATGGACAGCAGTAGGCCGGCGAAGACGACGACCAGCGAGATGAAGATGGACGACCCGCCGCGCGCCATGAATGAGTCGAAGCGGTAGCGCACCAGCTGCTTGAACGTGTG
The DNA here is from genome assembly GCA_028280965.1 of Phycisphaeraceae bacterium. Taxonomy (GTDB): domain Bacteria; phylum Planctomycetota; class Phycisphaerae; order Phycisphaerales; family Phycisphaeraceae; genus JAHQVV01. Next base: position 26,304 of record JANQKT010000124.1, read on the forward strand.
GTCGGCCATGAAGCCCCCAGGGGAGATGGACCGGAGCGTGCAGGCCGATGATACCGCCCGGTCTTCGGCGGGGGAAGGGTCAGGCCGGCGATTGATAACCTGGATTGGCCTGAGAAAATGAGCAACCGTGGGTTAGTCGCCCTTGACCAGCCGGCGCTGGTGCGTGCGGATCGTCTCGATGACCCTGCGCGGCCGGGCGATGCCGCGGGCGACGATCTCCATGTCGTCCTGGCCGGCGGAGCTGATCGCGATGGTGCCCGCGCCCACAAGCCGCTCGACCAGGCTCTGCTGCACCTGGATGTTGCGGATGTCGTCGTGCTGGACCTCCGACGATCGGCGGTTGATCACGCCGCGGGCCCAGACCGTCCGCTGATTGGTGATCGTCAGCGACTCGAAACGCGAGAGGACGAACTGGGTCGTCAGCATCGCGGCGCTGATGACAACGGCGAGCGCCGAGATCGCGGTCAGCGCGGCGTAGCCGATGCCCTGCGCCGCTTCGCCGGTGAACGTGAACAGGCCGATCAGCCCGGCGAGGGTGATGAGCGCCAGCACCAGCGAGCGGACCGGCACCTCGCGGAACGCGGCGGGGTTGACGGTCAGGACGGTTTGTTCGGATGGGGACTGGGTTGGGGTTGTTGCATGTTCGCCCGCCGGGCTGAAGCCCGGCTCGCCGGGGGCGGTGATGAGCTTGGCCAGGGGCACTTCGGGCAGGTACGGCCGGGCGCAGGCGTTGCACAGCGAGGTTTTGCCGAGGGATTCAAAACCAACGGTTGTGGCTTCACCGCAGTGCGGGCATTGGTAGTTGAACTCGGCCATGCCCAGACGATACCACGGCGGGTATGCTGTGGCACGCTGCCTGCACGGCTTATCAACCCCGACGACGCATTGATTCAACCACCGACGAACGATGATGCCAAGCCCCACCGCGTGCTGCGTTGGGCGGTGTTCTTCTCGCTCGCCTATCTGGTTCAGGGCTTCGCGCAGACGACCGGCGTGCTGTTCCAGCCGCTGCAGTTCTATCTCAAGGAGGGCCACGGATACGGCGCCGGCCAACTCGCCGCGTTTACGTTCTGGGTCACCTTCCCCTGGTACATCAAGCCGGTGTACGGGCTGCTCGCGGACTTTATCCCGCTGTTCGGTTTCAAGCGGCGGAGCTACCTGATCGTGTCGTGCGTGCTCAGCTTCGGCGCGTTCGCCCTCGTGCTCGGGGTGCGCGAGCCGGTGGTGCTGCTCTACGCGCTGGTGCTGACGGCCATCTGCACCGCGGTCGGTGATGTGATGGTCGATGGGCTGATGGTCGAGAAGGGCCAGGCTTTCAACAGGATCAAGCTCTTCCAGGGCCTGCAGTGGACCACGATCAGCGTGATCGGCGTCGCCGCGGCGGTCGGCGGGGGGCTGCTGGCCCAGCACGCGAAGAACACCGGCGCGCCTTTTGACGGTGTGCGACTCGCCGCATTGATCGCGATGATCGGGCCGGCGATCCTGCTGGTCTCGACGTGGTTCATCGTGCGCGAGAAACGCTCGCGGCTCGACGCCGAGGGCCTGCGCAAGACCTCGCGCGGATTCCGGCTGGCGTTGACATCCAGGCCGCTGCTCGGCGTGATCCTGTTCGTCTCGCTGTTCTGGTTCCAGCCCGGGCTGATCACGCCGATGTACATCCACTGCACGCAGACGCTGGAGATCAGCGAGGCGTTCTACGGCGGCGCGGCCGCGTGGACGCAGGGCGGGTACGCGATCGGTGCGCTCCTGTTCCTCGTCGTGCTCGGCCCGCTGTTGAGTATCCGACAGCTCGCGGCGCTGAGCATCCTGATCTACGCGGGCTCGACCTTCGCCTACCTCGCGCTCGTTGGCAAGACCTCGCTGGTCGTGCTCAACGTGCTCTACGGCGTCACGTACATGATCGCCAACCTGACGCTCCTGTCGCTGGCGGCGCAGGTCTGCCCGCGGCACGTCGAGGCGTTCGTCTTCGCCTTCCTCATGGGCCTGTTCAACTTCGTCAAGCAGGGCTCGGAGTGGATCGGCGGGTGGCTGTTCGACGGCCTGCGCCCGGCGATCGAGGGCGGCGACACCCAGAGCCCCTGGGCCGCGCTCGACCTCTCCGCGATCGGGCTGCCCTACGCGATCGACCCGCTCATCATTATCTCCGGCTCGATCACGCTGCTCGCGTTTGTCTTCCTGCCGCTGCTGCCCAAACGCGGCGACCCGGTCGGCGATCCGCGCAGCGACACCGAGGGTCTCTGCCCGTTCTGTTTCTACGACCTGCGTGGCAACCTGTCGGCAACAATCTGTCCGGAGTGTGGCGCTGAGATCGAAGCAGATGATGACGCCGATCAGGCGGGGGCCTAGCGTGGTCTATCTGTCTCGGTATCATCGAGTGATGAGCAACAGACTCTGTCTTCACTTTGCCGCCGCTGCGCTGATGGCCTTGCTGCTGATCGGTTGTGCCTCGCCCGTATTGGCGGTGGACCCCGCGGAGCTGCCGGATGCGGAGAAGTTCGATCTCTGGCCGGGCGACCCGCCGGGCGAGGCGGTGTTCGAGGGCGAGCTGCCCGAGACCAGCCGACGCAACGGGCGGCTCCAGTTCGTGCACGTCCCGACGCTCGAGGTCTTCCACGCCAAGGGCGAAAACCGCACCGGCGCAGCGGTCGTGATCTGCCCCGGCGGGGGCTACCGCGTGCTGGCGGATGGTCACGAGGGCACGGCGGTCGCCCAGTGGCTGAACGCCAACGGCATCACCGCGGCCGTCCTGCGCTACCGCATGTACCCGTACCGACACCCGGTGCCGATGCGAGATGTGCAGCGCGCGATCAAGACCGTGCGATACAACGCGCACGCATGGGCGCTCGATCCGGACCGTATCGGCGTGCTGGGTTTTTCCGCCGGCGGCCACCTCGCATCGACCGCGGCGGTGCATCATGCCCAAGCCGACCCCGATGCGATGGACCCGGTCGCGCGTGTCACCAGCCGGCCGGACTTCGCGGTGCTTGTCTACCCGGTCATCACCCTCCAGGCGCCGCACCTGCACAAGGGCTCGCGGAACAACCTGCTCGGGCCCGACCCCGACCCGGCGCTCGTCGATCTGCTGAGTAGCGAGAAGCAGGTCAATGAAACGACGCCGCCGACGTTCTTGGTCCACTCCCGCGACGACAAGGCGGTGAAGATCGAGAACAGCGCGATGTTCCTCGCGGCCTTGAAGAAGCACGCTGTGCCCGGCGAACTGTCGATCTATGAGACAGGCGGGCACGGGTACGGCCTGGGCCGGGGCGAGGGCCACGAGACCGCCGCCTGGCCGGGCGCGTGCATCAAGTGGTTTGCCGAGCGGGACATCATCCCAGCATCACAATAGTTGGCCTAGTCAAGAACCCACACGGTCAATGCCATGAGGGCTTTGTCCTCAGGGTCGCCTGCAATGGCAATTTTCGTTGTTCCGTTGCTAGTTATGAAGGCGAGATCATCGATTGAACTGTGCGAGCCGTATTGGCTGCGGATGATTTTGCCTGCTTTTAGATCCACCAGCGCGGCCTCAGCGGGATCGCAGATCTCGATGGGATTCATTCCCAATGCAAGCAGCGTGTCGTCCGGGGAGAAGGCCGCAGTTTGGATCTCACGCTCAAGGTTGTAGGTCTTCAGTACCTTGCCGGTCTGAGGATTGACGATCCTCAAGGGATCGCGCTCCCATGGGCTGTACACCGCCATGCGGTCCCCCTTGTTGTTAAAGGTGACGGCGTTGGCCTTGATACCCGCATTGTGTATGGCGGGCTCCCACTTGAGCGTGTCCCAAACAAACAGCCCGGATCTGCGGTCCGCCGACGCTAGAAGCCTGCTGTTTGGGCTCACAGCGATTTTTCTGGGCCAGTCCTTGTGAGCTTTGAATCGAGCTAGTTGTTCGTCATTCGGCGCGTAGACAGTGAGCCAATTGTTCTGGGTCGACATGGCATACCAATCGCCTGTTGGGGAGCCAACAAACGACAAGGGTTCTTTATCCTGCAGTGGGAAATGTTTTACCTTAGACCAGTTCTTCCCGGTCAGGATAGACAGCGTAGGCTTGCCACCCTCTTCGGTAAGAACCGCCAGGGTTCCTTCGACGGAGAAACTAACACCATGTAGATTGGCATACGCCCCGCGTTTGGGAAGCTCCTTGGCGAGCACTTGCCTGGGCGGGCCCGTCTCAAAAACAAACGCACGGGTATCACCAGCAATGGCAATGTATTGACCGTCGACACTCAGCGCGAGGGCGCTGGTTCCGCTCTTCCGTGACCCGTACTGCTCAATCGTTCCCTGGGTCGGTGTTTGGTGGATCGGTTCGATAAAGGCTTCATAGACTGACTTTGGGTTCAGCTTCTTAAGCCAGTGCAGCGCGAATTCATCGGCGTTGTCAGGCCCGGTCAGCACAATGGTTATTGATTCGCGCATCTTGCCCTTGCCGAAGAGGCCTTCTTTGTCGAGGGTTTTCAATGCGGTATATGCAGCTTGGTGCCGCGTGCGGGCTTCGCGGTCGGATTGAGATTCCGTTAGGCCATACGGGTCCGGTCGATCACTAAGCAGCATCTCGGTCCGGTCGTATTTGAACGTGTCATGGTGCGGAGAGTCGGGTAGCGACCAGCGTAGGGCTTCGAGAGCTTCTCCGGATTTGTAGTGGCCTTCCTTCACGTAGCGCTTGGCAACCTTAGCCAACCCTTTTTCACCGCAGGCGGTCGGGATGAGATAGTCTCCCAGCTCGGTCGTATAGATGCCAAAGCAATAGATTTCTTCACGTTTTTCTGATTTGATCAGCTTTTGCCATGCCTCTCGCAAGTCCTGGGCGATTGCTTCGGTGAGTTTGCTTGTACTTGCCATCGGTTTCCTTCGGAGAAAGGTCGGCCCGAATCACGGATGTTGTGAACTATCATAATGCCGATGCATACTGAATCATTTATAGCCCTCGTCACCGGTTTCGAGCCGTTCGGCGGCAGCACGCTTAACCCGTCGCAGGTGATCGTTGAAGCGCTTGCGGAGACGCCGGAGCTCGGCGGTGCTTGCGAACTGCGTACTGCACTACTTCCGGTCGATACCGCTACGATCGGCCCGACGATCGATGTGCTTTGGGAGAAGCACACGCCGGATACCGTGCTGCACTTCGGCGAGTCGGCCAAGGCCGAGCACCTGACGCTCGAGCGTGTCGCGCTCAACCTGCTGGATTTTGACACGCCCGACAACGCGGGTCGGCGGCTGGTCGATAAGCCGATCGACCCGGCCGGGCCCGCGGCGCGTTTCGTCACGCTGCCGGCCCGGGCGATCCGGGGCGGCCTGGCCGAGCAGGGCGTCGAGGCCCGTCTGTCGCTGAGCGCGGGGGCGTACCTGTGTAACCAGGCGCTTTATTTGTCGCTCGCGCACGCCGAGCGGCTCGGCGGCCGGTCTGTGGGCTTTGTACACGTGCCCGTGCTGGCCGAGCAGGCCGAACGCGGCGAGCGGGCCGGCCCGGGCATGCCGCGCGATCAGCTGCTTGACGCTGCCCGGCGGCTTGTCCGATTAGCAGTCGAATTGCATGGCGACCAACGGAGCGGGTCAGACCGTTGAATCCTCCCGCCTGTTGCGATAGCTTAATCGTGAGTGAGCCCGGGGCCGCCCGCCCGGCCGCTGGATGGAGCCCGACATGGCATCGATGCTGCTTTACAACGACCACGGCGAGGTCGCCCTCACCGATGAGGACTGGGAGAACATCACCGCCGCCGCGACCGACCACGGCTGGGAGCCGGTGGACCGCCCGGACCACGGCCACGCGCTGTCGGAGGACGACGCGGCGCACCTGGCCGAGGCGTTGCACGCCGCGCTCGCGACGGGCGAGGTGCTGCCGCACCAGCTCATCGACGACACCGACGCGGAAGAGCGGCTCGAGTTGTTCATGGAGGTCTGCGAGTCGGGCGCGCTCATGGAGAAGTAGGATCAGCCGCGCGGCCGGGTCGGGATCAGGCCCATCACCAGCCCCGCCGCCGCGATGACGAACGCGATCAGCGTGATCGGCGGCAGCCCGCCCGGCCAACGCCCGACCGCGAACCACCCGCCCCAGCCGATCACCGCGACGTGCGCTGCCGAGAGCACAAGCACCGACAAGCCCAGCCGGCGGAGCAGGCGGCGGTCATCGTCGTTGCCCGCGGCCGGCAGGCGCGACTGCCAGGCCAGCAGCGCCAGGGCGCCCAGCCCCACCAGCGTGGACACCTCGCCCGCGAGGTTCATCCGCCCCGACATGAGGTACAGCTTGCCGTAGTAGTCGGGCGTCAGCAGCACCAGCGACATCGCCGAGTGCGCGACCGCCAGGCCAAAGCCGGTCAGCCCGATCCGCCGGCGGTCCTGCAGCAGCCGCGCACCGAAGCGTCCCGGGGCCCGGCCGAGCACCCGCGCGCCGACCGCCAGGGCGATCATGAGCACCGCGGCGACCGAGACGGCCTTGTTCAGCAGGAACAGCGGGACCTGATCGGTGGGATCGGTCCCGAAGAACGCCTCGTGGTAACGCAGGACCGCGTAGGCCAGGCCGACGGCCATCGATAACGTTGCAAGCCATAGCGGACGCATTCGGTGCTATGATAACTCACCCATCTTTCGCATACGCACGGAGGCGTTCGCCATGGTCCATCACCTTTACCCAAGTCCGGTCGGAGACCTCTATCTCACCGCACAAGCGGGCCGCCTTATCGGCTTGTCGTTTTGTGATCCCGACGAGGGGGTGCATCAAGAACCGGACGGGCTGCTGACGCGCGACCGCTGGGCCAACGACCGGTTGTTCGACGCGGCGCGCAGCCAGCTCGACGCCTACTTCGAACGCAAACGCAAGTCCTTCGACCTGCCGATCGCGCTATCGGGCACGCCGTTCCAGCTCCGGGTCTGGGCCGAGCTCCGGCGGATCGACTTCGGCACGACGATCAGCTACCGCGAGCTGGCCGAACGCCTCGGCAAGCCCGGCGCGAGCAGGGCGGTGGGCTCGGCGAACGGCGCCAACCCGATCGCGATCCTCGTGCCCTGCCACCGCGTGATCGCGTCCGACGGCTCGCTCGCGGGGTTCGCCGGCGGCGTCGCGGTCAAGCGGGCCCTGCTCGACCACGAGCGCGCCGGGGCCGGGCAGTTCGCGCTGGCTTTTGGGTAATGAGCGGGAATACAATGCGTCGGTCCGTCGTTCCGATACCAAGCAGACTCTAACTTTACCTAGGGGTTTCTCATGCGCCGTGTACTCTTGCCCTCGTGCCTTGTCCTGATCCTCGCCGGCCTGGTTTTGGGGCTTGGCCTCGCCTCGGCCGACGCACACCACCACGGTGAGCACCGCCAGCCCGCGTCCGCGACGGCGGTCGACGAGGAGCAGCCGGCCATCCCCGGCGTGCTCGACCACGGCGTCACGACCCTCGCGGGCGGTAAGACCCACCTCAGCCAGTACTACGGCGATGTGGTCCTGATCGTCAACACCGCCAGCAAGTGCGGCCTGACCCCGCAGTACGAGCAGTTGCAGGCGCTTCACGAATCGGGAAGCGAGAAGGGCTTGTCCATTCTCGGCTTCCCCGCCAACAACTTCGGCAAGCAGGAGCCGGGCACTGACAAAGAGATCAGTGTGTTCTGCCAGGAGAACTACGGCGTTGAGTTCGACATGTTCTCGAAGATCTCGGTCAAGGGCGACGACCAGCACCCGCTCTACGCCTTCCTGACCAGCAAGGAGACCAACCCCGAGTTCGCCGGCGACATCCGCTGGAACTTCGACAAATTCCTGGTCAGCCGGCAGGGCGTGGTGATCGCCCGTTTTTCGCCGCGCACCAAGCCCGACTCGAAAGAGGTCGTCGAGGCGATCAAGGCCGCGATGAAGCAGCCGGTGCCCGATGATGTCGAGGCGGTCCGGGCGATTCACGCCAAAGACGCCGAGGGAGCCAAGGACGCGGAATAATCGGCCGATGATGGGTGTTGTACCCGGTGAGCGCGGATGCTGTGGTCCGCCCGGGCACGAATGAAAGGACCCTTGCCATGCTGATCAAGACCCTCGCGGGCATCGGACTGTTCGCCGCCGCCGGCGCCGCGGTCGGCTACTCGAAGGTCCTCTGCGCCGGCGGGGAGTGCGCGATCACCGGCACGCCCTACGGCGGGGCGTTCTTCGGCGGGTTGCTCGGCATGGCCGTTATGAGCGGGCTGAACGCGCCCAAGGCGACCGACCAGCCGCCGCGGGAAAACCCGGACGCCGAGTCATCTACTGGCGAAGATACCGGCAAGCACTAGACCGCCCGGCTTCACCGCATAACACGCATCCACACCAAGACCAGCCGAATGGCTGGTTTTTTCATGCCCCCGGCTTGTGTGTTGCGCGGTTATAGTTGTCATGAGCCTTAACTGAGGGAACCCATCATGCGGAATCGAGCTGTCGTCTTCTTGTTATTTTTCGTCGTGTTGTTCGCTGGCGACGCCCGGCCCAATGAGATCGAGTTCACCGGCGTGCTTGAGGAAGGCGACGAGACACTCGAGGAAACCCACGAGTTTTCGGACACTTATGAAGTCCGGCTGGTCGCGGGCGAGTTTGTCGATGTGAGCCTGACCTCCGAAGAATTCGATACGTACCTGATCATCGTCCCGCCCGAGGGCGATCAGATGAGTGTCGATGATTACTACACAGACGACACGAACGCCGCGATGCTCTTTGTCGCGCGTGAGGCAGGCATCTACGAGTTCGTTGTCACCAGCCACCGGCCCGGGGAGACAGGCAGCTATCGGTTGCATTGCACGACGACGCAAACACATGCCGAAGCCGTCCACGAGGGGGAACTGACCGAGGGTGACCCATTTTCCTGGAAAGGCGGCGAGTACTACGACCGCTACGAGCTGGAGTTGGGAGCGAACGACACGCGCATCCTGTCGCTCGATTCCGACGACTTTAATACCTACCTCGCCATACACACGCCCCAGGGCGAGGTCTGGTATGTCTACGGCTTCCCCACCGCCACGACGCTCGAAGCTGGCGAAGAGGGCGGGACCTACACCATCATTGTGACCTCCATGGACACACGCGAGACGGGGGCTTACCGGTTGGAGATCCTGTCGGCGGTGGATTAGTCGCCGGCCCCGGTGGGCCTAGGCGCCCATCGCCAGCACCACGCGCATCGCGTTCGGGCGGACCCTGATCGTCGCGGGCGTGTCCCCGCCCGGGTCGCCATCGGCCTGGATCGGCACCGCGCCGCCTTCGGATGCGAGCGTGATCTCGCGCGACCGGCCGTGCTTGACGTCGCTGCGGTTCAGGTGCCCGCGGAGCATGACCGACAGGCCGTAGCGTGCCAGCCGCAGCAGGCCCGACTTCTCGAATACGACCCAGTCGAGCAGGCCGTCGGACGCGTCCGCGTGCGCGCCGATGCGCAGGCCCCCGCCGTAGCGCCCGATGTTGAAGACGAACACGTGCGCGCCGGTGTGCGAGACGCCGTCGGCGGTCAGTGTCACCCGCGGGTAGCGGTAGCCGGTCAGCACGGACGTGATCCGAGGCGCGTAGCTGAGCCGGTTGACGCGCTTGAGCCGCTGGCCCTCGGTCGCCCTTCGCCAGCGGTCCACGCGCTGCACGACCTCCGAGTCGAAGCCCGCGCTGGCCATGAGCGTGAACAGCCGGCCGTCCACCTCGCCGACGTCGATCGTCCGCGTGTCCAGCCGCTCGACCGCCTCGGCTAGCGTTTCGATGCCCCTGTCGTGGCCGAACTCCCGGGCGAACAGGTTCTCGTTGCCCATCGGCAGCATCGCGATGGCCGTGCGGGTCGTGTCGCCGCCGGCCTGCAGGTCGTTGACCACGCCCGCCATCGAGCCGTCGCCGCCCGCCGAGACGATGCAGCGATACCGCTTGCCGACATCGGGTTGGCTTAAGAGTTCGGCGCGCTCGGCCAGGTCCCAGCACTGGCGGGTGGTTATGCCGCGCTTGCCCAGCGTGCCGGCGAGTGCTTCGACGCGGCGTTGGTTCTCGCCTTTGCCGCTGTATGGGTTGGCCAGGATGACGACTTCACGGCTGCCGGTCATGGGGCGGCAAGGATAGCCGAATCGTGACCCGCCGTCGGGCGCTTCCGTTATACAGCCGCCGGGCCACGCCCGGGGGACGAGTCGGCTGGCGCATCATGCAAGGCGAGCGTGTGTTGCCGTCTTGCATCTGCGATGGCTCGTCCCCCGCGTGGCGACGCGGCGGCTGCGTCGCGCTGCTGATCGCAGGTATCACAACATGTTTACTTCGGCACGTCCGCGTCTCCGGCCGGCTTGTTCTCCGGCATCAGCGACATCGCCTCGCCGACCAGCTCGATGAACTGGGCGCGCAGTCGGTCTGGGTCGTAGCCCGATGCGTCCGCCGCCGTGTCCAAGACCCAGCCCAGGTCGGCATCCCCGGCGTGCGGGCTCGAACGCAGGACCATCCCGAAGCCCGCGACCGCCGCGGCGAAGCGTGTGGACTCGTCGGCCTCGCCGAACGGCACGACGTCGTCCGCGAAGATCCGCTCGTCGATCCGCCGGGAGCTGCCCTGCTCCGCCGGGGCGTCCACGGGTTTGTACCGCAGCCGCAGCGACATCATCGCGCCGTCCTCGAATTTGTCGAGCTCGACCTCCGGCCGATCGTCTTGAGGTTCTGCGACCGCGGGCGCATCGCCGATCTTCTGCTCGCCTTCCGGGTCCTCCACTTCTTCCGGGGCGGGGGCGTGCCTGTCCACCGCCGCCCGGCAGAGCACCAGCTCCTGCATGAGCAGCTTGTTGGACGCGTTGAGTTTCATCGCGTCGCCTTCACTCATCGCGCAGGTCTGCATCAGCGAGCTGTTGAGCGCGATCGCGTCTTCGAGCTGTTCGATCTGGAGTCTGACTTCGCGGATGCCCTCGTCGTCGAGCGCCGGGCCTTCGCCGAGGAACGGCACGACCTCGTACAGCGCGGTGACGCTGTGGCCCGCGCCGATGTCGCCCGCGTCCACCGTGTCGTCATCGAAGTCCTTGGTCGCGAGGATGCGGTTCTCGTAGCCGATCAGCCGGTACGCCATAACCTGCTCGGGGTCGAAGTGCACCTGCACCTTCACGTCCTTGGCGATCGCGACCAGCGTCGCGCCGGCCTGGTCGTACATGACCTTCTGCGCCTCTTCACGCGTGTCGATGTACGCGTACGTCCCGTTGCCCGCGTTCGTCAGGGGCTCCATCATCGCGTCGTTCAGGTTGCCCATGCCGTAGCCGAGGACGCTGAGGTAGACGCCGCGCTGCCTGCCGTCGTCATCGCGGGGCGGGTTGGCCTTCTGCTTGATGAGCGCGACCAGGTCATCGGTATCGGAGATCCCGACGTTGAAGTCGCCGTCCGTGCACAGGATGACGCGGTTGACCCCGCCGTCGATGAAGTGCTTCTGTGCCGCGTCGTAGGCGAGCTGGATGCCCGCGGCGCCCGCGGTGGACCCGCCGGATTTCAGCTCGTTGAGCGCCTGCTCGATCCTCGGCCGGTCCTTCGCCGACACGTTCTCCATCACCGTCGCGGTCCGCCCGGCGTACACCACGATGCTGATCCGGTCCCGCTCGTTGAGCTTGTCCAGCAAGAGCTTGATCGACTCCTTGACCAGCGGCAGCTTGTTCGGCGAGCCCATCGAGCCGGACACATCCAGCAGGAACGTCAGGTGCGCCGTCGGCCGATCGGTCTGCGTGACCTCCATGCCCTTGATGCCGATGCGCACCAGCTTGTTCCCCGCGGTCCACGGGCAGTCGGTGACCTCGACGTGCGTCGCGAAGGGCGCGAAGTCCGCGTTGTCCTGCTCGAAGCGCTCGAGCGACGCCTGCGTGACGACGCCGTCCTCGACCGCGCGGGCGTCGACGACCGGTGCATCGTAGCCGTAGTCGAAGTAGTTGATCATCTCCTCGATGCGGATCGCCCCCGGAACGGGCAGCTGGCGCTGCTGCATGAGTTGACGGCGGACCAGCGAGTAGGCCGCGGTATCGACATCGACGGAGAAGGTCGAGATCGCCTGGCCCGCCTCGCCGGGGTTCTTGAACGGGTTGTCGTTGACGGTCGCGTACGCGTCGCGCGACATCTGCGGGTCGGGCTGGAGCGCTTCCAGCGAGCCTTCCGTGAACCGGCGTTCGAGCTCGCGCAGCTCGTGCATGGCCTCGATGCGCGAACGCTCCAGCGGCTCGGTCGCCGCGACGCGGTTACGACCCCGCTCAAGGCCCTCGATCTGCTCGCGGACGTCGTCGGTGAGCTCTTCTTCGTCCTCGATCGATTCGTAGTAGTTTTGGATCAACTTCTCGTAGCGTTCACGACGCGGCGCTTCGACCTGCGGTTTGTCATAGTCCGCGAATCGGACGATTCCTCCGAGCTGCTGCTGCTGTTGTTGTTCCGCCAGTTGTTCGGTCAGGTGGCGTCCGGAAGCGGTGCGGGCCGGCGCGAGGGCGGGTGCGTCAAACAAGTAGAGCTCGGTCCCGGCGACGATACCACGGTAGTCTGCAGGGTCGGCGTCGATGTTCAGGGCGAAGCTTGTGTTGGCTGGGCCCAGGGCGCCGAAACGACTCCCCCCGCGTTCGTAGTAGACGGTGCCGCCGGAGACGATGCTCTGCTGCAGCTGCAAGCCCCGGCGGGACTCGCCGAGCCGCGACAGGGGTTGCCCCGCGAACCCGCCGCGGAATTGGACCTGCCCGGGCGCCGCTTCGTTGGCGAACCAGACGGATTGTTTTCCGAGTTTCGGCTGGAGGCTCCCGGTGACCGCCGACAGCCCGCTGTCGAACCGGCCGTTGGCGCTCTGGATGCCGCCCGCGAATTCATATTGCGCGTCGGCTTTGAGGCTGTCCAGCTTCCCGTCGAGCCTGCCCCGGGACAACTGATCGCCCGCGACCAGACCGAAGTCGTCGATCAGGGTGTCCATACGCCACTCTGCTTCACGTTCACGGCGGAGCACCCGGGCGCTTTCCAGCGCGACACCGCCGTCCTTGAGCATGTCCCGCATGCCGGTGAGCGCCGGGTTGTCCGGCTCGAGGAAGAGCGCCGCGTCGAGTTCGTCCACGGCCTGGTTGTACTGGCCCTGCTGCTGGAACTGCCGCGCCGCGGTCAGGCGGGCGGTGACCTCCTCGGCCTTGCGGCGTTCGGCCTGGGTCGCGGCCTCCAGTCCGAATTGGCGATGTTCGGTCTCGGCTTCCTGCAGCAGCAGCGCCTCGGCCCGATGGCGGTTGATTTGGATCTCGTTCTGCAAGCGTGCCGCGCGGGCGGTCAGCTCGTTGTATTCCGCGGCCTCATACTGGTCGCGGCTGCTGGTGAGGTGCGTGCGGGCGGCGGTCACCGCGTCGTTCGCGGCCTGGAAGGATTGGTTGTCCAGCGCCTCGCCCGCCGCGAGCATCGCGGACTCGTACGCGCCCAGCTCGGTGTCGTCCGCCTCGGCCTGCGCGACGGCCGCTGCGATCGCGGCCTTGTCCTGCGCGAGCTTGCCGTTGTAGATCGTTTCACGCAGCTCGCCGATGCGCTTGAGCGGCGCATCGAACTGCTCGCCCTTGAGCACCGCGCTGTGCGTCGCCAGCAGCTGGTACGCGTACAGCCCGTGCTCGCTCGCGGCGTCGTAGTCGGCGATCTTCGCCGCGG
>JANQKT010000136.1 GCA_028280965.1 Phycisphaeraceae bacterium
CGCGTCACCCGCGACACAAGATTAGTTCGCCATCTGCCGCGTCTCGCCGCTCCGCATGTCCGTCTTGCCCGTCAAACATTCCCAGATCGCCGCGGCCACGTCCATCGGGTCCAGCGTGTTGTCCGCCGGGATCATCTTCTCACTGAAGTGCTGCCGCAGCATCGGCGTCTCCACCGCGCCGGGCGCGATGCTGTAGGCCTTTACGCCGATCCGCTTGCCCTCGTCGGCGGTTGCTTTCGTGAAGATGTTCACCGCGGCCTTCATCGCGCCGTAGATGTTGAACCCGGTGAACGGGTCGAACGCGCCCATCGACGAGACGTTGCAGATGACACCGGCCTTCTGTGCCTTGAATGCCGGCCAGACCGCGCGGGTCGCGTAGACGACGGCGTCAAAATTCACCGCGGTGCATCGGCGGAGCGTCTCATCGTCGATCGCGTCGATCGGCTGCAGCGGGGCATGGCCGGCGACGTTGGCCAGCGCGTCGACCCGGCCGAACGCACGCAGGGCCTCGCTGACCAGCTTGTTCACCGCGGCCGGGTCGGCGACATCGGTTGGCAACGCGAGCAAGTTTGAGCCGGGCACCTCCGCTTCGATCAGCGCCGCGGTCTCGTCGAGCCTGGCCTTTGTCCGCGCGGCGAGCACGCAGGCGTACCCCGCCTCGGCCAGCAGCACGGCCAGGTCCCGGCCGATGCCGCTGCCGGCCCCGGTGATGATCGCAACGGGTTTGTCAGATTCGGGCATGGTGGCTCGCTGTCGTTTTCGTGTTGATACCCCGGATTGTTGCGCCCAAACACGAAAGGTCAAGCGGCCCGGCCCGGAAACGCGCTATACTCCTGTCCATGGTTAATGGTTCCATTAAGCTCTTCCGCCTGTTCGGCATCGACGTGTTCCTGCATTGGTCGTGGTTCCTGGTCGCGGTGTTCCTGATCCCGCGTTTCGGTAGCGGGCAGTTTTACGGGCCCGGCAACACGCCGATGCTCTGGAGCACGCTGCTTTACCTGTCGCTGTTCGCGATCGTGCTGGTCCACGAGTTCGGCCACGCGCTCGCCTGCCGGTCGGTCGGCGGGCAGGCCAGGCACATCGTGCTCTGGCCGCTAGGCGGGGTCGCGTTTGTCCAGCCGCCGCAGCGCCCCGGCGCGGTGCTGTGGTCGATCGTCGCCGGGCCGCTTGTCAATGTGATGCTCGTGCCGGTGACGGTGATCGCGTACTACCTCGTGCGCGGCTCGTTCGAGCTGCCGGCGGCGGGCAGCAATCCGCACATGTTCGCCTTCTCGCTGATGCTGATGAACGCGGGCCTGCTCGTCTTCAACATGCTGCCGATCTACCCGCTGGACGGCGGGCAGACCCTGATGGCGCTCTTGTGGTTCGTCGTCGGGCGGGTCAAGGCGCTGAAGGTCGCCAGCATGATCGGCCTGGTCGTCGCGGGGGCGGCGGTGCTGTTGGGCGTGATCTCCGGCGACATCTGGATGCTCGTGCTCGCGCTGTTCGTCGGTATGCAGGCCTTCAACGGCTTCCGCACGGCGATGGTGCTGGCCCGGATGGACCCGCGCTACTACGACGATCGTCACGCCAAACGCGCCGCGGAGGACGAGGTCGAAAATCGAATCCATGACCAGATCGATCCCTGGCGGCGGTGAGGTTGTTGTGATTCGTATCCCACGGCATTGACGCTCGCGCGGCTCGCGGCAACGCTGTGGGCTTGTATGAATCAAGCGCTGATCAACTCATCCACCGCCCACTTCGCCCCGTCGCGGTTGACCCTGCGGTACAGCGTGTCGCGTTCGATCGGGTTGTAGCCGGCCTCGCGGATGAGGTCGCAGAGCTTTCCGGGGGTGACTTCCTGATGGGTGGACGCGCCGCCGACCTTGGTGATGTCGTACCAGACGACGGTGCCGTCCACATCATCGACGCCGAAGGACAAGCCGAGCTGGGCCATCTCCAGGGTCTGCATGATCCAGAAGCACTTGACGTGGTCGAAGTTGTCGAGCATCAGGCGGCAGACCGCGAGCATGCGCAGGTTATCCAGGCCCGTCGGCCCGGGCAGGTGTTGAAGTTCAGAGCCATCGGGGAAAAACGGTAGGGGGATGATCGTCTGGAATCTCCCCCTGTGTCCCTGTTCAATGGCTTCGTCCTGCGCTTCACGGAGGAGGCACAGGTGTCGGACACGGTCCTCGATCGTCTCGACGTGGCCGTAGAGCATGGTGGCGTTGGACATCAGGCCGAGCTCGTGGGCGGTGCGGTGGACGTTGATCCACTCGAGCCCGCCGATCTTGCCGCGGAAGACCTCGTCGTGGACGCGGTCGTCGAAGACTTCCGCGCCGCCCCCCGGGAGGCTTCCAAGCCCTGCCTCAATTAAATCTTCCAGCATGCCCTTGATCGTGCCGGCCCCGGGCTTGCCCTTGTTGTCGCGCTTGTGGATGCGGGCGAGGTGCGTGAGCTCGACTGCGGTGAAGGCCTTGAGGTGGACTTCGGGCGCGGCTTGTTTGCAGGTCTTCAGGAGGTCGGTGTAGTAGCTGAATTTGTTCTTGGGGTGCAGCCCGCCGACGATGTGCATCTCGGTGGCGCCGGCCGCTGATGCGGCCTCGGCCTGCTTCGCGACTTCCTGCATCGAGTATTCGTACGCCCCGTCCTGCCCGGGCTTGCGGTGGAACTCGCAGAACTTGCACGACAGCACGCACAGGTTCGAGTAGTTCATGTGGCGGTTGACGTTGTAATACGCCGCGTCGCCGTGCCTGGCGGCACGGACATGGTCCGCCAGTTCGCCGATCGTCCAGAGGTCACGCGAGTGCAGCAGGGCGACGCCGTCGTCGAAGCTGAGGCGCTCGCCGGCGTGGACTTTGGCCTGGATGTCGCGGAGGCCGCTTGCCATGGCAGTGAATCATAGAACGGCACGGGCGTAGGGTCTAGCGTTTAGCGTGTAGAGCCCAGCGTCGATCCATCCAAGCCACGTCCGCTTGAGGGGCTCGACGCTATACGCTAGACCCTAAACGCTATACGCTAGACGCATGCAGATTCTCGGCCACGGCATCGACCTCGTTGACACCCCGCGTATCGAGCGGCTGCTCGGCGAGCACGAGCAGCGGTTCCTCGACCGCGTCTTCACCGCCGGCGAACGCGCCTACAGCGAGGCCGGCGGGAAGCTGCGGGTCCAGCGGTACGCGGCGCGGTTCGCCGCCAAGGAGGCCGTACTCAAGGTCCTCGGGACCGGGTGGTCCGGCGGGATCGCGTGGACCGATGTCGAGGTCGTCCGCGAGCCGACCGGCCGGCCGAGGGTCGAGCTGCACGGCGAGGCGGCGGCGGTGGCCGAGCGGCTGGGCGTGACCGGCTGGCACATCAGCCTCAGTCACCTTGAAGGGCACGCCCTGGCGAGCGTGATCGGGGTAGGTAGCTGAACAGTTGGCCAAGGCAATTGCCAATGTATCGACATGAACTAAACCACTCGGTCACACCCGCTGTTGGTGACCCCGGCTCAGGCCGATAGGATGGACCGGGAGGCCTATGCCCAGACGCGACCAGACCCCGCCTTACGAGATCATGCGCAGCCGCCCCGGTGCGCCCGTGACCGGTCTGGACGCCGACGTTCCGGGGTCCGGCCCACAGCCGACACCCGACGCGGCAGGCGACGCGCCGCCCGTGATGCCGGGCAAGGCCCCGTGGTGGGTCGGCTCGTCGGCCCCGCTGGTCTTGCGGGTCCCGCGCGGGCTGGCGGTCCTGGCGGTGGCGGGGGTGCTGCTTGTCATCGTCGTGGCCTACTTCGTCGGCACCGTCCGTGGGGCGGCGGGGGCCCGGCCCGAGGCGACGGACGAGGGCATGGGTGAGCGGGCCGGGCCGGATGGCTACTACCTCGCCGAGGAGGCGCAATACGCCCGCGAGGAGGTCGAGGTGCCCGAGGTGCCGCTCACGGCCGAGCGGCGGGAGCCGGGCCTGAACTACATGCGGCTGATCCAGTCCACGCCGGAGGACTGCAAGGCCCTGGCCGAGTTCTTCGGGTCCCGCGGGGTTGCAATCCAGCTTGTCATGGTCAATAATGGTCGATCCTGCATCGCGTACGCCGTCAAACGCGGTTACCGCGGGGACGAGCTGAGCTCCGAATCGTGCAAACGCTACGAGCAGCAGCTACGCACGCTAGGCAGGCAGTGGAAAGCCCACAACAAAGGCCGGGGCACCGACCTGGCCACGATGTACTTCGAGCGGTACGACGGCCCCTGAGCCCGACCGCCTTGCTGACGACACGACCCACCGAAACACCCTCCGCAAGGATCGAAACGATGAGCCTCGACTCCAGCCTGAAGACCGGCGGCGGCCTGGCCGGCCACCGCAACGTCCTGACCCGCGCCGAACGCATCGCCAAGCTCCAGGAGCTCGGCGAGTTCAAAGACGACGAGTCCAGCGCGCTGGGCCTGCGCAAAGTCGGCAACCGCAAGGTCATCGCCGGCGGCAAGGCCAAGAAAAAGAAGAAGGAAGAGGCGACGGAGTAGTGTCTAGCCTCTAGGCAAGCCACATTCTGCATCAAGTCAATCGAACGCCGTCCATCGTGGGCGGCGTTTGTTTTTCGGTTCGACGCTAAACCCTAGGCCCTATACGCTAAACGCCATGAACACCGAACGATTTATCTCCGACCGCGCCCGCGCGATCGATGCCTCGGGCATCCGCCGGGTGTTCGACCTCGCTGCGAAGCTGGACGATCCGATCAACCTGTCGATCGGCCAGCCGGACTTCGATGTGCCCGAGCCGATCAAGGCCGCGGCGTGCGACGCGATCCACGCCGGCCGGAACCGGTACACCCAGACCCAAGGCATACCGGAACTGCGCGCCGCGGTGACGAAGCGCCTCGCCGAGGAGTTCCCGAATACGCTTGGGCGCGGTGGGCCGGATCAACTCGACACCGGATCAGGGCTGCTGATGACTTCCGGTGTCTCCGGCGGGCTCATGCTCTCCCTGCTCGCCACCGTCGGGCCCGGCGACGAGGTCGTCATCCCCGACCCGTATTTCGTGATGTACAAGCACCTCGTCAGCCTCACGGGCGCGACGCCGGTGTTCGTCGATACTTATCCGGATTTCCAGGTCACCGCCGAGCGGATCGAGGCCGCGCTGACCGAGCGGACCAAGCTGGTCCTGTTCAACACCCCGAGCAATCCGACCGGCGTCGTCGCGACGCAAGCGGTCTGCAACGCCGTTATCGAGCTCTGCGAAAAGCAGGGCGTCCTGCTCATCAGCGACGAGATCTACGACGAGTTCTGCTACGAAAAGACCGGCCGCGACGGCGGGTCATACTGCCCCTCGCCCTTGAGCAGCTCACCCAACGCGCTGCTCTTACGCGGCTACTCGAAGACCTACGGCATGACCGGCTGGCGGCTCGGTTACGCCGCCGGGCCCGCGGCGATCATCGAGCAGATGACCAAGATCCAGCAGTACTCGTTTGTCTGCGCCCCGTCGATGGTGCAGGCGGCTGGCGCGATGGCGCTCGGTGTCGAGATGACCGAGCACGTCAGCGCCTACGCCCGCAAACGCGACCGCGTCGTCGAGCGCCTAAGCCCGCACTACAACCTGACCACCCCCGGCGGGGCGTTCTACGCCTACCCGGAGGTCCCGCCGGCGCTGGGTATCACCGCGAGTCAGTTCATCGAACACGCGGTTGAAAAGAGCCTCTTGATCATTCCGGGGGGGGTGTTCAGCCAGCGCGACACGCACTTCCGATTGAGCTACGCCTGCGACGACAAGATGCTCGAACGCGGGCTGGATGTGCTGGTCGAGTTGGCAGCTTCTTAGCTTAATGTGTCGCGGGTGACGCGGAGCGCCCCGCGCGAGTCACATCGGTCATGATTTAAACGGGACGCCCCGCGTCACCCGCGACAC
>JANQKT010000141.1 GCA_028280965.1 Phycisphaeraceae bacterium
CGCCACAGTCGTCATCGGCGGCTCGCTCGCCGGCGCCTTCGCAGCGCGATCGCTGGCCGAGCGCGGGATACCGGTCACGGTCCTCGAAAGACAGCGGCTTATCGATGATGAACTGCCCACACTCACCCCGCGCGTCGCGGTCCTCCAGCCGAAGATCAACGACATCAACGACCCGGCGGGGGTATGGCTGCGCGAAGGCTACGCCTTCGTTGAGCGCTGGCTGCGATCGAACCCGACTTTCGCCGAGCAGTGCGGCTGGCAGGCGTGTGGTTCGTTCCAAACCGCGTATGACGAGCGCAGCGAACGACGGCTCCGCCGATTCGTTGAGCAGTTCGGGCGCACGGGCTTGTGCCGTTGGGTCGATGCCGGGCAGACCGAAGAACAAGCCGGTGTGGCATTGCCTTGCGGCGGTGTGCTGATCGAACGCGCAGGTGTCCTGCGCCCCGCCGGGTTGTGCGCCGCTTTGCTCGATCACCCGAATATCACCATCCGGGACACCACCCCGGCCCGCTCGCTTCAGCGAGTAGGGCGAGACTGGGTGATCTCACATCAGGGTGAGGGATCGATCCAGGCAAAGGCCGTTGTGGTCGCCAACGCCTTGGACGCATTGCGGTTCGACCAGACCAGGCACCTCGAGCTCAAACCCGTGCGCGGTCAGGTGACGCTACTCGAATCGGCGTGGCAAGCCCGCCGACTAACGCAACTCCGGCGGGCATTGTTTTTCGGTGGCTATCTCCTGCCGCCGATCAGCGGCGTGCAGACGCTGGGCGCGTCGTTTGTGCCCGGCGATGATGCGTCCGGCTGGCGCGATACCGAGCACGCCGGCGTGTGCGATAAGCTCGGGCGCGTGCTGCCCGATCAGGCGCAGCGATTGCGTGCGATCGATCTGCCCAAAGGCTGGGTCGGTATCCGCACGACGACACCTACTCACCGTTGTTATGCGGATGCCGTTGGAGATGGCTTGTATGTGTCCCTGGGCCACGGGTCACACGGGATCAGTTCCGCGGCCGCGGCGGGGGAGCATGTCGCGGCTCTGGTGACGGGAGATGGGACGCCGCGCGTCACCGACTAAACCGACTGCTCGCACATCGAACGCCGACATCGCACATCATCGCAGCTTCTTCTTCCGCTTCTGCCGCGGCCGCGTCCCGGGTGTGCCGGGCTTGGCTTGCGTCGTCTTGTCCTTGCTGATCTTCACCTTCTCCATCGCCGGCGCCGCCTTGACCTCCGCGAGCTTGTCGCGGATCGACGCCGCCTTCTCGAACTCCAGCCCCTGCGCCGCCTCGAGCATCGCCGCCTCGAGTTCCCCGATCAGCTCGGCCCGATCGTATTCCTTCTCATCACCCGCCAGCGCCGCCTTCGCCGTCTTACGTGCCCGCAGCTCGAGCTCGATGCCCTTGCGGATCGCCTTCTTCACGGTCTGCGGTGTGATGCCGTGCTCCTTGTTGTAGGCGAGCTGCTTGGCCCGGCGGCGCTCGGTCTCGTCGATCGCCGCCTGCATCGCCGGCGACACCTCATCGCCATACAACACCACAAATGCGTTGGCATTTCGCGCCGCGCGACCGATCTGCTGGATCAGCGACGTCCCGCTGCGCAGGAAGCCCGTCTTGTCCGCGTCCATGATCGCGACCAGCGACACCTCCGGCAGGTCCAGCCCCTCACGCAGCAGATTGACACCGACCAGCACATCGAACTGCCCCTCGCGTAGCTCGCGCAGGATCGTTACGCGGTCCAAGGTCTCAATGTCGCTGTGCAGGTACCGGCAGCCGATCTCCTGGTCCTTGAGGTACTTGCTCAGGTCCTCGGCCAGCCGCTTGGTCAGGGTCGTGACGAGCGTGCGTTCGCCGCGCTCGATCCGCCCGCGCACGAGCCTGAGCAGGTCCGGCACCTGCCCCTCGGCCGGGCGCACCTCGATCACCGGGTCGACCAGCCCCGTCGGCCGGATGATCTGCTCGGCGACCGCGCCCTCGGTCTTCTCCAGCTCGTACGGCCCCGGCGTGGCGCTCACGAACACGACCTGGTTCCACAGCTCCTCGACCTCTTCAAACTTCAGCGGCCTGTTGTCCAACGCCGACGGTAAACGGAACCCGTGCTCGACCAGCGTCTTCTTGCGCATCTGGTCGCCGTTGTACATCGCCCCGATCTGCGGGATCGTCACGTGGCTCTCATCAATAATCAGCAGCCATCGCGACGGGTCACACTCTCTGAAATAGTCGATCAGCGTCCACGGCCGGCTCCCGGGTTCACGCCCGTCGAAGTGCCGCGAGTAGTTCTCGATGCCCGAGCAGAAGCCGACCTCCTCAAGCATTTCGAGGTCGTACTTGGTCCGCGCCTGCAGGCGTTGGGCCTCGAGCAGCTTGCCCTCGGTACGCAGCTCGCCGACGCGCAGCTCAAGCTCGGCCTTGATCTGCTCGATCGCGCGCTCCTGCTGTTCTTCAGGCATGACGTACTGCACCGCCGGGTAGATGTAGAGCTTGTCGTCTTCCGCGAGCAGCTCGCCGGTCGTCGGGTTGATCAGCGCCAGCGAGTCGATCTCGTCGCCAAACAACTCGATCCGGTAGGCGTATTCCTCCGCAGCCGGAACGAGCTCAATGACATCCCCGCGCACACGGAACTTGCCGCGCGACAGCTCGTGCTGCGACCGCTGATACTGCAAATCGGCGAGCCGGTACAGGAAGTCCCGGCGCTCGATCGTCTGGCCCTTTTCAAGCGTGATGACCGAGCGTTTGTACTCGGTCGGCGAGCCGAGCCCGAAGATGCACGACACCGATGCGACCACGATCACATCGTCCCGCGACACCAGGTTGGTCGTCGCCGCCATGCGCAGCCGGTCCAGGTCGTCGTTGCGGGACGAGTCCTTCTCGATATAGATATCCCGCTGGGGGATGTAGGCCTCGGGCTGGTAGTAGTCGTAGTACGAGACGAAGTAGCTCACCGCGTTGTTCGGGAACAGCTCCTTCATCTCCTCGTAGAGCTGAGCAGCGAGCGTCTTGTTGTGGCTGATGATCAGCGTCGGTCGATTCGCGCGGGCGATCGTATTCGCCATCGTGAACGTCTTGCCCGTGCCGGTCGCGCCTAGCAGCGTCTGGTACTTCGCGTCCGCGTCGAGCCCGTCCACCAGCGACTCGATCGCTTGCGGCTGGTCACCGGTGGGCGTGAACTCGGAGACGAGCTGGAGAGCGCGTTGTTCGGTCTGGAACGGCATGAGGAGATTCTATGCCACACGGGCACGGTCTTGTGTTAGCCACCGACTACAAGGCGGCACGCTATTCAGATGCTCAACCGAGCGTCGCCTTGCAGGCGACGGCTAACACGCCGGCATTGACCTAAAGTATCACTATGGGTTCAATTTCTACCGACCGGCTCATGCGCATCGCCGTCTCCGGCTCGACCGGGCTGGTCGGCTCGGCGTTGTGTGAGGCGCTGGCCGAGCAGGGCCGTGATACGCGACCGATCGTCCGGCGCTCCTCCGGAGAATCGAATGAGATCCTGTGGGATACGGCGTCGCAGACGTTCGATGCAGATGCACTCGCCGAATGCGATGCCGTCGTCCACCTCGCCGGCGAGAACATCATGGGCAGGTGGTCGGACGAGAAGAGGCAGCGCATCCGTGACAGCCGCGTCAAGGGGAGCCGCGCCTTGGCCCAGGCCCTCGCGTCGTTGGAAAGCGGGCCGCGCACACTCATCGTCGCGTCGGCGACCGGGTACTACGGGTTCGGCGGTGACGCGCTGCGCACCGAAGACGACCCGCCGGGCGATGGATTCCTCGCCGAGGTCTGCCAGGAATGGGAAGCCGCGGCGGACCCCGCGCGCGTCTTCAAGCTTGAGCACACG
>JANQKT010000231.1 GCA_028280965.1 Phycisphaeraceae bacterium
GTGGACGGCTCGGTCATCGTGCCCCCGGGTGATCCGGGCGCCCTGCACTTCAGTATCGGCGAGGCCGGCGGCGCGCCGGACCAGGAGACGCTGAACTCGGATGTCTGGAACAACATCGTGGGCGCCGCCACGACCGACACCTCGCTGCAGTTCGCCGACGGCTCGGCGGCGGCAGGCGTTAGCGCGACGACGGTGACCGGCGGCAGCAACGGCAGCGCCAACCCGTCCGACCCGTTCGGGCAGAACTACGTGCCCGGGCTCGACTCGGCGACCGAGTCGCTGATCGCCGACGGCGGGCCGGGCGGCGAGCAGGTCACCCTCCTGATCGGCGGGCTGACCCCCGGGTCCGAGTGGACCGTGCTGGTCTACGCCGGCCTGCAGAACGACGGGCGCAGCCAGTCGCTGCGGGTCAACGGCACCACGGTCGCGAACAACGGCTTCGGCGCCGTGCACGCCGCCGGCCAGCCGGTCACGTTCAACAGTGTTGTTGTGGACGTGAACGGGCGCATCACCATCGACGCGATCAACGGCAGCACGGATGTCGTCTTCCTCCAGGCGGTCTCGCTGATCCCGGTTATCCCCCCGCCTGACCCGTCGAGCTTCGTGGGCGCGCACCTGGCGTACGGCGGCTCGTCGTTCGGCGACCCGCAGTCGCCGGTGATCTTCTACCCCTTCGCCGATGGCACGCTGTTCTCTGGCCCGAATGACTTTGTGTCCACGCCCCCGCTGAACCTGTTCGGCGGGCCGGGCCTTGGGGTGGACCCAAGCGACACGGGGCTCAATGTCGATGAGCTGCCCGCGGGCGACTACGCCTTCCTGATCCAGGAGAACCAGCCCGGCGCGACCGAGTACGAACTCGAGTTCATCACCGTCCAGGCCCAGGGTTCTTCGGTCAGCCCGCCGACCAACGACCTGAACGAAGCGCCCGGCGTGGACAGCATCTCCAGCGACTACACCGCCCCGACCCCGCTGCTGCTGGGCCTGGGCAGCAACACGATTACCGGCGAGGTCGGCGCGGCCGGCGGGTCCGGCACGGTCCTCGCCGACGGCACCGACGCGGGCACCGACGGCGACTACTTCACCGTCACCGTGCCCGACGGCCTGGTCCTCGACGACATCGTGGTCAACCGCTACAACCAGGTGCAGCGCGGGTTCCTGGTCTACGCGCCCGGCCCGGCCCTCGCGCCGCCGGCCGCCTCGGCCTCCGCGATCGCGACCGACAAGCAGGCGCTGCTCGGCGGCGAGACCGCGACGTTCGCCAACTACTCCAGCTACACGCGCGGGATCAACCGCGTGGTCATCGACATCGACAACCTGCCCAACGACG
Organism: Phycisphaeraceae bacterium; assembly: GCA_028280965.1. GTDB lineage: Bacteria > Planctomycetota > Phycisphaerae > Phycisphaerales > Phycisphaeraceae > JAHQVV01. Next base: position 1,328 of record JANQKT010000231.1, read on the forward strand.
GCGGCGACCTCACCGCCGCCGACTTCACCTTCCGCGTCGGCAACGACGACACGCCCGATACCAGCGGCGTGTGGGCCAACGCCCCGGCCCCCTCGGGCATCTCCGTCTTCCCCGATGCCGGCGACAGCGGCAGCGACCGCATCGTCATCGCCTGGGCCGACAACTTCATCCAGAACACCTGGCTTCAGGTGGCGGTCAAGGCCAACAACAACACCGCGCTGCCCGAAGACTTCACGCTCTCGCCCTCGGGCCTGGGCGCGCTGTTCTACTTCGGCCACGCCCTGGGCGAGAACAACACGCTTCAGGGCAATCAGGCCCCGATCAATTTCCTGGACGTCATCGTGCCTTGGCTTAATCAGACCAACAACGCCGACATCACCAACCCCAACGACTACGACCGCGACGGCATCGTCGGGTTCACGGATGTGATCGCCGCCTGGAACAGCTACGGCTCGCTCGCCCCGACGCTGAACCTGATCACCCCGCCCGGGCCGGTCGCGCGGCACGACGACCTGCCGATGATCCCGCGCGGCCACCTCACCGCGCTGCTGGGACGCTGACGACGCCGGGTTCGCGCCCGTGTTTGAAACCGTTGAAACCTTATACGTGCAATCGGAGGACAAGAGATGACCCGCTACAACCTAACGACGCTGACGGCGGTGGCCGCGCTGCTCGTCCACGCCCAGGCGTCCGCGGTCACGACGCTCACCTTCGGCAGCGGGGCCGCCAGCCTCGACCTGCTCCCCAACACCCCGGGCCAGTCCGTTGACCTGTTCCTCTC
>JANQKT010000253.1 GCA_028280965.1 Phycisphaeraceae bacterium
CGGACGCCGGCCGGATCAATCTCGACGTTCTGCTCGTCGATTACGGTACCCTCCCCGCCGACCACCCGCGGCGCCTGCTGCCCGGTCCTTGGCGACGGCTCGACCGCGCCGAGGCCGTCGAGCTGCTCGGGCGTCTGATCCGCTCGGTACCGGATGTTGCCCGTGCCTTGTCGCGCCACGACCTGCGCGTCGTGCTGATCGAGCGCCGTCCGCTGTCGTTCGCGACGCTGGAGCTGGCCCAGATCCATGTCGTCGAGCCAGACGGGACTGGCGCCATGGACCTGCTGATCGGTGATGGGGACGCCATCCTGATCGACGGCTGGAGCGAGACCCTGCATGCCCAGGTCGCGGCCGGGCATGTCCGTCTCGACACGCCCGAGGCGCACTCCGACTACACCCGCTTCTTCTTCACCATGCTTCGCGACCTGCGCGGGAATGCTGAAGGTGGCCGTTTCGAGGTCCTCGACGATGGGGCCGGGCTGGCCCCGACGCGTGCTGAGCCACCCACCGAGGTTCCCGCACTGCAGCCCTGGCGCCTGGACCGAAGCGACGCGGACGGCCGCCCGGTCCATGTCGGCACCATCGCCCATGCCGGCGCCTTGTTTCGCGCCGAGCTTCGGCTTGACCCGAGCAACGGGCATGTCGATGTGGTCGACGACAAGCCGATCGCCAGCGATCTGACGCTGCCCCGTGAGTCCTTCGACGGCCCGCTGAGGCGTTTCCCGCGAACGAGTGTTCCAGGTCGTCGACCGTCGCAGGCGCCAGAGTGAGATCGAATCGTGGGAGCACCGCCCTCGGCGCGATGCCGAGCTGAGCGAAGCCCCGATGCCTGATGTCGGATATCTGGAGGGTTGTGCCCCAGATCTGTTTGATTAATCCAACAACTCATTGATCTTGAATGCCAGAATACAAATCTCCAACATATATGGAACACTACCTGGCGATCCTTGTGCGGATCTGATCGCGAATGCGTTCAGCACGCGCGGATAGGCCGATCGCAAACCGGGCGGCCGACCCATTACAGATCCAAGGCCCGCAAAGCAGATGCCAATCGCTTGATTTGATCGACATCCGTCATCGGGTAGTCGTCCAGCCAAGTGCGGTTCGAGAACCCGGGCTCCAGGGCCCGGATCTCCTCTGCCTCCCATTCAGCGCCATCCGTATCGCCCCCGCCGGCACCCTTCGCTTCCCATTCATCGTCTTTGATTCGGCGCATCGGCGATCCCTCGTGACGTGTTCGGCAATTCTTCAGCTAATCTTTAGTCCTTTCGTCGGATAAGTTGACGCTGTCTTCGCTAATTTGTGGAAGCACCACCCCGCGCATGTCCGTCAAGATCCCACGAACCTCCGGACACGCGGTGGGCGCCACGGTGCTGCCGGCGGCGGCAAACCTGCCATGCACCCCAACAGACAGCGGAGACGAGCCATGGCGTGCAGTAGGCCCAACAACACCTTCAAGACCCTCGGCGGCGACGTGCCGGTCCATTATGGGTCCAAAGGCAAGCAGTTGAGCTTTCCGGCCCCGCAGGCCTTCGAGAATCTGCTCGATGCCACTTTCGCAGAACTGTGGCAACGGTGCCCGGCCGGCAAGGCCGACATCATCCTGAGCGCCGGTACCTAACCGCGGATGGCCCAATTCGGCGACCTGTTCCTGATCGACCCCAACACCGGCGCCGTGGACCACCGCAGGTACGGCGATTGTCCATAGCGGCAGCCGATTCCCATCCACACCCAACGCAGAATAACACAATATGTCAACGACACTCAACGGCACCTGGATCCACCGGAGCTTTCGCAACGACCTCCCCGCCCCGGCCGGCGACGCCGGCGCGGCCGAAACGACGCTGGCCGCCCCCTGGGCGCCACCGGGACGCTTCGAGGTCTCGACCGCGGCGGACGGTCTGGTCCAGGGCAGGCTGACGTTCCCCACCGGAACCCAGCTCAAGGTCACCGGCCAGGTCCATGAGCCCATCCCAGAGGGAGCGGGTGTCCCTTGGCCCATGCCGGCCTCGGTGGAGCTGGCTGCGGTCACCGGCGAGACCGAGTACCGGCTGCGCGGCTGGCTCATTCCCGACTCTAATGCGATCGCTGGCACGGTGATGGCGGTTCACAATGACCTTTTAGGCGCGCCGGACGGCACCATGGGCTCATGGGTCCTGGTCAAGACGGGGTGAGCCGACCCCGAGTGCAGAACCCGCTCGCACCCGCAAATGACGAACGAAGGTATTCCTGAAAGCGACCCGTTCGGGAGAGACATGATGAGCAACGACCCGAGGCGCAAGACACAGCAACGCAGATCCGACATTTGGCGACCCGCCTCGGGAGGCGCGCGCGGCACCCGGGCTGCGGTAACGCTGCTCACCATCTTGGGAGTTTGCAGCTGGTCGCCGGCACCAGCCCAATGCGTGCTCGGCGGACAACCGCCCTGCGAGGCATCGGCCGCGCTGGTCGTCGACTGCCCCGGCGGAGTCGGTCGCTGCCTGCTGGTGGGCGACAACGAGGTCCGCCGCGATCTGTTCTTGTACCGGCTCGACGACGACGGGCGCCCCGCCGCCGACGGCCAGACCCTGCGGCTGAACCTCTCCGTCGATGACGAGCTGTCCGGCATCGAGGCCCTGACCCAATCGGTGGACGGCAGACTCATCGTGTTTGGCTCGCACGGCCGTAAATCGGATTGCGACGCCACCAAGAAGCGACGCCGCTTCGGGATCATCGCCGGCCTCGATCAGCAGCCCATCGGCGTGGAGCTTCGCCAGTCCGACAAGCCCAGGTGCAACCGCCTCTTCGTCGAAGGCGTCCGCGACCAGCCCCTGGTCGCGTCCGTCTGCGACGTGAT
>JANQKT010000255.1 GCA_028280965.1 Phycisphaeraceae bacterium
GCTCAGGGTAGCCGCCGGCCCGTCGCCAGGCGTCGCGCGTGAACAGCAGGTTGCCCGCGGCGCCGGGCGGGTCCTGCATCGCGCCGTACTGCGCGAGCGTCGCGGGCCCGGCCGGGTAGCGGTGGGTCCAGGCGGTCATGCTCGGTTCGTCGCCGTCGCGGAACAGCCGGACCTCGCCGAAGCACACCGCGTCGCAGCACATCCGCATCAGATGCTTGCGCAACGGCTTGGCCGCGTCGGTCGGCAGGACGTTGTCCGCGTCGAGCATGAAGATCAGGTCGTTGGCCGCCTCGTTGATCCCGCGGTTGCGCGCTGCGCCTGCGCCGGTATTCTGGTCCTGCCGGATGACCCGCAGCGCTGGGTACGCGGCCTGCAGCTCTTCGATCACGACACCGGTCGCGTCGATCGGGCCGTCTTCGACAACAAGCAGCTCGTCGCCCGCGTCGAGGTTATCGTCCATCACGGAGCTGACTGCCTGCCAGAGCGTCTGCTCGGCGTTGTACGCGGGAATGATGTAGCTGATCGGCAGCGCGCGCTTCTGCACCCACCAGACGCAGTCGCCCGCGTGGTTCACCGGCCAGCCCAGCCGCTGAAAGTAGCCATCGACAGCGTGCTGCACGCCCGGCAGGTCGGGGTTTTCATAGTCGTGACCCGCGATGACCCCGCCCGCGCGCACCTTGTCGCACCACGCGCCCAGGTCGGCCTGCACGGATTCATAGCGGTGGTCCGCGTCGATGTAGACAAAGTCAAGCGACTCGTCCTCAAAGTGATCGGCGGCGCGCACCGAAGACTCGCGCATCAGCTCGAACCGCCGGCCGAAGCGCGCGAGCCGGTTGAGCGCACCGTGGTAGACCCGGTCGAGGTCGCGCTGGCCGAGGTTGGTCGGGTCGTCGACCTGTGGATGGTGCTCGTAGGGATCGACGCCGACGAGCGAATCGATGCCGCGGTAGTCGAGCAACGCCTCGCAGTGCCCGCCGTAGCCGACGCCGACCTCGACGCCGGTCGTCAGCCCGCGCGCCTTGACCAGTCGCAGGAACTGTGTGTACGCCGGGGCCCAGGCCGCTTCGTGGGCCTGCTGGAGTTTCACCAGATCGATCGGTGGGATAGGCGGCTTGCTCATGCGGCGCAGCTCCCGGTGTCGGCGGTGGTGAGCGCGTCCCTGCGTGATCCAGTGATCCGTGACCCGTGGCCGGGCAGGTTGATCAGGCCGAGGTTGATCGGGTCGTAGTCGGCCGACCACTGCTCGGTGACGGTGAAGTCGATGAGGTCGGCGCCCCACAGGTACTCGCGCATCCCGTCGCGGTACCCGCCGACACCGACGCTGTAGCGCCCGGGCCGCAGCAGCAGGGCGGGCAGCCCCGCGGTCGCTTCGAATCGGCCGGCGGGCAGGTCGGTCGGCACCGGCGCGTCGTGCTGCGTCAGCAGGCGCACGCCGTCGCGGTAGACCGAGAAGGTCGTGCGGTAGTCGGGGATCGCGCGCTGCGCTTCGCCGACAACGCGCAGCGTGATCGGCTGGTCAGGGCGGATGATGCGCGGGTCGTTGTTATCAACGCCGTTGACCGTGAGGTCAAAGAACCGCACGTCCTGCGCGAGCGGGCCGGTGAACACGCCCGACGGGTCGCGCCGCCAGTCGGCGACGAGGCGGAGGTACTGGTCGATCGCGTCTTGCGGGTCGGTGATTGTGACGACACGCCCGCCGTCCATGAGCATCACGCGGTCACACAGCCGAGCAACAGCGCCCATGTCGTGGCTGACAAAGAGCACGGTGCGGCCGCCCTCGGCGATCTCGTGCATACGTCCGAGGCATCGCTGCTGGAACCCCGCGTCGCCGACGGCCAGGACCTCGTCGATCAACAGCACCTCCGGCTCGAGGTGCGCCGCGACCGCGAAGGCCAGGCGGACGTACATCCCGCTGGAGTAGCGCTTGACCGGCGTATCGATAAACTTCTCGAGCTCGGCGAAGGCGACGATGTCACCAAACTTGCTAGCGACCTCCCTGCGCTGCATGCCAAGGATCGCCGCGTTGAGGTAGACGTTTTCCCGCCCGGTCAGCTCGGGGTGGAAGCCGGTGCCGACTTCGAGCAGCGAGCCAACGCGCCCGCGGATCGTAGCCCGGCCGGCGGTCGGCTCGGTGATGCGTGAAAGAATCTTCAATAGCGTGGACTTGCCCGCGCCGTTGCGGCCGATGACGCCGAGGACTTTACCCGGCTCGGCCTGGAAGCTGACACCCCGAATCGCCCAGAATGTGTCACGCTTCGTAGATGTTTGAGCGCCTTGCCTTTTGACAAGCCTGTTGTACGCCGATCCCGCCAGCCCATAGAGCCGCTCGCCGAGCGTGCGGTGCGCGCTCACGCCTTCACCCAGGCGGTACTGCTTGGCGAGTTGCTCGACATGGATGGCGGGTGGGGTCATGGTTTGAAGCTGATTGCTGAAGGCGGAGAGCCGAAAGTTCACACAATGTCCGCGAAGCGCCGCTCGGCGCGCTGGAAATACCAAAGCCCGGCAAAGAGGGCGGCCAACCCGATGCACGTCGAGATCATCCAGTCGCTGTAAACGATCGGCGTGCCGAGTATCGCGCTGCGCAGCGCCGCGATCGTCCCGCCCACCGGGTTGAGTGCCAACAGCCAGCGGTACGCCTCGGGCAGGATCGTGACGGGGTAGATCACGGGCGTGAGGAAGAACAGCAGCCGCAGCAGGAACGGCAGCACGTGCCTGAAGTCGCGGTAGGCGACGGTGACCGCGGACATCAGGATGCCCACGCCCAGCACGCCGATCATCAGGCTGATCAGCATGAGCGGGACGAGCAGCGCCTGGCCGGTCAGCGTCACGCCGAGCACAAGCATCGCGACAAGCATGACCAGCATGCCGATGCCGTAGTCGATCAGCGGCGCGCCCGTCGCGGCCAGCGGGACGATCAGGCGTGGGAAGTAGACCTTGCGGACGATGCCCGCGCTGGCGACGATGCTCCCGCTGGACGCGGTGACCGCCGACTCGAACAGCGTCCACGGCAACACCCCCGCGAGGACGAAGACTAAGTAAGGCGTCGGCGCGACCTGCGCATCCAGGCCCATGAGCTTGCCGAAGAAGAGGAACAGGATCGCCGCCATCGCGATGGGCTGGATGATCGCCCAGGCGACGCCGAGCGCCGCCTGTTTGTAGCGGACCTTGATGTCGCGCATCGCGAGGATCGCCAGCAGGTCGCGGTAGCCCCACAGCGCGCCCACGCCCAGCCGGCCGAGCCCGCGCGAACGCTGGATCACCGTGACCGGCAGGGCTTGGTCGGTTGTGGTCGAGATTGATGACACCAGTTCGCTCCGCGCAACAGACGCCCGGCCGGTAACCGGGCCCCTCGTCTATCGTCGCGGCGGGGTATCGGTCCCCACACGATCCTGCCAGCGTGGTGAGGCGTTGTCTTAACGGACGTACATCGGTCGGCGGGTCCGATAATGCCAGCACCTGTCGAGCGGGGTTCAGCCGCATTGAATCCAGCTCACCCGGTTTGGGCTGGTGTTCCGATCGAGCGTTGATCCGTGGGTGGTAGACTGTTTGCGATAGTAGTTCTATGGCATGCGTGGCGGGGTGCGGTATGAAGCGATTGCATCTTCGCGTATAGGTGGGCGGCTTTGTGGTTTGGTTTCTGTTTCAGGGGTGTTCGATGTCACAACCGCGTAGCGGAACAAACCAACCCGACTTCATGGCGCTGTGGGACTACAACGACCCCGCCGAGACGGAGCGCCGCTTCCGAGAACTGCTGCCCGGCATGGAGGCGTCGGGCGATACGGACACCCTCGGCCAATTGCGAACGCAGATCGCAAGGACCTATTCACTGCGAGCGAGGTTCGATCAGGCCCATGCGGAATTGGACCGTATCGAGCCTATGGTGGCCGGGGCCAGCGCCGCGCTACGCGTGTGGCACCTGCTGGAACGCGGGCGGGCGTTCAACGCCGCCGGGCGGAAGGACGAGGCCCGGCCGCTGTTCGTCGAGGCGTGGGACACCGCCCGGCAGGCCGGCGAGCTGTCGCTGGCGGTAGACGCGGCGCACATGATCGCGATCGTCGAGCCGCCGGACGGGGCGCTGGCGTGGAACCTCAAGGCGTTGAAGCTGGTTGAATCGACGGATGACCAACAGGCCACGCGTTGGCGAGGCGCTCTGTACAACAACATCGGCTGGACCTACTTCGAGCGCGGCGAGCACGAGACGGCTCTGGCGCACTTCGAGAAGGGCCTGGCCTGGCGGCGGCAGCAGGGGCAAGCCAAAGAGACACGCATCGCGGCGTGGGCGGTGGCCCGCTCGTACCGCGCGCTTGGGCGCATCGATGAGGCGCTGGCGATACAGCAGGGCCTGTCCGAGCAGACCGAGGCGGCGGGCGAAGACCCGGATGGTTATGTCTACGAAGAACTGGGTGAGTGCTGGCTCTCACTCGGCGAACCCGGCAAGGCCGCTGCGAACTTTAGCCGCGCGTATGAGCTTCTATCTCAGGATGCGTGGCTGGTGGAACATGAGCCGGATCGGATCGAACGTCTCAAGTCACTGGCAGGGCGGTAGACGCCGGGTCAGATCGGCCGGGCGGGGACCGAGGACTCGTCCGCCACGCGCTCGGTCAGGATGCCGTTCGGCTGCTCGGGCTCGGGCGACGTTTTGGCCTGCCTGGCTTGTTTTGCGCGGGCCCTCTTCGCTCTGCGGTCGGGTTTATCGAATGCGTAGAGGTCTTCGGCCTGTTGGGCGGCGCCGCGTTCCTGCCGGGCGCGCTCCTTCTCTTCTTTCTCGGCGAGCTTCGCCGCCCTGCGCGCGGCGCGTTCAGACCGCGCCTCTTCATCGATCAACGGTACCGGGCGGTTGCACAGCAGCCCCGCGGCGAGGACACCCAGCAGCGTTATCATCGGCAGGCGCAGCACCTCGCCCGGCGGCACGCTGGCGAACCCGAGCGCGATGAGCGGGGTGGCCAGCACGAGTGTCTCCACGAGCCGCCGGCGCACGAGCATCACCCCGACCGACACGGTGGCCAGTGCCGCGAGCGCCATGTTCATCAGCAGCCAGCCGTCGGCGAGGGCGTTGGCGACCGGGTCGGCGGTTGTGGCGGCGGGCCGGCCGGCGTTGATCGCGTTGCGGGTCAGGTGGCCCGCGTCCCCGATCGGCAGGTGCAGCGCCTCACCGAGCTCAGTAAGCGATGAATCGGTGAGGGTGATGAGTGTCCGATCGAGCGCGGGCAGGTCACTTTCGGTATCCGCGGTATCACGAAACTCGACCAGCATCACGTCGGCGGACATGCCGTGCGTCGCTGCGCGGTACCCGGCGATCGGGCCAAGCGCGAGCACAAAGACGGTCGCGGCGTGTAAGAGCGCCCGGCGGGTGCCGTGGTGCTGATTGACATGGCCGACGAAAGGCCCGGCGAGCACCGCAACAACCCAGCACAACGGCGCGGCGAGCCCTGCAAGCGCGAGCGTCATCCCGCCAGCCAGCGCGAAGCCGTAGCCGCGCTTGGCCGAGTGCAGCGCGAGCGCCAGGCCGATCGTGACCAGGCTCAGCGCGACCGCCGTGCCCGACAGCGTGTTGGCGATCATCAGCACCGCGGGGTGGACCGTGATGAGTGCCGCGGCGAGGATGCCCGCGATGCGGCGCCCGGTCGCGGCCCGGCCGATGACATAGGCTGCGGGCGTCGCCGCCAGCGTCAGCAGCGAACCGATCGCGACCATGACCCAGCCCGACGCACCAGCGGTCGATAAGCCCGCGGCCAGCAGGCCCGGGACCGGGAACGCGTTCGAAGGATTGCTTGTGAATGCGAGCCGCCCCTGCTCGGCGAGCGCTTGCAGCCGGTCGGGGTCGGTGCCCTGCATCGGCCCGAACAGCCCGAGCACCAGCCGCAGCAGGCCGCCGGCGATCAGCAGCAGCAGCAGGCAGGACACGCTGTCGATCTGCTGCTGCGGTTCATCTCCCGGATCCACCGGATCGGATGCGTGCTTGTTCGTTGACGCGTCGGCCTGCGCATCAAGTGTCTGCAACGCGGCCTGCGGCGCAGGCGGGTTGTCGTCCGGGCGATAGCCGGTCGTTGGCTCGGGGATGTTGGACAGCGAAGGCATCGTTCGTTGGCACCTACCGATATCGACCCCTGATCAGATGACTTATCGGCAAGCTGTAGGCAACGATCAAGCCGCACGAACAGGTTGTGTCTCGGCTCATTACTTTGTACGACGCGGGGATTCGGCGGATAGACCGAAACGCTTCGTCACCATGAGCGTGTCCGGTTATGCCGGTCTGTGGTTCTGTGCGGGTCGGGCCGGATTGCGGGCGCGATGATGCAACCGCGGTCAAATCCCCTGCGGCATCTGCTGAATTGGTCTAAGCAAGAATCGTCTCGCGGGGGGCAGGTCTTACCCTGATTTCCTGCAAAGGATCAATGAAGTCAGCATTGAGAATCTTCGATACCCCTATTAACAGGGGGGCGTCCTTGCGTGGGCCGTCCGAAGGAGAGTTGATGGCCTGATCCATCGGAGCGCTGCTCGGTGGGTTGATTTGGAGCATTGAATTGAGCGTTCAGTCAGGACCCAATGCATCCGGGATCACGCTCGAGCGTGTCCTCGCGCACGGATCGGTGCCGACGTTGCCCACGGTGGCGATGCGGCTGCTCGAGATGACGAGCAACCCCGACGTGAAACTTAACGAGATCGCGGAGCTGATCCAGAACGACCCGGGGCTCGCGTCGAAGGTCTTGAAGACCGTCAACTCTAGCTTCTACGGGCTACCAAAGCCGTGCCCTTCGATCGAGCGCGCGATCGCGATGCTCGGGCTGCGGGCGGTTAAGTCGCTGGTGCTCGGTTTCTCGATGGTCAACCTGACCCAGGGGCTGGACGACGGCGTCGATCTGCACGCGTTCTGGAAGCACACGATTATCTCCGCGGCGGCGGCGCGACAGGTCGCGCTGATCGCCGAGGTCGGCGAGCCGGACGAGGTCTTTGCTGCGGCGCTGTTCCAGGACATCGGCGTCCTGACGATGCTCGCGGCGCACGCCGACGTCTACGCGCCGCTGCTCGCATCGACCGGCACGAACCATCACGCGCTGCTCCGGCTGGAGTCCGAACGGTTCGGCTTCAACCACACCGAGGTCGGCTCGGCCCTGGCGGACAAGTGGAAGATGCCTGAGATGATCGTAGGTGCGATCCGGCATCATCACGACAACATCCCTCCCGACGGCGAAAACCAGGCGGTCATCCGCTGTGTTGTGGTCGGCGAGTTGGTCGCGTCCGTGATGCAGTCCGAACACATCGGCCAGTCGCTCGCCACACTGTTTACCACGGCCAACGCGTGGTTCGGTCAGACCGAGGAAGGCGTTGAAATCCTGATCGACAAAGTCGAACAGGGCAGCCGCGAGATCGCCAAGCTGCTGGATCAGCAGATCGGTGAGATCCCGTCGGCCACGGAGCTGATGCAGCAGGCGAACGAGCGCTTGTTGGAGGTCCAGCTCCAGACCCAGCGCGAGGTGGATCAGGCCAAACAGGACGCGGTCACCGACGGGCTGACCGGCGTGCCCAACCGTAAGCACTTCGACAAGATTGTCGCCGACGCCGTTGCCGACGCCATGAGCAGCCAGTCGCACGTCGCGGTGCTGTTCAGCGACGCGGACAACTTCAAGTTCGTCAATGACACCTACGGCCACCCCTGCGGCGACGCCGTGCTGGTCGAGCTGGCCAAGCGCGTGACCGACACCGTCGGCGAGCGCGGCACCGTCTGCCGGTACGGCGGGGAGGAGTTCGTCGTCGTCCTGTCGGGCCTGGACATCCAGGCGGCGGCGGCGGTGGGCGAAGAGATCCGAGTCGCGATCGACAGCCAGCCATTCGAACTCGCCGGCGTACCCGGTGCGCCCGATGAGCCGCTGCCCCGCTCGGTGAGTGTCGGCGTCGCGGCCTGGTCGCCGGGGTATGAAGAGGTGTCCGCCGAGCAGCTCACCCAGCGCGCCGACAAAGCGGTTTATGCCGCGAAAGAGGCGGGCCGCAACAACGTCAGGATCTGGGGCGTCGATACCGGCCGACGCGCCGCCGACCAACGCGCCGACCAGGCGGCCAACCTCGGCGTCTCGCTCGATGCGCTGCCTAGCGATGGCGAGATCCGTGTGCTGCTGATCGAGGACGACCCGCTCGCCGCCCGCCTGATCCAGACCATGCTCGTCCAGAACACCGGCATCACCGTGGATGTCCAGGCCGACGGCCGGGGCGCGATCGAGTACCTGCGTGACGCGCAGGGCCCGGGCACCGGCTTGCCCGACCTGATCATCTGTGACCTGAACATCCCCGGCTACAACGGCCTGCAGATCGTCCGGGCGCTGAAGTCTAACGCCCGTTTCACCGCGATCCCGATCGTGCTGATCTCTGCGACGCTGGACGACAAGCAGCGGCAGGCCTGCATCGACGCGGGCATCAGCCGTATCTACAACAAGCTGGAGATCAGCGCCGACCTCAAGTCCTGGTGCACCGAGCTGGTCAGCTTCCTGAGCACCGCGGCCTGACTCACGCTTCTTGAATTGACACACGCCGGGGCCCGGAGGCATGAACCGACGCACTTTGATCCTCTCGGACACCCACCTGGCGGGTAACGGCCAGGGTGCTGTCCGCGCCGACCTGCTCCGCCCGCTCTGGCAGGGTGCCGACGAGCTGATCATCAACGGCGACCTCGCCGAGCTGTCCGACCCCAAGTGGCGCGCCGATGCCGCAAGGCAGGTCATCCAACTCCAGGAACTCTGCGAGGACGACGGCGTGCGCCTCACGCTCCTGTCGGGCAACCACGACCCGATGCTCACCGATCGGCGGTTCCTGCGGCTCTGCCAAGGCGAGGTCTTCCTGACGCACGGCGACATGCTGCACCCGGCGATCTCGCCCTGGACCAGCCACGCCGGCCAGCTCCGCGAGCTGCACGAGAACGCTTTGAAACAGCTCGAACTGATCGACCGCGCCCAGCTCGACCAGCAGGCGATGGCCGCGGCGCACGCGTCCAACCTCAAGTGGGACCACCTCGCCGAGCACGCCGCGCCCCAGCGCGGTGCGCTGTATCGCAAGGCCGACATGGCCCGCAAGGTCGCGAAGGTCTTGTGGTTCTGGCACCGCCTGCCCAAGCTCGCCGCCGGCTTCGCAAGGCGCTACGCACCGGATGCGCGTTTTTTCATCTTCGGCCACATCCACCGCGCGGGCGTCTGGCACTTCGGCGAACAAACGATTATCAACACCGGATCGTACCACTACCCGTGCAACCCGCACGCCGTTGTCATCGAGGGGCGAACACTCTCGATGCACAAGGTGGTCTTCAACCGCGACACCGGGCACACGCTCAGCGGGCAGCCGCGGTACACGGCCGAGATGCACAATGACCAGCAGGCGCCGCCGGGTGAGCCGCCGTCTGGCGAGACCCGCCGCACCGACGCGGCCTGATGTTTGCTGTTCACTTCGAAACGACCCACCGATCTCGTGCCCGCCTGGTTAGTCGCAGTTCGAGCCGCATCTGTTGGGTTTGCAGTGCCAGCATGATGCGGTCCTCGGCCCACAACGTGGCACGACACACGCCCTCGGCCACCCGCCGCACGCGTCCGCGGTTGCCGGGCACTTGGCCCTGATACGTGAGATACAGCCGCCGATGGGGCGCGATCATTTCAATTTCAAACCGCTCCAACTCGGGCCAGTCCTTAGGCGGCTGCGACACGCGCGCGGTCCACAGCCGTGCGTCCGGCGCGTGCGGGTCCGGCAGTGTCGGGTCCTCGATCAGCCAGTCGTAGTGGACGCCGACGGCGGTCGTGTGCTCGAGGATCGCGGTGCGCAGGGTGTGCATATCGGGCGTTGATGGGGTCTGAAGGGCTGTATGATCGTTTCGGGGGCATCCCGCGTGAGCGTCTCGGGGAATTCCGGGGCTTGTCGCCGGGGCGGGCCGATCATATCCTCATGGGTTGACGCCGTGGCCGGGCCCGTGGGGCTCGGCGGGTGTCGCTGAAACGATCGAGAGGCCCGTGATGACGATTCGTATGACGATGACCGCTGCCCTTGCCCTGAGCGGGCTGCTGTTCGCGGCGGGCTGCTACAACCCGCTGGGCGAGAAGTACGACGCCCGCAAGGCGCGGGACGCCGGGGACTACACCACCGCGACGCAGAAGCTCCAGGGCGTGATCGACTACGACCCGTCGGACTGGGAAGCGCACTACCTGCTGGGGCTGACCTACCTCGACCTGGGCCGGTCGGTCGAGGCGCAGTCCGAGCTGGAGCAGGCGTTCGCGGTGAAGGACCGCAGCGCCCGGCACACGCCGAAGATCCTCGACGCGATCGCCGAGTCGCTGCACCAGCAGAAGAACTACGACGGGCTGTACGCGTTCCTCGACGCGCAGATCGAGCGCTACGAGGGCTGGGAAGACTACGCCCGCAAGGGGCGGTTCCTCGCGAAGGCCAATGATGTAGACGGCGCGGCGCTGGCCTACCGGCAGGCGGCGTACCTCTCGCGCAACGCGGATGAGGACATCTACATCGAGATCGCCGACTTCTACGAGGACCGCGGCGACTACGACAAGTCGCTGCAGGCGCTCAAGTGGGCGTACTACATCAACGACGAGCACCCCGAGTTGCCGAACCGGTTCCGCCAACTCGGCTTCGTCCCCGGGCCGACGCTGAAGGAGCAGCCGCCCCAGCCCGAGTACATGGGCGCGCAGATCTTCAACCTGCCGGAGTTGATCGGCGAGTAACCGCAACCGGTTTTATACCTGGAAATGCTTGCGGGTTGCCCCGTACTTTCCCGGAAACCCCACGCATGAATATCCTCATCTGCGGCGCGGGCGAGGTCGGCCGGCACTCGGCCGAGGTCCTCGCCGAGGCGGGCCACAGCATCACGATGATCGACCAGTCGCCGATACGCCTCGCGGAGATCGACGAGGCGATGGACGTGCGCTCGATGCTCGGCGACTGCGCGCAGGCCGAGTCGCTCATCAAGGCCGGCGCCGACAACGCGGACCTGCTGATCGCCGCGACGAACAACGACGAGGTCAACCTGCTGGCGGCCTCGGTCGCCAAGGGCGTGGGCTGCAAGACGGTGATCGCGCGTGTGCACCGCTCGGGCTACTACGTGGACCGCGGGTTGGACTACGCCAAGCACTTGGGGATCGACCACCTGGTCTGCCCGGAGTACGCCACCGCCCAGGCGATCGCCGCGACGCTGCGCAGCCCCGGCGCGCTCGCCGTCGAGAACTTCGCGCAGGGCCTGATCGAGATGCAGCGGATCGTGGTCGGCAGATCGAGCAAGGCCGCGGGCGTGTCGCTGCGCGAGCTCAAAGCGCCGGGCACCTCGCTGATCGCCTGCATCGAGCGGCCCGACGCGTCGTTCGTGCCCAAGGCCGACACCGTCATCGAGGTCGGCGACGTCCTGACCGTGCTCGGCGAGGCCAAGGGCATCGAGCAGACCAGCAAGTTCTACAACCCCGAGCACGCCGGCCGCCGCCGGATCATGATCATGGGCGGCTCGACCCAGAGCGTGTGGCTGTGCCGCGAGCTCCGCCGGGTCGGTGCCGCGATCCGGTTGTTTGTCGATGACGAGGCCCGCGCGATCGAGCTGGCGGAGAAGCTCGACGGCGTCACCGTCATCAACGCGGACGTCATCAATTCCGAGGTGCTTCAAGAAGAGCGCGTCGACCAGGCCGACGCGTTTGTCGCCGCGACCGATGACGAGGAGACGAACATCCTCGGCGCCGCGCTGGCGAAGACGCGCGGTGCGAAGACCGCGGTCTGCGTGATGCAGCGGCCGACCTACCTGCACCTGCTCGAGCACATCGGTATCGACCGCGCGTTCAGCCCGCGCGGCACCGCGGTCGGCGAGATCGTCCGGTTGCTGGACACCAGCGACGTCCGCCGGCTCGGCTCCTTGTCGCGCGGCGTCGCGGAGCTGTACGAGTTGCACCTTGGCGACGAGTTGGCCAAGGGCATCGCCGACAAACCGCTGATGCAGATCGAGTTCCCGCCGCTGTGCCTGGTCGCCGCGATCAACCGCGGCGATCGCGTCTATATCCCCGGCGCCCAGGACAAGTTCGAGCCCGGCGACGTCGTGGTCATCATCGGCCCGGCGGAGGTCGAGAAGCCGCTGAACAAGCTCTTCGGCTTCAAGAACGGCAAGAAGCCGCCGGTGATGGCGGATGTGTAGTTCGTGCAGGGAGTCGGGAGAGGGGGATCGGGGGCAGTCGAGGCAGGCAAGCCGACTCCCCGCTCCCTATTCCCGACTCCCTGCTAATCTATGGCCGCGGTGCTCAAGCGCCGCTTTTTTCATCACGCGGACACACGCCCAAGCCCTCGCATGAACTACCGCTTTGTTGCCCGGCAACTCGGCCTGCTGCTGGTGGTCATGAGCGCCGCGCTCGCCGCGACCATGCTCTACGAGCTGTCGCTGATCATCTGGGGCAACCCCGGCGTCGGCGAGGTCCAGGCCGCCCGGGCGATGGGCATCACGACCGTCGGCGGGGCGGTCCTCGGCGGGGTCATCTGGGGCCTGACCCGCAGGCATGACAAGGACTGGACCCTCGCTCGCCGCGAGGCGCTGCTGCTGGTCGCGACCAGCTGGGTCATCGGCGCCGCGCTCGCTGCGCTGCCCTACCTGCTCTGGGCGCAGTTCGCCGATGTCCACGCCGGTCACCCGTTTCGCACGATCAGCGGCTGCTACTTCGAGTCGATGTCCGGCCTGACCACGACCGGCGCGACTGTGCTCGGCGCCGACCACTGCCGGATCGGCGACCTGCCCAAGGGCCTCTTGCTCTGGCGTTCGACCACGCACTGGCTCGGCGGGCTGGGCATCGTCGTCCTCTTCGTCGCCGTGCTCCCGACCGTCGGCAGCGCGGGCAAGAAGATGTTCTCCGTCGAGTCTACCGCCGACAAGGCCGGTGTCCGCCCGCGCATCGCCGAGACGGCCCGCGTCCTCTGGCTGATCTACCTCGGCCTGACCGTGCTGTGCATCCTGCTACTGCGTGCGACCGGCGCGATGACCTGGTTCCAGGCGGTCAACCACGCCTTCTCCGTCATGGCGACCGGCGGCTTAAGCACGCACGACGCGAGCATCGGCGGGTTCAACTCCGTCGCCGTGGACCTCATCCTTGTCACGTTCATGATCATCGCTGGCGTCAACTTCGTGCTCTACTTCCACCTCGTCCAGAAACGCTGGCAGGCGGTCCTGCAGGACGTCGAGCTGCGCATCTTCCTGATCCTCAAGTTCGCTGTGGCGCTGATCATCGCGATCAACCTGATCGGCGTGTCGTACACCACGACTTCGGGCGCCGAAGTGCAGGGCGGGTTCTTTGCCTCCCTCCGCTACGGCCTGTTCCAGACCGCGTCTTTGCAGACCGGCACCGGCTTCTGCACCGCCGACTATGACGCCTGGCCGATGCTCTCGGTCACGCTGCTCATGGGCCTGATGCTCATCGGCGGCAGCGGGGGGTCCACCGCCGGCGGGCTCAAGGTCTTCCGCTTCTGGGTCCTGCTCAAGGTCCTCTACGCCGCGCTTGAGCGCGCCTTCCGCCCCAACGTCGTCCGCCCGATCAAGATCGGCAAGAACACGATCGAGGACGAGACCAAGCTCTCGGCGCTGGCCTACTTCGCGCTGCTGATCCTGTTCACCGCGCTGGGCACGATGCTGACGCTGCTGATCGAAGAGCCCAACGCCGTGGATGTCCAGACCGCCGCCAGCGCCAGCTACGCCTCGATCTGCAACGTCGGCCCGGGGCTGCACCGCGTGGGCGCGACCCAGAACTACGGCTGGATGCAGCCCGCCACGCTCTGGGTCCAGAGCGCCCTGATGTGCCTGGGCCGGCTTGAGGTCTACGCGCTGCTGGTCCTGCTGGTCCCGCGCTTCTGGCGGGGGGATTGATTCAAGTTTGTCGGTAGGACAGGCATTCCTGCCTGTCAATCGGCGGAGCCGAATGAACCGAATAAGACCTTCGGTCTTGTGACAGGCAGGAATGCCTGTCCTACTTGTTGTTCTGAATGCATATAATGCCTCCATGCCCATCGACGAAGCCGACATCATCAACGTCGACCAGGCCCCGCTGAACCCGGCCGAGGCGTTCTACTTGCCCGAGGTGTTCAAGGGCCTGGGCACCACGCTCAAGCATATGGCCGGCAGCGTCGGCAAGTGGGCCGGCGGGGGCAGGAAGCTCAAGACCCTCGAGTACCCCGAGGAGCGGCGCGAGCACCAGGCGATCGAGGACGGCGGGCTGTTTGTCGGCAACTTCCGCGGCGTGCACCGGCTCAACCGCGATGAGCAGGGGCGCGTCCGATGCGTCGCCTGCATGATGTGCGCGACCGCCTGCCCCGCCGACTGCATCCACATCGAGGGCAAGGAGTCGCCCTGGGACGACCGCGAGAAGTACCCGGTCAAGTTCGACCTCGACGAGCTGCGTTGCATCTACTGCGGCATGTGCGAAGAAGCCTGCCCGGTGGACGCGATCGAATTGACCCCGCTCTACGACGTCGTCGGCATGTCGCGGCAGGAGATGATCTTCGACAAAGAGAAGCTCCTGAGCGTCTACGACGCGACGATCGATCAGAAGCCGATGTGACAACAGGAAAGTGATATATGGCACGATACGTTCGCCGGGCATGGGTCGTGTTTGTGTTGCTGGCTAGTCTGTCTGTATCGGCTTACGCCGGTGCACAGCAAGCGGCCGATGGCGTATCGCTCAACACGCCGCAGGTCTGGCATGTCTGGCCGAAAGATTCGCCGGACAAGGCCGGCCGGATCGGCAGCCCGCTGGCAATGGAGTTGTCGCGGCAGGCGATCCTTATCGCAGCGCGCGAAGAGCTGGGACTACGGACGCTCGACCCGTCGCTGGGTGAGCCGGCCGAGTTGATCGGCGTTTTGTCGCTTAATCTCGGCTTGGAGGTGGTCTGGCAGGAAGGGTCACACCTCACGCTGTCACTCGGCGACAAAGAACTCTATCGCGGCACGATCGATGTGCCTTGGCGGGACGAGAGGGACCTGATCGCCGCGGTTTCTCAACACGAGCAGGCGTCGCGCGGCGTATTCGTCCAGGCGCTCGGTAAAGCGGGGCTTAAAGGCGAGCCGTCGGCATGGCACGACAGCGCTCCGGTGCCCGAAGACACGCTGGCCTTGTCCAACCATTTTGCCCTGACCCAGCAGTTCCGTGCGGCGCGGGCGCTGCACCAACTTGTTGATGAGCAGGGCGGCTCCCCGGAACGGCTGTGGGCTCTCTCGCGTGTGTACGCCAACCTCGCCCAGGAGTGTCGCTGGTTTATCCGCTGCCAGTTCGCGGTGTTTCAGGCGCGGTCGCTGCTTTACGCTCAACGCCTGCACGCCAAATCGCCGGACCACGAGCTGGGGCGGCTGTCACTCGCCTATGCCTGGACACTCGCCGGCTACCCCGCCTGGGCGGATGAGCATCTGCGGGCGCTAGAAGCCGGGCTCAAAGCGGGTGGTCAGGATGACCCCCCGAGCTGGGCCGAGTGGGTGCCCCTGCTGCGCGCGTGCTACGCCTACGACCAGCCCGCGCTCGACACCATCATGGCTGACGGCGGGCCGGCTGCGGCGGTCGCGGCGCTGTGGACCGCGCATACCAACGAATTCGCCGGCATGTCCGGCCTGACGTTCGACGCGATCGATAAGGCGGTCAAGGCCAACCCCCTGTCCAGCCGCAACCTCTACGCCGGCTACGAACAGATGGGCGTGAGCACCGGACACTGGCTGACCGAAGCGGCGCCCAAGCATTTCGGGTCCGTCACAGGCCAGCTGCTGATGTTGATCGAAGATGCCCCCCCGGCGGTCACCGAGCGGCTCGCCGAGCTCGACGGCCGGCCGATGTCGTTGCGAGACCTTGCCGCGTTGGGCTGGGCGTTGCAAGACCTGACCGCGGCGGGCAAGGACGACGCGGAGTTTACCTACGGCGTGCTCGGCACGCTCATCGATGAGGCGAATGCGCTGCACGTGCTCTACCGCGCGAAGTTTATGCGCAATCAATGGGGCGTCGATACCAGCGCGTATCTCAGGCAGTCTCTGCCCGCGCTCGACCGACACCCGTTCCAACCGCTTTTATTGACGTTCATCTTCCCAAGAAACAACCAAAGCGATGGGATGCGCGAGGCCATGTCTCGATTTGAGCCCGGCTACATCAACCCCTACAACCTCAGCACCTTCCTCTGGCAGACTCCTAACGCGTTCACCTACGCCGATGGCATGAGCGAGAACGACTGGTGGGCCAAGGCGGTCGAGATGGATATCCGCTCGAACAGTGACTACCTGGTCGGGATGCGTTGGCGTCATGGCGAGAACCTGCACACCCGCGGCGAAGAGGCCCGCCGAATGCGGGCATCCGACCCGCATCACCCTACGCGTATCGCGCTGCGCCTGCGGCACAGTGATCTGCCGGCCGATCAGTTCAACAAGCTGGTGGCGGAGTACGGCCGCCACGCGGTGGTCGCCAACGCGCTCGCCGAGCGGATGGAACTGGATGGCAACATCGAGGCCGCGCGCGAGTACGCCGCGACCGCCTCGCCCGAACGCCGGACCGTCGAGCGGCAGGCCCGGCTGGAGCTGCTGATCGGTAACGAAGATCGCTGGCTGACGGTGATGGAGTCGATCCTGGAGCTGCCGGACCACGGCCTCGACCACGCTCGGATCAACAACATCATCGCGCGGACTTTGATGAATCAGGACCGGTACAAGGATGCGCTGCCCTACGCGGAGGCCGCCGCCGGCTCTTGGGCGGCCTGGGCGATGCGGACCTACCTCCTACCTGATCTGCCTGACGGGGCTGGAGCGGTACGATGAGGCCGAGCAGGTCGCCCTGCGTATACAGAACCGCTACGGCGGCGCGTATTGGTTTGACTGGGCCTGCTGGTCCTTGCAGGGTGACTTGGATCGCATCGACCAGATCAGCGAACAGATCAGTCGGCGGGATAGTAACGGCAGCGAAACAACGTACTCGATCGCTCGGATCAACGACATGATCGCAATCGGGCGATTCGAAGATGCGTTGGACCATATTGACCAGCGTGCCAAGGACCCGGACGTGAAGATGACCTCCCGGCACCTGTTGATGGCCGTCTGCCTCGCCCATCACCTGAAGCTCGCCGATCGGCGTGATGACTATCTCAACAAGCTCATCGCCTATCCGCCGGAGGAAGGCAAACGTCTCAGGTTCGCGCTGCTCGGCGACCTGTTCCAGCAGGCGCTCACGGATGGGAAGATGGACCTCGACAAATCGATCGTGTGGGCCGAGACCCACGACGGCGAGACGCATCAGAACTGGAAGGAATACGTCCCCTGGTTCATGGCGGCGATGGGTGACGAACGCGGGAAGCAGATGCTGTTCGAGTTCTCTCGCACCGAGGCGATGGGCCCGAATGTAGCCGCGAAGTATCGGGCACTATCCAGATCGCTGGGCGCAAAAGAGGCGGATATCCGTCCAACGAATCTATCGGGGGCGCATGAGTTGGGCCCGATCGAAGGGCCGGCGGAGTAATCGGGCCTCAGCGTCCAGCAGTATGGTTTGGTGCTCCAGTTTGACGTCTCTCCCCGTTCACTCAGCCCGTTCAACACAGCAGAAGTCGGGCTGGCGGGCCTGTATCGATGGTGACGCCCCGGGCCGCCCATTACTCGGACCATAGAGCCATGCGCCGCTTGAGGCTGTCGCCAGATGCCGATCTTCAAAAAGCCTCTTTTTGGAGAATCCCCATGCTGCGATGCGTCTTCACGGCAGGCCTGGCGGTCGCCTCGACTCTACTGCTCGCCTGCGGCCAGCAGGCCGACCAGGAACCCATCGAACTCGTCGACGATGCGCCCGTGCTCGGCGTCTGGTTCCTCCAGGCCGCGGGCGACAAACCCGTCGCGATCGATTCGACGATCCGCTTCGAGTTCAAGCCGCACGGCAGCGCATCCTACGAGCGCACCGCCGGCGGGCCTGAAGAGCCGGACCACTACGAGCTGACCTACAACCTCACTGGCGACATTATCAGCATCGTTGGCGAAAGCGACGCCCCCGGAACCCCGCGCCTCACCGGGCGGATCGAACTCGAAGACAACGGCCAGACGCTGCGCATCAACACGCATACCGATGAGGACTGGCTGCTGACCCGGGCCGAGAAGCCCGGCGGCGCAGTCGAAGATGCCCGGCGCGTGCAGCAGAGCGGCAACCGGGCCGACCCGCGGCTCGTGCGTGTCCAGCGGCTCGCCTACGCCTGCTCCGCCTACGCAACCAGGCAGGGCGGCCCGCCCGAGCACATCTTTGACCTGATTGATGCCGGCCTGATCAAGCCCGAGGATGTCCTCGCGTCGGGCAAGGCGGCGGACGTCCCGGCACGCTTTGAACGCATGACCGAGCCGGAGCAGCGCGGCTGGCTCGAAGCGAACAGCGCGTATGTGTTCTTCTTCCGCTATGCCGGGACCGGCCAGGCCTCGAGCGTGGTCGTGTCAACGCTGCCGGAGAACGGCAAGTCGCAGGTCGTGGTAGGCATGGCCAACGGCGCGGTCTTTATCAAGCCCGCGAAGCAAGCGGCACAGCTCTTGCAATTCCAGATAGGCGAGTTGCCTGATCGCTGGCCGGACTCGGCCTGGTCGCGTGAGGCGGCGGTCGGGCTCGAGCCGCTGAGCGATTGACGGTTCGACTGGGCCCAGTGGATAGGCATTCTCGGACCGGTGCACGCTTTGGCGGCATCGCTGGCAAGGCCTTATCGGCCCGCGCCAATGGGTTTGGTGGCCCGGAAGGTACGGGGTAAAATAGGGTGTGCGATTCGCACGCTGCCCGGCTCCGGGCGCTTTGGTTCACTCCTACAACACGAGGTACTGCCATGAGGTTTGATGTCCGCTGCCTTCACCTGGATAACAGTGAGCACGTCGATCGCCACGCGCGCGAGAAGCTGGTCGGAGCGCTCGAGAATTTTGCTCAGCGCATCGAGCGGGTGGATGTCCTGCTTGAAGACGTGCACGGGCCCAAGCACGGCGTCGATCGTCGGTGCGTGGTGCGGGTCACGATCGCCGGCACGGGCTCGGTCCAGGTCCAGCACATCGACCCGGATGTCTATCACGCCATCGACGAGGCGGCCCGGCGGATCAAGAGAACCGTCCGCCGACGCATCAACCGTCGGCGGGACATCGCCCACCACCGCTCGGTCGGAGCCCGGCACGCGGCTTGAGGGCGGTGGCTGGATAACATCGCTTGTTGCCAAGAAAAAGCCCGACCGATTGGTCGGGCTTTCTTGTGGTCGCGCGTGCCGAGGATCGGCGGCGCGGGAGCGAGTGGGGTGTTACGCGTAGGCCGCCGGCGTGTCGCCGAACGAATCGTGCCCAAGCGGCGCGGTATTCACGCGTGGGCGGGCGAGCCCCACCAACTGTGAACGCAGTTCCAGCAGGCGGTTTCGGACCTGCGTGCTCGGCAGGTCAAGTACGCGGCTGATCTCCATCGGTGTCAGTCCGTCGGCGTAGTACAGCAGGACGATATAGCGGTCATCGCGGCCCAGGGCCTGGACAAACTGTCGGACCTGAACTGCCTGCGACTCAGCCATACCGTGCTCCTCGGATGCGACCAGTGCCAGAAAAGGAAATGTTGAAACCCCAGGGGTGAATCCCTGTCAAAACGTGCTGGGATTATCGGAACCACCGGAGGCCGGGCTTTACATTTTCTTGAGAACAGAAGAATTATCTAAAGCGTTTTGTACGATTCAATCAGCCGGTGCGCCTCGCGCAGTGGCGCCGGGGGAGCGCCGATATACATAAATTAATATTTTTAACATATTTAGAAATGTTGATGTTTGCCCATGCACGGTGCCATTACAAAAACCGGTGGCCTGAGAGGTCCTCAGGCCACCGGAAACGATTAGATCGGCTGCAACAGGGCATCCTGTTGTTGTAGTCGTATGTCAACGCCGACGCCTGGCGGGGAGGGGGCCGCCCAAACCCAGCAGCGCGAGGCTGGCCGGTTCGGGGACCGATGCCGCTGCCGACCACATCGGTCGGGCCGCACCACCCGCCATCGTTGGCGAACAGGTGCTGGATAAGGACCTGGGTCACCTGGCTGTCCAAGTAGAAAAGCCGCCGATCAAGCACCGGCGGCTTCTTTGGACCGAGTGGGATCGGTTCATCGGCTCGCGGTTTATCCGCGGCGACGGCAGAAGCCGACCGCCACACTGCCCAACGCGATGAGCACCAGCGACCCGGGCTCGGGCACCGCGGGCAGGGACCTGGCGGAGATGTTGTCGATCCAGGCGCCGCGGGTCCCGCTGCCGCCGTAGAACAGTTCGAACGAGGCCAGGTCCACGACGCCGGCCGAGCGCGGGCCGAACGCGACGTTCTCGACATCCCCGTCCGCCGCCTCGATCAGCCCGTTGCCGTCCCAGTCGATGGTCGCCAGCGCGCCGGTGCTGCCGGCCACGGTAGTGTTGTCCAGTGCGCCGGGGATCGTGATGGTCAGGACCGCCAGCGAGCCGGAGTTCTGCGAGAGGTGTTCGTCTACATCGGGGTTATTGAAACCGGTGTTAGGTCCGGCGCTGGCACCCAGCCCGCCGCCACCGTTGCCGTTCGCGCCGCCACCGTTGCGCTGGTTGGCAGTGTTCAGCCAGTCGAAGTTCTTGGTTTGGTCTTCATCGAACATCACGACGTAAGCCTTCGCGTTGCTCGCGTCGTCGAGCGACAGGCGGACCTCACGCGTGCCGTTGGCTTGGCGCGCGGCGTAGAACCCGATGGAGAACTCGATGCCTTCACCGGCGTCGAGGTCCACTGCCGAGGAGAACACTCCACGGGCACGGTTGCTGGTCGCGCCCGAGACGTTCTGGTCGAAAACGAACGCGTTGTCCGTGCCCCCGGCGTTGGCGATGATTGCTCCGGGGTTGGCGCTGCCGGTGGTCGTCCACGAGCCGGTCGCGGTGCCGGCGTTGAGGTTGGCCGCGTCGGCGTTAGCGGTCACACTCCCGGCGACGGCGGTCGACGCGTCGAAGTCCGCATCGAAGATCGTGGCCGCGCCGGCCTGCGTGCTGAGTCCAGCGGCAGACATGGCGAGTAAAAGTCGGGTGGGTGTCAAGTGCATCGTCAATTCTCTCCTGTGCGAAAGGTCCCGTATACGATTCAACTCGTCGGCGGCTTGTCGTCCTTATCTTGTCGTTGATGTAAATCCGTGATATCACAGCAAATAACGCTTTGATACTCACCTGTCCGGGGTAACGTGGGTGTGGTGTATCTGCTTTTTCGTGCTAGCCCGTCCGATGTTGCGGTGACGGGTGATAGTTGGTGCCGGGGTGCACGGATGATGCGGATCGATTGTCTATCGCTGTAAGAATGGGCGGTCAGGAGCGAGTAAGAACGTATAGCCAACTCATGCCCGAGCAAAATCATAAAACCGAGACGCACGACGACCTGGCCGAGAGCCTGACGGTCTGTTGGACCCGGGCCCAGCCGATCGTGCGCTCCTACATCGCGTCGGCGATCCGTGATTTCAACGATGTGGAGGATGTGGTGCAGGAGGTCGCGGTCGCGGTTGCGCGGGGCTACGCGGCGTCGGACCGCAGCCTGCCGTTCGTGCCGTGGGCGCTGGGGATCGCCCGGCACAAGATCGCGGACTACCAGCGCCGGCACTACCGCAACAAGCAGGTATTTGACACGGACCTGCTTGAGCTGATCGAGCACGCACACCAGGAGATTGAGTTAGAGACCAGCGACATCCGCCGGGCGTTGGACGACTGCGTGAACCGGCTGCAGGAGCGTGGGCGGATGCTGATCAAGATGCGCTACACCCACGACCTCAAGCCCGCGCAGATCGCCGAGCGCGTCGGGATCTCCGCCAACGCTGTGGGGGTGTCGCTGCACCGGACGCGCAAGGCGCTGAGTGAGTGTATCCGTCGGCGGATGGCGCAGGAAGGGGGTGCCCGATGAGCGACCACCCCACGCCGCAACATGACTCGGATGAGCTGGGCCGGCTGGTCGATGCCCGCCTCGACGGCCTGATCACCGACGAAGAGCACGAACGTCTGGCGGCGTTGTTGCGTTCCGACCCTGCGAACGCCCGCGCATTCGCTCGCCGTGCGGTGATGCATCATCGCCTACGCGAGTTGATGGAGATCGAGCAGGACAGCCTGTTGCTGTCCAGCCTTCACCTGGATGATGACGACCAGCTCGACCTGATCGCGTCGCTCGACGATACAAATCTTGAGCAGAAACTGATCGACATTACCGACGAACTGCGGGCCAAGAAACAGTCGCAGCAGAAACAAGCCGGTCGGCGCGTCGGGGTGGATTCAGAAGCGGTTGACGACAAGCCGCCGGTCGTGTTCGTGATCCCGAAGGCGCTGGTCTACGCCACGGTCATCGGCGCGGCGGCGCTCGTCGCGATCTTTGTCTACCCCTACCTGAGCCCGTCGGGCAGCGCGAAGCCCGCTGTCTCCGACCGGCCGCCGACCGACACGCCGGGCGCGCCCGAGCAGGCCGCGCCCGCGATCGTGGCGACGCTGACCCAGAGCTACCGGCCGGTCTGGGCGGACGACTCCGCGCAGCCGGTCATCGGCGAGCGCATGGCGGCGGGGTCGTACGAGCTGGTTGGCGGGGCGGTGACGCTGGGCTTCGACCGCGGGGCGACGGCGCTCGTCCAAGCCCCGGCGCGTTTCGAACTGGTCAGCGATAACCTCGGCCGGATCGAGCTCGGCCGGATCACCGCCAATGTGCCGCCCCAGGCCGTCGGCTTCACGATCGAGACGCCGACCTCGCGCGTGGTGGACTACGGGACCGAGTTC
>JANQKT010000005.1 GCA_028280965.1 Phycisphaeraceae bacterium
GTCGCCGTTGGTGTCGATGACGACCAGCGACGGGCCGCCGCCGTCGGGCGCCGTCGGCCAGGACGCCTCGCCGGGGGCGTTGCCGTCTTCGTAGGTGAACTGGGCGATGGTGGAGTTTGTCGCGTCTTCGAGCTTGATTTGTTCCCCGCCGTTGGACAGGTTGCCGGTGTACTGCCCTGCGATGTTGATGCCGCTGCCGTAGCGCTCGGTGAACGCGGCGGGGTCGCTGACGAGCACGGCGTATGTGCCAGGGGCTAAGGAAGTGCCGGGCGTGAACGCGTAGTCGATGCCGCCATTGTTGACATCGAAGTAGACGCCGGTCAGGTCGAGCGTGACGCTGTCGGAAGTGTTGCGCAGCTCGACGAACTCGAACTGGTCGCCGTCGGTAAACCCGGCGGCCAGCTCGACGGCGTCAGGCCCGGCGGGGTTGTAGTGCAGCTCGGTGATGCGCAGGAACTGCTGGGCGAGCGACGGGTCGCCGGCGTACGTCGTGGACGCGGCGGTGGACCCGTCGGCCCGTTTGACCGTAATCGTTTCGCCGAACGACGAGAGGTGGCCGTCGTCCCACTGCTGGACCTGCAGGCCCTGCCCGCCGGTCGGCCCGGATGTGCGTGCGCGGAAGGCGGCGGACTCGGGCGTGATGTACAAAGACTGGCCCGCTCCGATGACGGTGCCGGGCCTGAAGGTGTGGCTGATCGCGCCCTCAACCGTCCACCCGGAGATGTCGACGGCAACGCCATTGGGGTTGATCAGCTGGATGTACTCCTGGTCCTGGTCCGCCGAGGCGGGGTTGAAGTCGATCGCGCCGATCACCAGCGCCGGGCTGGCGGGCTGGGCGTCGGGGATGCCGGCGTTGTCCGGGAAGCCGGGGTTGTTGACCGAGTGATTAACAAAGAGGTGCTGTCGGCGGACGGCGAGGAAGTCGTTGATGATCAGGTCGGCCGCCTGCTGCAGCGTCTGGGGTTGGCCGTACTGCCCCCATTTGTTGATATCGAGTGTGGCGTCGCCGCCGAGCTGCGCGACCATCTCGGCGATACGGTTTTCAATCACCAGGTCCTGAGACGCGGTGCCCGGTGCGCCGAGGATCTCGTCCATCACCGTGCGCAGCCGGCGGAGGTAGAGCTCGACAAACTCCGGCGACTCGTAGAGCGCATCGATGAGGTGGTTGAACGACCGGTTGCCCGGGTGCTGCTGCTCGCCAACAAACGGGTGGGACGGGGAGATGAGCACGTTGTTGCCCGAGCCGGCAAGGATGGAGTCTTCGTCGGCCCAGATCGCGTCGCCGAGGATGCTGTCCTGATCCATGAAGTGCCGGCCGAAGGACAGGTCCACATCCCAGGGGATGAACGTCCACTCGCCGGTGCCGTCCGAGTCGCGGTAGAGGTAGTAGTTCTTCCGCATCGAGTCGCTGTGCTGGATCAGGGCGGTCACGACGAGGTAGTTCAGCGTCGCGGGGATGTCGACGTTATCAAAGAGGTAGTTGGTCAACGCCTGTCCGGAGCTGCCGTTGACCCCGCTGACGAAGCTGATCAGGTCGCTGTTGTTCTCGTGCTCGCGGGTTTTTTTCTCGACGCCGGAGCTGCCGGAGGTAAAGCCGTTGAACATCTTGTAGAGCGCACCGTCAGGGTCGAGCCCCTCACGCCGCAGCAGGTCCTCATCGACCTGCTCGATCAACGCGGCGACAGAGAAGAACGCCCCGTTCTGCTCGACACGCCAAAGCCGCGACTCGGGGCCGTAAGCCCCGGCGAGGTCGTAGACCTCATAGCCCAGCGGCTGACGGATGAAGCTCTTGTCGGTGTAGGTCGTGTTGAGGTTGATCTCGTTGACGCCGGCCTGACCCGCTTCCCAGATCAGGTCGTGGCCCTTGTTGAACTCGATCTTGTAGCTGTTCTTATTGAGCGAGGCCGTCGAGCCGCCGCGCTTCCGGACGAAGACGTTGTCGTAGAACCGGCCGTCGAGGTAGACCGAAGCCCGGGTGCCGGCCGTGGTCTTCGCCGCCGAGGGGTTCTGCACAAACCAGTGGAACACGGGCAGGCTGCTGACGATGGCGGGGTCGGTGACAACAGTGCCGAAGTACTCGGGGTCGCGGTCCTGGCCGTCGGTGTCCAGGACGACCGGCGCCCGTGAGACGATGCCGCCGCCGTCCTCGGCCGAGACGGCCCAACGGACCATATCACCAGCGGCGTAGAACCCGCTGCTGATCGTTGCGGTGTAGATGCCGTCTCCCGCGAGCGTGTCGGCGCCCAGCCCGTTATCGAACATCTGGAGCGTCAATTCGCCGTCGAAGTTCACGCGATAGTGCAGATCGACCCGGGCCAGGCCGTTGCCGGCGTTCTCGGCGGCCTGGGCCTCGATGACCAAGTCCTGATTCGCGAGCGGGGCCGGCGGGTTCTCGGTCACCGACGCGATCAGCGGCCCGCTGAGGATGTTGACCGCGCCGGGCGTGGGCTGGGTCATATACCCGGCCGGGCCGGGCGCGGTGTCCGCCGTCTCGACCGCGGTCAGCTTCGCCTCGATGAGCAGGTCGGAGTTGCTCGTCGTGCGGTTCATCACCTGGATGGCGAGCACGTTGTCGCCGACGACAAGCTGATCGCGGTAAGGCGTCAGGTCGAACGGCTCGAACTCGACCGCCTGCGTGTCGGGGTGGTTGCCCGTCGCGGTGCTGTTGTACTGCGGGTTGGCCAGCGAATTCATCGAAGCGACCAATGTCCCGTTGAGGAAGGCCTGGAACCCGTCGTCGTATCGCACGCCCAGCGCAAGCGAGGCCAACGCGCCCGGGTCGGCGACGGAAAAGGTCTGCCGGACGTAGGCCGACACCGTGTTGGCCGGGACCGGCGTCTCGATGTGGCCGGCGTAGTCGGTGCCGGTCGTCTCGTAACCAATACCCGTCGGGCCCTGCGCCCAGCCGCTGCCATCGAACCCGAGGGTGTTCCAACCCGCGATCGGGCCGGGGGGCACGGTGTAGCGGGCCGCGTCGCCCTCGGCGATGAGCGTTGCCTCCGCCGCCGACTGCGCCAACCCGTAGGACACGTCGGCCGACTGAGGCGGGAACTGCGGGTCATACGCGTACGCGACCGTGACGCCGTCGGGCTCGACCAGGGCGAGGTACTCGCCGCTGGCCCGCAGCGCGAAGTTGGTGTGCAGC
>JANQKT010000021.1 GCA_028280965.1 Phycisphaeraceae bacterium
ACGCGACGAGGCAGGTGCGATCGATCTTGAGGGCCTCGATCAGGGCCGCGAATGCCTTGGTCGAGGGCTTGTCCATCTTGAGCCCATCGACCAGGCGGATCTCGCCATCGACCGCTTTGGCGAGCAGCGCGTTGCGATTGGCGAGCTTGCGCATCTTCGCCGGCATGTCCTGACGCCAGGAATGGCCGACCTTCGCCTTGGCGTGGCCGCCGCCGCGGAGGATGTTGGCCTTCTTGTCGCCCCGGCGGGCGTTGCCCGTGCCCTTCTGCTTATACAGCTTGCGGGTCGAGCCCTCGACATCGCTGCGGGTCTTGGTCTTCTGGTTGACCGGCCGACGATTGGCGTGCAGGCGGACGTAGGCCTGCTTCAAGAGCGCGGGGCGGACTTCCCCGCCGAGCTTGGACTCGTCGAGCTGCACGCTCCCGGCCTCAGCGCCGGACATGTTGTAGACGGGGATTTCGATCATCGTTTCTTACCTACGGTGCCTGCCTGCGTGAGCAGACCTGCGTTGGGTTCGCCGCGAGAGGCAGGCCGGTCGGCCGATGGTTTGCCTCTTCGACTCGGTGTGGAGCCGGGTTGTCGCGACGAAGCAGTTTCAACTTGCAGCGGCCCATTCCGAACCCTCTGCAACACCCATCAGAAGTGCAACACACTTCCGGGGGGACTTACGACGCCTTGGCGAGTCTCGCCTTCTGCTTGTAAAGCCGCTTGGCCTCCTGGACGTAAAGCAGTCCCTTGTTCGCACCCGGGACCGGCCCCTTCACCAGGAGCAGGCCCTTTTCTTCATCGATGCCCACGACCTGCACGCTCCGGCAGGTCACGCGCTCGTTGCCCATCCGCCCGGCCATCCGGATGCCCTTCTTCGGGCTGCCGGTGCCGAGGTTGCTCGAACGCCCGCCGATCGAGCCGGGCGACCGGTGCTTGCGTTCAACGCCGTGGCTCGCTTCCTGGCCCTTGAAGCCGTGACGCTTCATCGATCCCTGCGTGCCCTTGCCCTTGCTCGTGCCGACGATGTCCACGAACTTGGTCTCGGCGAACACGGAAACCTTGATCTCCTGGCCTAGTTCGTACTCAGCGGCTTCGCCCTCGCCCAGCCGCACCTCACGGTGGAACCGCTTGGGGCTCAGCCCGGCCTTCGCATCATGGCCGATCTGCTGGAACGTCGAGTTGCGGGCCTTGACATCCTCGAACGCGATCTGGATCGCGTCGTAGCCGTCGGTCTCCGCGGTCTTGACCTGGCTGACAAAGCACGGCCCGGCCTGGATCACGGTCACCGGGATGTTCTTGCCGTCATCGTCGTACAGCCGGGTCATCCCGACCTTCCGACCTAAAATCGCACTGGCCATCGCTGAAGTCTCCTGGGGCGGCGGTTGCCTGGTCTTGGCGCTCGCCAGAGGACCCTGCCCCGTGTTGAATTCGAGTTCTATCTAACCGCCTTGCTAAGCAAGGATTTTCACAAAAACGCCGGCGGGAACGATCAGCCGGTTCAGCGCCTCGATCGTGCGGGGGCTGTAGTCCTTGATGTCGATGATCCGCTTGTGCGTGCGGATCTCGAACTGCTCGCGGCTCTTCTTGTTGACATGCGGCGACCGCAGGACGGTGTAGCGCTCGATCCGCGTGGGCAGCGGCACCGGGCCGGAGACCCGTGCGTTGGTCCGCTTGGCGTGATCGACGATCTCCTTGGCCGAGGAGTCCAAGGCCTGGTGGTCGTACGCTTCCATCCTGATTCTGATCTTGCCGGACGTCATGTCAAAGAGCCCTGGGGTTCAATCCCGTACCTCCCGATCGGGCCGCAACGTCTGCTGCCCGGCCGGAGGCGAGCCGCGTAGTGTAGCCAAACCCGCCCCGCTGTCAACGTGGGGTGGCTGGGGATGGGGCTATTTTGTTTGTTAGGGGCTCGGACGGGAACAGCCCAGACAAAACCCCGCACGCAGTGCCCTCATCAAGGCCCCTGATGATCGGTGTGGATCCCGCGGATCTCGGCGATACCGATGTTTGTTTCGCTCATCCCGACATAGATCATGTACAGCCTGCCGTCGTCGTCCAGGAACAGGTCGGGGTCGCGCAGCGCCCGCCCTTTGGACTGAGCCCCCCGGGGGGTCGGCTTGAGCTCGAGTTCGCCGCCTTCCCACGCGAGTTGGGGCACGAGCAGAACCTGCTCCGTCTGATCGATTCGCCGCCAGTTTGCGGGATCAAGGCGTTCTTCTTCGTCGAGCCCTTCCAAGGACATCCTTGTCATCAGGATGGATTCGGGCATGTCACCCGCGGCGTGATAAAACGCGTAAACGGTGTTGCGGTCCGCATCGGCGTTGTAATACACGTCGATATGCCTCGCCCCTTGCCGCACCTCACCAGACGCCCAGCCGGGACGTTGTTCGGGCGGCGGCACAACCTCCCGCGCCCGCTCTGCGCCGAACATCGGCTTCGTGCCCTCGAACTCCCGCCAGTAGAACGTCTTGCCGTCGTGCCCTGCCTTGGCGGGGTTGAAGAACCCGCCGGGCTCGTCGGCGTTCGCGAACGTGGCAAGGCCCCCCGAAGCGGTGCGCAGGGGCGCCAGATTGATCGCCCCGCCAAGCGAGAAGGTCATGGTTTGCCAGACCTGCTGGCCGTCGCTCTCGCCATCGATCTGGACAACCCTGGAATACGGCCGGGAGATGACTGTTTCGCGCAGGCCATGCCCCGCCTCACCGCCCTCGTCGGGCATGTTGAAGTTAAGCCCGTATTCCGAGGTCGCCACGAAGGTGTCGTGCCCGCGGCCCTGGGCGCCGGCGAACCTCCATCCCGGCGTGCGGTGGAACGCATGAACGAACAAGACAATCCGCTGATTGACCTCATCAACCACTGCTTCGGGTGAAGCCAGGTGCCCCTCAAGCTGAACGCCGCCGGGGAGGGCGAAGATGGGGTCACCGCCCAGGTCCATATCGAGCACGCCGCGCCCGGGAGTCTGAACCCCGGTGTTACCACCGTCGATACCCCAGGCCCGATCGATACCCTTGCCGTTCTTCGGGTTCCAGATGGTCCACTCGCCCCTCAGGCTTTCGGCCCACGCCAGGCGGATGTGGTGTCCGGTGTGGCTGCTGAAGTACAGGTAGTAGTTCGCACTCGGGTGCGGCCTTTCGTGTGTCGGGACCCAGTCGGGCACGCGGATCATGGACGGGAAGTTTGTATTGCCCCCCGCGTTCGGCACGCTCGCGTCGATAATCGGGTCCGGGTCTTCGCCGCCGCTATCCAGGGGATGGCCCGGAGGCCGCCCATCGATTCGGATCGCCGTGACGTCATGCGCGAAACACGACACAGCCAAAAACAATACCGACGCAAGCAAGATCCACAGAGAGCTTGCAAACATGGCGGCAATGAACCTCATAATGAAAACACCCCTTTATGTCGTCCAGCTAGACAATGCAAGGCCAGAGGCCATTACAAGGTGCCTGCTCAAAACTCCGTCCGGCTCACCTCGTCCAGCACGTGCTCGGCGACATAGATCGGCGTATCCCCGCTCGCGCCCAGCGCGATCGCGTCGCTCGGGCGGGCATCGATCTCTCTAACATCCGAACCACAGCGCAGAAAGATGCGGGCGAAGAACGTGTGTTCGCGGAGGTCGTTGATCTCGATGCGTTCGAGCGTGTAGCCGAGCTCATCAACCAACGACTCGAGCAGCTCGTGTGTCTGCGGGCGCGGCGGGTGCTGGCCCATCAGCCGGCGTTCGATCGCGGCGGCCTCGGTCAGGCCGATCACGATCGGGAAGACCCGGGCGTCTTCTTCGGGGACGCCCGCTTCGCGCAGCTCGACGATGTGCGTGTCGTCGGTCTCGCGGATCAGGACCCGGCAGAGCTCCATCTTGATCGACATGGCCCACACTCCATCGCGCTAAGCCGTCTCGATTAAGTGAGACGGCGAACCATCACAGACGCATCAACGCATGATAGCTGCCGTCGGTATAGGAGTCGCCTCCCCCGGAAGGGAATTGTTGATGTTCGTGAAGCAATTCAGCGCCATGCTTGACCAGACGCTTGGCCTGGTTCTGGTTCTCCGGCGGCTCGATCGAGCAGGTCGAATAAAGCAACAGCCCGCTTGGCCTGAGCCACGCGGACGCGGCGTGGATGATCTCGCGCTGGAGCCTGACCAGTTCGCCGATCGCCTGCTGGCTGTAGCGGTAGCGCGCCTCGGGTCGGCGGGCGAGGACGCCGGTGTTAGAACACGGCACGTCGAGTAAGACAAGATCGTATTGTTGATCGCCTGATTGGTCGGGATCGATCACGCGGACGTTGGGCAGGGTTGCAGTCGCCTGCTTCAACGACTCGCGTCGGCCGGGGTGGGTGTCGGTCGCGGTGACCTGCGCTGCAGGGTGCATGAGCGCGAGCTGACGGGTCTTGGTGCCCTGGCCGGCGCAGTAGTCGAGGATCGCCTGCGGCCGATGGTCGCGTGTGGATTCAGCCGCGAGCGACGATGCAACATCCTGTACCCGGCGGTCGGAGTGACTATCCAAGAAAGCCGGCAACGACTCAACCGGACCAGTCCAGACGACAAACCCATCGTCATGATGCGGACGGCAATCAGACATATTTGCATCAAAATCAAAACCCTGCTCCACCGCGATCGTGGTCGGTGGGTGCTCGATGGTATGCAGGCACAGGTTGATCGTGTCGGCTTCGCCGAAGCGTGCCAGCCACTCGCGCACCAGGCGCAGCGGCATGCTTGTCGCTGCTGCCAGGTGCTTGTCCAGCACGTCGGGACCGGGCAGCACAGGCTCTTTGAGCTGCAGGGCCTTGCTACCGGGCAGCGGGATGAGTTTGGCACTGGGCGAGTACACGCCCAGGGACGGGCGGGACGCCCGCGCCATCTGCTGTTTAGCATCCTTGGTCAACCGATCGACCTGCCGCAGCACCGCGTTGACCATGCCGGTCGCGTTCGGCCGAACCAGCTTGCGCGCTAGCCCGACCGCCTGATCAACCACGGCGTAGGCGGGCAGGCGGTCGAAGAACACCAGCTGCGCCGCGCCGGACATCAGCACCGCCTGCATCGCCGGTTCGAGCCGGCGGAGCTGCTTGGACAGGTACTTCTCCAGGATGCACTGCAGCGTGAACCACCGCTGGACCGTCGTGCGATAGATCGCCAGCGCCAGCGCACGGTCTGCGGGCGACAAGCCCGACAACTCGTCCTCCGCTTCCGGAGGCGGAGGCTCGACATGCGGGAACTGCTCGGCGACGCGCGTCAGCCGCACCGCGGCCCACAGCCGGGCGTTGTCCACCGAGGGCTCTTTGCTTGTCGTTTGAGTCCGCTTACTCACCGGCAGGCGTCCGGTCCTGCGTCAGCGTCTTGCGGATCTCATCCATCAGCTGATCGACCTTGAAGGGCTTGAACAAGACCGTCGACAGACCCTCCTGCGAGGCGCGGACGATCGAGTGATTCGGGTCGTAGCCGAACCCGGTCATCAGGATCACAGGCAGGCCCTCGCGGGCGCGCTGCGCCGCTGCGTAGATCTCGTAGCCGTTGCGGTAGGGCATCTTGATGTCGGAGATGACCAGGTCGAATGCCTGCGATTCAAGGTGGTTGCAGGCCTCATACCCGTCCTTCGCGACCTCCACCTCGC
The DNA here is from genome assembly GCA_028280965.1 of Phycisphaeraceae bacterium. Taxonomy (GTDB): domain Bacteria; phylum Planctomycetota; class Phycisphaerae; order Phycisphaerales; family Phycisphaeraceae; genus JAHQVV01. Next base: position 5,591 of record JANQKT010000021.1, read on the forward strand.
AGCCGTGCTTGGCCAGCACGCTCTGGATCGTGTCGCGAATGTTCGCTTCGTCGTCGGCGACCAACACCCGTTTTCCTGACAATAAGGAGTCGCCCTGCTGCTGCTGGACCGCCTGGCTGCCGATCACCGCGTTGGGCCCGGCCTTTACGTTGTCCAGGGCCTCGCGGACCTGTTCGACATCGCTGATGATCTTGTCCAACGAAGTATGCAGCGCTTCGTCGCCGAGGTGCGCCTCCTTGAGACGGCCGCACTCGTGGACGATGTCGTTGATCGGGGACGACATCTCCTGGTACACGCTGTCGCTGATCTGGCCGGAGATGGTGTATCGCTCGACAACCAGCAGGTCGAGGATGTTCAGCGCGAGCGCGACATAACGGCCGAAGATCTCGGCGAACTGGCGGTCGTCCTCGTTGAACGTGCCGATCTTTTCCGACTCGATGTTGTAGACGCCGACGACTTCATCAAAGAGCATCAGCGGGACGGTCAGCGAGCTCTTGGAGTGCTCGAGGCCGAGCACGTAGCGCGGGTCCTTCTCCGTGTCGTGGCAGATGTACGACCGGCCGGTCGCGGCGACGTAGCCGGAGATGCCGTTGCCATCCGCCTGCGCATAGAGATCGATCTCGAGCGCCTCCGGGGGCAGGCCCTCGGCGATCACCAACTCAAGCTTGTTGCTGCGCTTGTCCAGCAGGCGGATCGCGAAGTGGTCGAAGTGCATCAAGTCCTTGCTGTACTTGATGATCTTGTCCTGCAGGAGCTTGAGCCGCTGGGGCGGGAGCAGGTCGGCGATGGCCTCGGAGTCGAGCTTGGCCAACTCCCGGCCGGACGCGTCGATCGCGTCAATCTTGCGCTGCAGGCGCTTGCCGCTGGTCGCGTCCCAGACAACGGCGACGACCTGGACGGCCTGGCCGCGGTCGTCGGTGACCGGCGAGCAGATCATCTCGAAGTAGCGGTCCTCGACGCCGAAGGTGAATTTTTTGCTGTTGGTCTTGGTCGCCGCGCCCGATGCGCCGGTCTGTGCCGAGCCGAAGAGCTGCAGCGCCTGGCCGCAGATCCGGCGGACCTGCTCGAAGACCTCGCCGGGGTAGGTCGTCATCTTTTTGTTGGACCAGTTGCACCGGCCGGTGGCGTCCACGATGCAGACGCCCTCGCCAATGGTGTTGAGCACGACGCTGGCCTTCTCGCTGACGATCGCGCGCTCGAGCGGGAGGAAGTCGCCGACATCCGCGAAGACGCCGTGGTAGGGCTTGCCCTTCAGCGCCTCGATCGCCTCGTCGCTGGAGGCGACGACATCGACATCGAAGCTCTCGCCGAGCAGGTGGGCGATGGGGTGATCGCCCAGCACCTTGCCACCGAACACCAGGACTCTTGGGCGCTCACCACTCATGCGTGCCTCTTCCAAACCGTAAGCGTTTCAGAAACGCCGGTCGATGACCGCGCCGGCCATCGCCTGCATCAGGTCGCGGGCCGGCGAGGGCTTGATCGCTGACAGCACCTCTTCGGTCGCCTGATCCACCAGCCGCCGGGCCCACTGCCGGGCGTAGTCCATCGCGCCCGAGTCGGTGACGCGGTCGGCGACGGTGTGCGCGATCTGCTGCGCCGCGCTGTCATCCAGGCCCTCTTCCGCCGCGCGGGCGAGTAAACCAGCGACGACCTCGCGTTCGGCCGTGTCGGCCTGCTGAAGATGACGGATCACCGGCAGGGTCAGCTTGCCCTTGGCCAGGTCGCGCGCGACGGATTTGCCGACGGTGTGCTCGTCGCCGGACAGATCGAGGATGTCGTCGACAATCTGAAAGGCGATGCCAAGCTTCTCGCCGTAGGCGAAGAGGGACTGGGCCAGCCGCTGGTCGCCGTTGGCCTCGGCGCCGGGGTGTCGCAGGCGAACGGGCAGCTCGCAACACAGCCCGCATAGCGCCGCGGTCTTTCGGCGGATGATCTCGAAGTAGACCCGCTCCTCCAGGTCGAGGTTGTGGCGGTTGGAGAGCTGCAGCAGCTCGCCCTCGCAGACGGTGTTGGTCGCGTGGGCGACGGCGCGGCTGATGTCGGTCCGGCCGATCGACGAGCAGAGGTGGTAGGCGTGGCTGATGAGGTAGTCGCCTAGCATTACGGCGGTCTCGTTACCACGCAGCTGGTTAATCGTCGCGCCGCGGCGGCGGACCTGCGCATCGTCGAGCACGTCGTCGTGCACGAGCGTGGCCATGTGGACCATCTCGCAGACGGCGGCGACGGTGAGGACCGGCCCGCGCAGCTCGCCGAGGTCTTCGCGTTCGCCCGCCGCCATCGCCGAGACGATGACCAGCGTCGGGCGGAGCATCTTGCCGCGATAGCGTTCGACGTGATCGACCAGATTGTTAACGCACGCGGTGTCGCTGAGCAGCTCGGCGCTGAAGCGTTGCTGGACCTGATCGAGCATCGCCGACAGGTTCGAGCCGAGCTGCGTGTCGTGGGGCGTCAGTAGAAGCATCCGGGCTCGCGTCTGCGGGGGAGTTGATCGGCCGGTCGGTGCCGAACTGTCTATTGTAAGTCGGCATCACGCCCGGCGTCACGCAAAATCTGAACCGGGGCTTATACGGACGCGCCAACGACCGGATTTATAGCCGGGTCCAACCGGTTTGACACCCTAATTCGGCCGATCTAACCTTCGATGCTCCACGGAGTCGGGCAGCAGTGCGGCCGGCCCCGACCCTTCGGCGCGTCCTTCCGACACTGGCTGCCTGCTTCCCGATTGTCCTTCACCCGCCATGGCCGAAACCACCCCCGCCAACCTGGACACCACCATCGGCCGGATCGTGATCGAGAAGGGCCTGGCGACACGGGAAGACGTCGAGCAGTGCCTGTCGGTGATCAGGTCCGCTTCGGAAGGCTCGGACCCGAACCAGCGCAGCCTTTCGAGCCTCTTGGTCGAGCAGGGCATCGTGACCCAGCGGCAGATCGATCGGCTGCGCCCCGAACTCGACGAGCAGAAAGCCGGGCGGCAGATCCCCGGCTATCAGATCCTCTCTAAGCTCGGCGCCGGCGCGATGGCGACGGTGTACAAGGCCCGGCAGCTCAGCCTGGACCGGATCGTCGCGATCAAGGTGCTGCCGCAGAAGCACAGCAAGGACAAGGACTTCATCCAGCGGTTCTATGACGAAGGCAAGGCCGCTGCGAAGCTGAACCACGCGAACATCGTCGGCGCCTACGACGTCGGCCAGGCCGGGGATTATCACTACTTCGTCATGGAGTACGTGGACGGCCGGACGGTCTACGACGACATCAGCGCCAAGGGCGCGTACAGCGAAGAAGACGCGCTGCAGATCGGCACGCAGGTCGCCAAGGCGCTCTCACACGCGCACGAGCAGGGCTTCATCCACCGTGACGTCAAGCCCAAAAACATCATGATCACCGCCGACGGCACGGTGAAGCTGGCGGACATGGGCCTGGCCCGCGCGGTGTCAGACCGCGAGGCCGCCGAGGCCGAAGCCGGCAAGGCCTACGGCACGCCGTACTACATCAGCCCCGAGCAGATCCGCGGCGAGATCGCCATCGACTTCCGCGCCGACATCTACGCGCTCGGCGCGACGATGTACCACATGGTCACCGGCAAGGTCCCCTACGAGGGGCCCAACCCCTCGGCGGTGATGCGTAAGCACCTCAACGAAGACCTCGTCCCGCCGGACCACGTCAACACCCAGCTGACCTCGGGGATCTCCGAGATCATCGAGGTGTGCATGGCCAAGACGGTCCGCAAGCGCTACGCGACGACCGAGGACCTGCTCGAAGACCTCAAGGCGGTGACCAAAGGTGACCCGCCGACGATCGCGCGGAAGATGGTCGATCTCGCGGCGCTCGCGTCGCTCGAACCGGACGACACACAGATCCTTACCGTCCGCAGCGAGGCCCCGAAGGCCCAGTCGCTGACCGAGCAGCCGCTGTTCTGGGTAGTCCTGGCCCAGGCCGCGGCGATCATCCTGCTGCTGGCGGTGCTGGTTATCGCCCTGTCGGGCTAGCCGGCTCCACGCCGCCAGCGCCCCTCATGCATGCCTACCCTGTTCTATAGGACCGGCGCGGAAGACCACGCACCGGCCCGCGATCGCGTGTGGCCGAGCGTCGATAAAGTCCATACATACAACCCCACTGAAAGGTCACCCCATGGCAACCGGCATCCAGTCCCTGATCGCATCCGGCTCGAAGGTCTGGCTCGACTCGGTCGACCCCGACGAGGTCCAGAAGAACAAAGCCAACGGCATCACCGGCGCGACCTCGAACCCGATTATCATCGCCGGCCTGCTCGAGTCCGGCCGGTTCGACGACGTCATGGCCGAGTTCATGGGTGAAGGCCTCAGCGATGAAGACCTCGCCTGGCGGATGACCGACCACCTGGTTCGCAATGCACAAGACGCCTTCCACGATGTCTGGCAGCGCACGGCCGGCGACGACGGCTGGGTCAGCTTCGAGCTGGACCCGCTGCTGGAGGATGTCGCCAACCCGGTGCCGCACGACGAGGCGGTCGCGCGCTACATCGAGACCGGTAAGCAGTGGGCCGCCGGCCACGACAACCGGATGATCAAAGTGCCTGCGACGCCCGCGGGCCTGGACGCGCTCGAAGAGCTCGCCGCCGCGGGCATCACGCTCAACGTCACCCTCATCTTCAGCGAGCGCCAGTACCTCGCGGCGCGCGACGCGGTCTGGCGTGGCCGGCAACGCTTCGGCCAGCTCGAATCGTTCAAGAGCGTCTACTCGATCTTCATCTCTCGCGTGGATGTCTACACGGGTAAAGAACTCCCCCAGCTTTCGGACCTCCTTCAAGGCCGGGTCGGCGTGATCAACGCCAAGCAGATCGGTATCGCCAACGAGCAGTTCTGGGCCGACAAGAACCTGCCGCTCAAGCAGGAGATGATCTTCGCGTCCACGGGCAAGAAGCTGGACTGGCAGGCCGAGGACTACTACATCGCCGAGCTGGCTGGCAGCGATATCCTGACCAACCCGCCGGCGACGAACGCGGCGATCGCGGAGTTGGGTAAGTCGTACCCGGCCCAGTCGCGGGCCCTGCCCGAGCAGGCGGTCCTGGACGAGTTCGCCCGGGAAGTGGACATCCAGCGGCTTGAAGACACGTTGATGGCCGAGGGCACCGAGAAGTTTGCCGACCCGCAGAAGCAGCTGATCCAGACGATCGCGTCCAAACGGTCGCAGCTGGCCCGGGCCTGATCCTTCCACCCGAAGCTTGACCAAAACCCTGCTGCGCCTGATACTTACCGCTTCGACAAGTGGCGGCGGGTCCGGTGCCCGCCTGCCCGGTTCTTGCCCTGCAGGCGGGAGTACGTGCGGATGCATCTGATGACTGTGCAATGGCTGGCGGTTCTGGCCCTGGTTTTCTCGGCCCTGGGCTGCTCGACCTCAAGCGAGGACGCCTCTTCCTCGGACCCCGATACCAACTACTCCAACCGCTGGGCCAGCGGCTCAACCACGTCCGCCCCCGGCCGGCCGATCGGGCTGCTCATCGAGCCCGGCCCGGCCGCGGACATCGGCTACCGCATCGGCTGGGCAACGCCCATCGAGCTCCTGCCCGGCCAGGAGATCCTCTCCACCACCGTCCTTGACGACATCATCCTCGTGATCGAAGGGCCGGAGAACATCGTCACGTCGCTGCGTGCGGACAACGGCGAGCTGAACTGGAAGATCAAGCTCGGCAGCCGGCTCGAAACGCTCTACGCCCCCAGCCGCGACGGCGAGCAGCTGTTCATCCACTCCGGCTCGCGCTTCTTCACCGTCCGCGACCGCGACGGCGAGGTGCAGGCGGTCGCCAAGCTCGAGACCTCCGTCGGCTCCGCCGCTGTGTACGACCCGTTGACCCGATTGGCGATCCTCTCCGGCTCCAACGGCCTGGTCTTCGCCCACAGCGTAGACAGCAACTTCGCCCGCTGGCGTTACGACATGGACGGCCGGATCACCAACCCCCCGGCGATCACCCAGCAGGACGTCTTCATCGTGGACACCGGCGGGACCTACGCCATGCTCGAGGCCGCCACCGGCCAGCCGCTCTGGCGCAACCGCACGCTCGGCGGGGTCAACGCCGCGCCCACCGTGCAGGGCAGCGAGATCATCGTCGCCAGCCGCGACGGCAAGCTCTACGCCATCAACCGCACGACCGGCCAGGACACCTGGCAGTACCTCGATGCAGAGCAGCCGCTGATCGCCAAGCCCATCGCGCTCGGCCGGCTCATCGTCCAGCCGCTCCTACCCGACGGGGGGCTGGTCGCGGTCAACGCGATCGACGGCAAAGAGGTCTGGCGCAGCGCCATCAGCGCCACCCCAGTGTTTACGCGCGAGCAGGACATGCTGCTCTTCAACACCGGCGGCCTGGTCGCGGTTGATCTCGACAGCGGTGAAACGGTCACCCAGTCAAAAACTAAGGCGCTCCAAGACGTCATCCCGGTCGGCGACGACGGGTCGATCCTCCTGGTCAGCCCCAACGGCCGGCTGCTGCGGCTCAAGCCGCTTTAAAACCAACCTGTGATTAGGGGGCAGGCGACCCCGCCTGTCATTTGTTGATGCAAGACCTGGTCCCCATCAAGACCGCCCTGCTGTCGGTGTCGGACAAGACCGACCTGGTGCCCTTCGCCCGCCGATTGATCAACTGCTGCGGCACGAAGATCATCTCGACCGGCGGGACCGCGCGGGCGCTCCGCGAAGCGGGCATCGACGTCACGCCCGTCGAGCAGGTCACCGGCTTCCCCGAGATGATGGACGGCCGGGTCAAGACCCTGCACCCCAAGATCCACGGCGGGCTGCTCGCATTGCGCGACAAGGATGACCATGCCGCATCGCTGAACGAACATTCGATCACGCCGATCGACCTGGTCTGCGTGAACCTGTACCCGTTCGAGAAGACCGTCGCGGACGAATCGGTGAGCGACGCGGACGCGATCGAGCAGATCGACATCGGCGGGCCGTCGATGGTGCGCTCGTCAGCGAAGAACCACCGCTACGTGACGATCGTGACCGACCCGTCGCAGTACGACATGGTGGCGAACAACATCGAGCACAACGACGGCGCGACGACGCTGGCCGTCCGCCGATCCCTCGCCGCCGCCGCGTTCACGAGGACGGCCGAGTACGACACCGCGATCTCGACGTGGATGAAGGGGCGGTTCAGTGAGCACCCGCCGCGGAAAGAGGTTTGAGCCCCATTCGTGTCTCAGACAGATGGGTGCCGCACCGCGCCCCGTAGGGCGCTGTGTGGCACCCGGCGAAGCTATTGTCATTAATCAGCACTAACGTCCTGAGACTCGTTGTTCTGCGCTGCCGGCGCGCTCTGCGCCTCTTTTGATAATCGCGTCGTGTTGACATAGAGATACCACGTGATCAGCCAACCGATAATGGCTCTCACAAATGACGCCGGCTGTATATCACCCAACAGTTGCAGCAATAACGAAACGGCAATAATCACGGCGCCGGTAATGAGGACACCCTTGATCTGCTGTGGTGAAGCAACCAGCAGATGCTTAAGCCGTATCGCGAGGTAAAGCAGCGCCACGCCGAGCCCGAGACCAATGACAGAAATAAATACGCCAATCGAATCAAGCGATTCTTCTTGAGCCAATACGTTCAAGCTAAAGACATGAAGCGCAACACTGACGGTTCCAGCCAAAACGAAATAGGCTCTTAGCGATCCGACTGTTTCTTTCATTGCCATTTCAGGCCTTTTCATGGATTCGCTGTTTGAAAATAATACGGCCAAGTACTATCCAAGTATCTCGGCAATTTGGTCGCAGAGGCTCTCTGCCGAAGATTCAATCACATCGTGCCACGGTTGGGGGTTCCCATGGCCGAACGCATAAATCACCGACCGGCTCGCCGTGATGAGTGCGCCGGTGCCATCGGGTTTGAAGCAGGCTTTGACATCCTCCGCCCCGCCGCCCTGGGCGCCGAAGCCGGGGACGAGGAAGAGTTGCTGCGGGTAGCGTTCGCGGAGCCTGGCGGCGTCTTCGGGCTTGGTCGCGCCGACAACCATGCCGACGTTGCTGTAGCCGGATTCGCCGACGCAGCGCGATCCCAGCTCGGCGATAACATCGCCCACGGCCTCGGCGACGGTTCGGCCGTCTTTGAGCTCGAGTGACTGGACCGCGTCGCCGCCGGGGTTGGAGGTGCGGACCAGGGCGAACAGGCCCTTACCCTCGCTTTCCGCGGCCTGCATGAACGGTTCGAGGCCGTCGCCGCCGAGGTAGCCGTTGACGGTGAGGCTGTCGCAGCCTTGATCGCCTGCGAGCAGTCCCGCGGCGTAGTGGGCGCTGGAGGTGCCGATGTCGCCGCGCTTGGCGTCGCCGACGACAATCAGTCCCTGCTCTTTCGCGTGTTTTACGACCTTGTGATAGACGGCGACGCCGGGGGCACCATAGCGCTCGAAGCAGGCCGACTGCGGCTTGACCGCGGGCACGGCGTCGGCAACCGCATCGATCACGCCAAGACAAAACGCCTCGATCGCCTGGACCGGGTCGGTCTTATCGATCACGTCGGGCAAGCGGTCGAGTACCGGGTCCAGCCCGACGCACACGGGTGCGCCCTTGGTCTTGCAGGCATCGAGCAGTCGGTCGGCGAAGTGTTGACTCATAGCGGGGAGTCTACTCCATCCCCCGGCCGAGCTGGGGCCGCAAGAGCCAGAGGAACACCGGCCCGCCGAGCATCGCGGTGAAGATGCCGACGGGGATCCGGCCGAGCGGCGGGTGCAGGTACATTACATAGGCGGACGCGGTGTCGGCCGTGATGAGCAAGACCGCACCGAGCATGCCGGCGCCGACCAGCAGCGGGCGGTGGGCCGGGCCGAGCAGCACGCGCGCAAGGTGCGGGGCGATCAGCCCGATGAACGCGATGGGCCCGGCGATGAGCACCGCCGTCGCGGTCAGCGCGCTCGCGCTGACCAGCAGCAGCGTCTTGAGCCAACCCGTGTTGACACCCAACGACGCGGCCTCGTCATCGTCGAGTGTCGCGACGTCCATCGCCCGGCCCTGCCAGAAGAGCACCACCACCGCCGCGGCGGTGACCGAGGCGGCGAGCCCGTCCGGCCAGCCGAGTTGCCGGTTGGGCAGCAGGCCCATCATCCATTCATTCAACTGTGCACCGACGCCGCCGGGGTTGAGCCCGCGTGGACCGGCGAGGTGGTCGAGCAGCATGATCGCGGCGCCGTTGATCGTGCTGAGCACGACGCCGACGAGCAGCAGCCCGAGCCGGTCGATCACGCCCCGCCGCCGGCTGGCGAGGAAGACGATCGAGAGGGTGAGGACCGAGCCGATGGCCGCGCCGAACCCATCGGGCCCGATCGATCGACCGAGTTGCATCGCGAGGTAGCCCTGGGCCATGATGCCCAGCCCCGCGCCTGTGGACAGGCCGAGGATGTAAGGTTCGGCGAGGGGGTTGCGCAGGAGCGCCTGCAGCGCAACCCCGCTGACCGCGAGCGCGACGCCAACGATGGACGCGATGGCCATGCGCTGAAACCGTTCGCCCATAACGATGCCGGCGTGGGCGTGTTCGGGCCAGCCGATCGCGGTCGAGCCGACCATGAGCCGGCCGACGATCGCGGCGAGCACGAGGCCCACGAGCAGTACCCAGACGATGACATGGCGGCGTCGGCTCACGGCCCGTCTCCGCCGGTGCTGGCTACATGTTCTAACAAGTCCCGCTCGGCCGAGGCGTAAGCCGCTTCGATCGCGTCGGCGTGGGCAGGGTGGATCGCGATGGCCATCTGCTTCGCGATGGCGGGGATCTGCGTCGAGGGCAGCAGCGCCTGGGGGTGGCCGATGACGAAGAAGCGTTGATCGGCAACCGCGGGTACCACCAGGCCCTCGAGCGCACGCAGGCGTGGGTCGCTCGCTTCGATGGCCTGCCCGTCCGGTTCGATGATCAGCACGATGTCCGGGCGCACGGCCTGCTGGATCTGTGCGCGGTCGAGCCGGATGTAGGCGGATTTGTACTCGGCCACCGCGTTCGTGCCGCCGGCCAGACGCAGCAATTCATCATGCGTCGCGCCCGGGCCGAGCGCTCCTAGCGACGCCGGCTCGATCAGCATCAGCACGCGCGGGCGCCCGGCGTCTTCTACGGCCTCGCGGATCCGTTCCAGCCGTGTCATCATCAGATTGCGAGCGCGCTCGGCGGCCGCCCGGTCGCCAACGACCTGGCCCAACCCGATCTCCGCGTCGGTCAGCGCGCGCTCGACATCCGCGATCGACCGGCTGTGCGGGATGACGGCGAGCTTGAAGATGCCCTGCTCGGCGTGTGTGCGCAGCAGCCCCGGCGCATTGGCGTAGTCACCGAACGGCGTCTCTGTGATGACCAGGTCCGGCTCGAGTTCGAGGATGCGGGCGAGGACCGGGTCGTTGTACGAGCCGCAGACCGGCAGGCCGAGCGCACGGTCGTCGTCGCGGCTGACGCCGACGATCTGGTCTCGCTTGCCCATGTCGATGAGCATCTGCGTGATCGCGGGGGTAAGGGAGACGATCGTCGGGGAGGGCGGTGCGCTGCCTTGATTGGCCTGATCCGCGCTGGCCTTTTCTTGGCCCGATCGGCCGCACGAGGACAACAGAACAAATACCAGGACCAGCCAGGTGCATGGCGCGGCAATGGCAGTTCGCCGAGAAGCAAGGCCGCGGCCCATCGCCCTACTCCTCCGCCGCCGGGCGGTCCGCGTCGTTGGTGGGCGCTTTCGCGGAGCTGGGCCCAGCCTCGGCGATGGCCTGGGCCTCGGGGTCCACCATGTCCTTCGGGCTGGACCAGGGTTCCTGCTCGTCGTCCGCGGCGCAGTCGTCCAGCGGTGTGCCGTCGGCGCACCGGCGCATCAAGACGTACACCTGCGTCTGCAGGCAGCACACCACGCTGAACATCACGGCGATCACAAGCGCGGCCAGCAGGCCGTGCCACTGCCGCACAACCCAGGCCGAAGGGCCGATCGAGTCGCTGGGGCCTTCCGGGTCGGAACGGATCGCTTCAAAGCGTGACACACCGTCTTCAATCTCGCCATCCACCTCCGCGATCGCACCGACCTCGATAAACCCCGCCGTGGCGTCGAACGTCAGCCCCGCCAGCGACGAGACGAGCACATAAACGACCGCGGCGTATACGACCGCGCCCAGCAGGTAGCCGGCGAACTGCCAGGGCTTGAACATGATGTAGTTGAACGAACGCGCGATCGCGTCGAATCCGTCGGTGCCCTCAACCGACAACGCCGGGGCCATGAGGCACAATGCGAAGATGAGCAGCACCGTGACCAGCGCGATGACAAAGCCGAGCACCAGCAATGGGCCATACAGCGCCGCGCCGACCAGGTCTAGCCAGGGCGCGTTGAACAGCGCCAGCCCTGCGAGGATCAGCACCCCGCCGAGGATCAGGATCAGCAGCGTCGGCATCAGCGGGGTGAGCAGGTACCACGCTAAACGATTGCACACGAAGCGTGCCGCTGCAGGCAACGCCGTCATGTGGCCGGCGCAGGCCTGGGTCGCCGCCATCCGACAGATCAAGCCGCTGGCCAGCGCGAGGATGAACAGCACATCCGCACCGAACAACAGCGTAAACCAGGGGTGCTGCGAGAACGCCCGGCCGGGGATTTCCACGAACATGCGCTTGAGCCCGCCCAGTACACCCGGCGTATCACCGCCCAGCCCGAGCTCAAATGAGATCGCGGCATGGACCACGATATTGAAGGCCTGCTGCTGCTCGGAGGCAATCCATTCGTAGATGCCCGTTTCGCTGCCGTAGGCTTCGATAGGCTTGCCCCACATCAGGTCAAACACCGATCCGCTGAGATGGATGAGCAGCACCGCGAGCAGCGCAACGATCAGCTTCCCGGGCTGGAGCGCGTGGCGGAAGGCGCTTACCAGGCGGAGGACGGGCAGCACGGCCGACCAATCGACGCGGTCCAGCGCAACACGATTCGGCGAGTCAGGCATCGCAATATGATAACGCGGGGCTAGCGCTTCGCGGCGTCGCCATACCGCTCGGTGATCCGCTGCTCGAGCGCCCGCCGGATCATCTCCGCGGTCTGGCGGTAGACCTCCAGCGGTGCGCCGATGGGGTCGATGATGTCACCCTCGGGGTCCAGCCGCTGCGTCTTCGCCGAGGCGTTAGGGCTGAGCATCAGCACGGCCTGGCGGTGGCCCTCGGTCATCGTGTAGACCGCATCCGCGTCCTGGATCAGGTCCTCGGTCAGCGCGCTGGATTGGTGATCGGCGATGTCGATGCCGATCTGCTGCATCGCCTCGACCGCCTCGGCACTCGCCGGGCTGCCCCCGCCGGACATCACCCCCGCCGAGCGCACGCGCACGCCCGCGGCCTCCAGCTGATCGATCGGCACGCGCTTGAGCTCGGCGAGCATCCGCTTGGCGACACCCTCTGCCATCGGGCTGCGGCAGGTGTTGCCGGTACACACCAACAAGAGCGAGTACTCGATCATGCGGACAGTGTAGGACGCAAAGCGGGTTAGTGCTGTTAACGGCCGAACTTCCCGTCGGTGCGCTTCCATTCCACGCCCTTACGGACCGCGAAGAAGCGGGTGTGCTCGCGCAGGTCCCGGGTCAAGCCGGCGGTGTAGACAAACTCGACCAGCAGGCCGTCGTCGCCTGTCTCCTTGACCACTGCCTCCATCTTGTCCTGCCCCGAGCCCCGCCAGGCGAAGACCAGCACGGCCTGCTTGTCCCAGTCCACGTTCTTGTTCAGCACCTTGAGCTGGTCATCGCTGAAGTAAGCCTTGGCATCCTCAGAAGATTTCAGCTCAAGCGGCTTGTCGCGTGTCGCGTCATCAAACACGTTCTGCTTCGCGGACAGGCTCAGCGCTTCCACCGCAGGGACCGTGCCGGGCTCGTCTTCGACGCCGTAGGTGGTCCCAGTCACTGCCAGCAAACCGAGCAGCATGACGGCCAATAGGCTGTTCGTCTTGAGCATTGTGCCATCTCCTTGATTTCAACGAGTTTTGATTGCAGCCCCATTGCGAGACCGGGGAACTCGTTGGACGCCCGCCGTGCCCGTGGGTTCCAAGATCCAGGCACTTATTGGGATAGACGTCGGACTTTCATCAGTCCGTCTTCGGCTCGACCTGAGTCACGCATGCACGCAGGTACGCGTCGAGATAGCGGTCGCAAAACAGCTCCAGGCCCTTCTCGGTCAGCTCGGTGTCCGTGCCCCAGACCCCGACGCGCAGGTGCGTGAAGTCCGGATCGATCATGATCGTGACCCGCGGCTCGCCCCCGGAAGCACCTTCGGGACCTCCCTGGTCGTCGTCTTCATCATCCGACTGGTTCGCGTTGATCGCCGCCAGCGCATTGACGCCCGGCCCGCCCAGGCAGATCGTCGGCCGACGCTGCAAATCCTGATGGTTGAGGTACCACAAATCCGTGCAGACCAGCGGCGTCAGCGGCACGCCCAGCTGCTCGGCGTGCATGTCGCGCCAGTGCTCGATCCGCGTCCGCAGCCCGTACGCCAGCGGCCGGTCGCGCTCCTCCGCCCGCAGGTGCGAGCCGACCACGATCAGCACGGCGTTGCATTCGTCGACATCCGGGCCCATATCCGTATGCTAGCAGGCGGTGGGACAGGCATCCTGCCTTTCATTTGTTCTCCACCAGATCAGATATGACAGGGCTGGAAGCCCGTCCTACCGGAGCCCGCCAAATGCATCCCGCACTCAAAGTCCTCATCACCGCGGTCCTGATCGTCATTGTCACCGAGGTCTCCAAACGCACCGGCTACCTCGGCGGCCTGATTGCGTCGCTGCCGCTGGTGTCCTACTTGTCGATCATCTGGCTGTACGCCGAAAACGACAACAAGCAGGAGGCGGTGCAGATCGTCTCGCAGCACGCCACCAGCGTGCTGTGGTTCGTGCTGCCGACGCTGCCGTTCTTCCTGGTCCTGCCGTGGCTACTCAAGCACCTGCCCTTCGCCGGGGCGATGGTGATCAGCACGGCGTTTATGTTCGGATGCTACGCGGGGACGATGTGGGCGCTGGGGAAGTTTGGGATCGAGGTGATTTGATATTGAACCGCCAGCAATCTCATCCCATCACCACCGCCAGCATGCCCTTTTGGGCGTGCAAACGGTTGTGTGCCTGCTGGAAGACACGGGACTGCGGGCCGTCCATCACCGCGTCGGTGATCTCGACGCCGCGGTAGGCGGGCAGGCAGTGCAGCACGATCGCGTGGTCGGGGGCCTCGGCCATGAGCTTCTCGTTGACCTGGAAGTCCTTGAACGTCTTCAGGCGCTTGGATTTCTCTTCCTCCTGGCCCATCGAGACAAACGTGTCGGCATAAACGGCGTCGGCGTACCGCACCGCCTGGAACGGGTCGTGGCACATCGTGAAGTCCATGCCCGGGCACGCGGCCATCACCCGGTCCGCGAAGGCCTGCTCCAGCGCGTAGTCCGGCGGGCTGGCCAGCGTAAACGCCGCGCCGAGCTTGCCGCAGATCATCGCGAGGGATCGGGCCACGTTGTTGCCGTCGCCGACGAACACGACGTGCTTGCCGTTGAGGCCCCGCCCGAACGCGTCCATGATCGTCATCGCGTCGGCGAGCGCCTGCGCCGGGTGCGAGATATCGCTGAGCATGTTGATGACCGGGACTGTCGCGTGCTCAGCCATCTCCCTGAGGTGCTCGTGGTTGTAGACCCGCGCGGCGATCCCGTGAACCATGCCGTTTAGCACGCGCGTGAAGTCTGCGACGGACTCGCGCTTGCCCAGGCCGACTTCGTTTTGCCCGAGCACGATCGCGTGGCCGCCGAGCTCGTACATCCCCTGCTCAAAGCTGACACGCGTGCGCAGCGAGGGTTTTTCAAAGAACATGCCCAGTGTCTTGCCCTTGAGGATCGGATCATTGATGACGCCCTGCTCACGCTGTCCGCGCAGCTTGTAGGCGAAATCAAATATCCGGTCGAGCTGATCGCGCGAGCAATCCTTAATGGTGAGGAAGTGCGTCACGGGTTCGGATTTCGTGGCGGTGTGGTTGGACATGGTGATCCGCCTCAATGAATAACAAACGGCCCCGCCCAGTCGGGCGGGTGCTGAGGAACGAATTACAAAACGATTTCGGTGCCGACGCCTGCGTCGGTGTAGACCTCCAGCAGCAACGCGTGCGGGATGCGGCCGTCGATGATGTGTGCCTTGGTCACGCCGCCCTCGAGTGCGATCAGAGAGGCCTCGACCTTCGGCAGCATGCCGGCGCTGATCACGCCACTACCGATCAACGCCTCGATCTCGCCACGGCTCAGGTGCCGCGCCAGGTCGTTCACATCGTCGGACTTGCGGATGCCGTGCGTATCCGAGACGAGCACGAGCTTCTCGGCCTGGGTCGCGGCGGCGACGTGGCCAGCGACCGAGTCGGCGTTGATGTTCAGCTTGCCCCCCGCCGGGTCGCGTGCGATCGGCGCGATGACCGGGATGATGCCCGCCTCGGTGACCGCGTGCAGGAGCTCGGCGTTGACGCCCGTGACCTCACCGACCGAGCCGATGTCGATCCGCCGGCCGGCTTCGCCTTCGAGGAACAGCCGCTTGCCGAACACGACGCAACTCGACAGCGAGTGCAGGCCCATGCCACGGTAGCCGTCGTCGGCGATGGTCTTGAGCATGCCCGCGTTGATGTCGTTGACCAGCACGTGCTCGGCGATCGCGAGCGTGCGTTCGTCGGTGTACCGCCGGCCCTGCACGAACTGGGCCTCGAGACCGGCCTGCTCCATCGCGGCGGTGATGCCCTTGCCCCCGCCGTGCACGACGATCGGGCGCATGCCGACGGCATGCATGAAGCAGACGTCGTGCAAAAGATTCGTGAGCGCCGCGGGGTCGTCCATGATCGACCCGCCGACCTTGACGACGACCTGCTTGCCGTCGAACCGGCGGATGTAAGCCTGGGCTTCGACGAGGGCGGCGGCTTTGTTGATCGCTTCCTGCACGGCGGTTCCGGGTGGCTTGGGTTCGCTAGGGGGAATCCCTAAGTGTACCAAAACCACGTGCAGACGCGGCCGGGCAAGCTGCGCGGCATCGATAATTTGGGGGAATGGTGTGTCGCCGGACTCAGGTATTGCCCGACTGACCCGCCTCATCCTGCTCGGCGACGGGCTTCGGCTCGAGGCTCTCGGGCAGCACCTCGCCGGGCTGGGGGTTGCGCAGCAGCACGCGTGCCCCGATCTCCAGACCGGATTTGATCTGCACGAGCGTCTCGCTCGCCCCACCCATCTCAATGAATTGCCGGCGGACCTTGCCCCTCTCGGCCTCGACATAAACGAAGTGCTCGCCGCCCTCGGTGTGGACGGCCTGCACCGGCACGGCCAGGGTCTCGGGGATCCTACGGATGTAGATCTCCCCGCTGCAGTTCATGCCCGGGCGGATGTCGTCGCCGAGGTTCGGCGGCATCTCCGCCAGGACCTGGTACTGCCGCAGGTGCGGGTTGCCGTTGTTGTTCTGCACAGCGCTGTTTTTCTTGTCGATGATCGTGGCGTTGAAGACCTCGTCCGGCCGGGCGTTGACCTTGATGCTGACCGGCTGTTGCTCTTGGATCTCATTGATACGCGATTCGTGGACGTAGAGGTTGGCGATCATCTGCTTGGTGTTGGTCACGACCATGACCCGCGAGCCGCCGCGCAGCCCGGCACCCGGCCGGATCGTGCGCCACCTCTCCCAGCCGTAGCCGATCGTCGAGGCGTAGAGCACCATCCCATCACGCGGCGAGTGAACCGTCAGGTTGCCGACCATCCGTTCCAAGTCGGCCAGGCGTGTCTGCCGCTGGGCCAGCTCGTTCTGCTGGCTCTCGATCTGCGCTTCCATCAGCTTGATGCGGTTCTCGTTCTTGCGGATCGTCCGGTCCAGTTCGTCTTCGGCCTGGGTGATGTCGCTGAGCATCTCCTTCTCGGATTTCACCTTCTCGTAGCTGTTGTAGACCTCGATCGCGAGCTTGGCGGTCTCCAGTGCGTCCTCGGCCTCGATCAGCGCGATCTCGTCTTCCTCCAACTCCGTGCGGCTGATAAAGTCCTTCTCGAACAGTTCCTTGCTAAACCCCAGCTCCCGTGTCGCCTGCTCGAGCTCCCGCTTAGCCTTCTCCAGCGCGAGATCCAGCTCACGGACGCGCTGGGGGTGCGTGCCCTTGAGCCACTGCTGGTGCGAGAGCTTGGCCAACTCAAGGGTCAGGCGGGCCTGGTCCTCGGCGCTCGCCGCGGTGTCCTTCTCGATCTCGAGGTTGCGGCGGGCCTCTTCGGCCTCGGCTTCGGCCTCGCGGACACGTGACTGCCACTCGTCGCGGTCCGATACCAGGCCCGGCGCGGTGAGGGTGTACAGCCATTCGCCTTCCTTGACCCAGCTGCCCTCTTCAACAATCGACTCGATCGTCTCGTCGTCGGGGTGGTCGATCAGGTTGATGATGTCGACCTGGTCTTTGGCGACCAGATCACCTTCGGCGACGACGGTGACGGGGATCACTTCCTTGCGGACGACCGCCCACTGCGGCGCTTCGCCGGGCGCGGCGGCCGAGCCGTTGGGCCCACGATCGAGGTTGAGCGCCCACCACCCCAGGCCAACAACGGGCGTCAGCAGGCACAGCACAATCACCACGACGACGACCGGGCGCGCGCCACCCACCTCGCTCCGGCGGGCGGTTACAACGGGAGCGGGCTGGTGTCGGGTCTGCATGGGCATCACATCACTCTGCATCGGACAAACGCACGAGTCACAACAGTATTACGCCCCGGGCACCGGCGCTTCCGGTCTAGGCTCCGCCGGCACCAGCGTGCCGGGCGCGAGCCAACGGCCATCACCATCAACCCGCATCTGCCCGGTCTGGAGCAGGTAGTCCAGCACGCTGGTCTGCAGGTCCGTCTGGGCCTGGTCCCGGCGGTTACGGGCGTCGAGCAGGTCTTCCTCGGCCTCGATGATCCGCCGGGGCTGAACGTCGCCGCGTCGGCGCAGAATCTTGATGTTCTCCAGCCGCTTCTCGGCGAGGGTTACGTTCTGGGCCTGAAGCTCAAGCGTCAGTGTCGCACGCTCGATCTCCCGGCTCGCGTCACGGATGTCCAGCGCGACACGGTCCCGCTCGACACGGTATGTGCGTTCGGCCCGTTCGAGGCTGATCAGCGCGCTGCGGTATTGGGCCAGCTCGGTCTTACGGTCCAAGGGCGGGCTGTACTCCACGCCGACGCGGTAGTCGCTATCGCTAAGCTCGAAATCGGCACCACCGACCTCGCGGTTCGAGTCCGTACGCAGGCTCGCCGAGGCGTTCAGGCCCAGGTCTCCACGCAGCTGGTTCTTGGCGACCAGCACCCCGCGCTCGGCGTCTTCGACCTCGTCCTTGGTCGTCTGCAGGTCAAGCCGCGCGGACTGGCCGATCGCGATCGACTCAACGGTATCCAGCGCCGGGCTCGGCACGCGGATCTCCACCGGCACGATCGTCAGCGGCTGCTCGACGGGCATCCCGATCCGCAGCTTGAGTGCATCCAACGACGAGCCGTAACTATCAACAACGTCGGCGAGGTCCGACCGCCCGAACAAAACCTGCGCCTCGGCGTCGTCGGCTTCGAAACCGGGGATCTGCCCGGCCTTGTGTTTATCGCGCTGCTCCTCGGCCAGGCGCATCAGGCCGTCGATCTGCTGCTGCTGATTCGTAATACTCTGCTGCTGTCGGAGCAGGCCGAAATATGTATTTGATATATCAACGAAAAACTCCCGGCGGAAGCGCTCGAACTCGCGGGCGGCATAAACAAGATCGCGTTCTGCCTGGATCAGATCTTCGCGCGCGACCTGACCGGAACCCCGTAAAAGCGGCAGATCGATCGACGCGTTGATACTCGCGTCCTGTGCGTCGTCGGCGGCCGTGGTCGTGCTGGCCCGCTGGAGCAAATTGGTGTAGTTGACCAGGGCCGAGACGGAGATGTCCCCGCCGTAGGGCAGGCGCTGGGTGAGCGTAAAGTCGTTGACGATGTCCAGTGCGGTGTCGAAGTCGCCGGACTCGGGCGTTCCGGAGACGTCGGCCGACAGCGTGTTGAAGAATCTCGGTCCCCATGCGTGGCGTTCGATGATCAACGAGAGCGTAGCGAGGAACAGCGCTTCTTTCTCTGAGCGGTACTCGGGCGCGTGCTCGATGGAATAGGCCAGCAACGCGGGCAGGTCGAACTCGACCGGCTCCAGCTCGAACGAGAGCGACGTGTCATCGTCGGCGGAGTCCGTCTCATCGGCCGGGCGAGCCGGCAGGTCCGCGGCCGCCGGGTTAAAGGTCGCAGGGTTCTCGGCGTAGCGGCCGATGGAGCTGCCAGACAACGCCGGCAGCCCGGCCTGCGCGTCGCTGACGCCCTGGTGACCCAGTGTCAGCCGCTGGCGCTCGGCGATCATGTTCGACACCTCGCGGTCCAGGTCGGTGACCGAGCCGTAGCACCCGCCGAGCAGCACGGCCGACAGCGTCATAGCAACCAGGCCGGGCAGCCGCCGCGCACTACCACCAGTTTTGTATCGGGTCATCATCGATTCTGGCCGGTCCGGGTCGAGAGCGAGATCCCTGTAATTCTATGCACATGATAGCCGATCGGTTTGACTTATTAATACGCACGCCTACTGTTTAGGTTCTGACGTATCGGCCGGTTTTGGGTTACAGGCCTGGTTACAGACGCGGAGCCCCACGCATGCCCGAGGTTTCTTATGACGGCCGCAGTTTCTCGATCGACGGCCGACGGGTCTGGCTGGTCTCCGGGGCGATCCACTACACCCGCGTGCCGCGCGGGCTCTGGCGCGACCGCATCCGGGCGGCCAAGCAGGCCGGGCTGAACTGCATCGAAACCTACGTCTTCTGGAGCGCACACGAACAAAAACCGGGTGTCTTCGACTTTACTGGCGAGTTGGATCTTCGGGCCTTTGTCAAGACGGTCGCCGACGAGGGGCTCTACTGCATCCTCCGTCCTGGGCCGTACGTCTGCAGCGAGTGGGACTTCGGCGGACTGCCGGCCTACTTGCACGGCGTCGCGGACAAGAAGGGCAGCCGCCCGCGCCTCCGCGAGGACGAGCCGCTGTTCATGGAGGCGGCGGATCGCTACCTGCGGGCCGTGATGCAGCAGGTCGGCGATCTCCAGGCGACCTCCAAAGGCGGCGGGCCGATCGTGCTCATGCAGGCCGAGAACGAGTGGTTCTGCCACCACCCCGAGGCCGGCGGAGCCTACTTCGACCGCCTGGTCAGTATGCTCCGCCAGCACGGCTGCAGCGTGCCGATCGCCAACTGCAACAACCTCTGGCAGCCGGCGGAGGGCACGATCGATACGTGGAACGGCTCGCGCGACCTGCCGGCGATGATGCGCCAACTCATGCAGGTCCGTCCGGACGCCCCGCCGATGGTCATGGAGTATTGGCCGGGCTGGTACCAGAGCTGGGGCGGTGAACCCGGCAAGCACGTTGATGCAGGCACGCACGAGTACCGCATGGCCGGGCTCATCGGCGTCGGGGCGCAGTTCAACCTCTACATGTTCCACGGCGGGACCAACTTCGGCTTCACCGGCGGGCGCACGACCGTCGGCGACAGCTGTTACATCACCACCAGCTACGACTACGACGCGCCGCTCGGCGAGGCCGGCCAGCGTGGCGACAAGTACGCCGCGACCAAGCGGTTGTGCACCTTCGCCAGCCAGTTCGGCCACGTCCTCGCAGCCTGCGACAACGTGCCCACGCCCATGATCGCGCTGAGCGAAGAAGACCACCCTGTTTCCCTGCTCCACCAGCGCGGCGGGCAGGGCGAGGTGCTCATGCTGCTCAAGCCCGCGAAGGACAAGACCAAACACACCGAAGTCATGCTGCCCAGCGGCCTGAAGCTCGACGTGCCGCACGCCGGGCAACGCACAGCCTGGGTACTGCTCAACGCGAGCCTCGGCGGCGTCGCCACGCTCGACTACACCAGCCTCAGCCCGTGGGCCTTGATCGACCGCAGGCTGCTGGTCGTGTTCGGCCCCGCCGGCGCTCGGGGCGCGGTGTCGATCGATGGCGAGCATCACGAGATCACCGTGCCGGCCGGCAAGACGCCAGCGGTCATCGAAGCGGACCCGATCAACATCGCGGTGTTGAACCACGAGCAGATCGATGCTGCCTACGTGACGGATAACGCGTTGGTCGTTGGGTGTGACGGGCTGGATGCGGAAGGCAAGCCGATCGCGTGCGAGGGCTGGGGGTCGGTGACGACGGTCAGCGCAGCGGGCGTGTCAAGCCGCAAGCGGCTGGCGCAGCCGAGCAAGCCGACCGCGCCGAAGCTGGGTAAATGGCAGACGCTGTCATTGAAGACGCTGGTTGAGGGCGGCGATGATGCCTACCAACCGATCGACGGGCCGGCATCACTCGGCGAACTCGACCAGGCGTTCGGTTACGGCTGGTACCGCTTCACCAACAAGAAGCCCGCGACAGGCAAGGCGCTTGTGCACGACGGCGGCGACCGACTGCACGTTTATGAGAATGGAAAGCTCGCCGCGCTGTTCGGCAAAGGTGAAGGCGCGAGCGACGATCCGACTTCGGTCAAGCTCGCCGGCGACACCGTCGTGCTCGCCGACCACCTCGGGCGGTACAACTACGGCCAGGACGTCGGCAAGGACCGCAAGGGACTGGCCGATCATCTGTACCACGTGAAAGCGATCAAGCCGGGCAAGCCCGAGATCACCAAGCAGCCGGCCGGTGACCCGTTCGCGGTGGAGACGCTGGCCTACCACCAGCATGCGGGAGCGAGGCCGATGGCCGAGGCGCTCGCATGGACGATCAAGCCCGAGTCACGCCGGCCGATCATCTTGGAGATCGACGGCCTCGGCCAGCCGTGCGTCGTCAGCGTCAACGACCAGCCGATGCGATACTACGCCGGCGAACTGAGCGGCGGCAAGATCCGCGTGCTGCTCGACCCGGCCGGCGACGGGCCCGTAACCGGTGGGAAGAACACCATCAAGCTGGAACTGCTCGCCCCGCTCACCGACGGCGTCGCGATCGACAGGCACGTACACTTCTACCAGACCACCGGCCAGGCCACGCCCAACGACGGCTGGGCGTTCACGCCGTGGTCGATCCCGACGCTCGGCGATGACGGCTGGCGTGCGCTGCCCAAGTCCCTGCCTAGCCAGCCCGCCTGGTTGTCGAACACGTTCAGCGTCAAATCGACTGCAGCCCCGCTGTGGCTCGAACCGGTCGGGATGAGCAAGGGCCAGATCATCCTTAACGGCCACAACCTCGGCCGGTACTGGCAACAAACCCGCGAGGGCAAGCGCGTCGGCCCGCAGGACCGCTACTACCTGCCCGAGCCGTGGCTGAAGGCCGATGAGCCGAATGAACTCATGCTGTTCGACGAGCACGGGCGGACGCCGGAGAAGTGTCGGTTGGTTTACGCGAGCAATCACGCTCAGTAGAAAGCCTCCTCAATAGCCCGGAACGAACAGCTGCGCGGACGAAGCGTCAGAGGCTTTGACGCGCAGCTGTCAGCTGCAGGCTATTGAATAACATCCTGTTTTGCACTCGCGTGCAATCCATCCTGTAAAATCCACTGATGCCCGATTCCACCCCCAAGACCCGCAGGCCCGAGCTTGAGATCGTCGAGCCGGTCGGCGCGCGTGTGCTCATCCGCAAAGACGAGGACAAGAAGCAGACCAAGAGCGGCATCCACCTGCCGGATAAGATCGAGATCCCCACGCTGACCGGGCGCATCGTCGCGGTATCCGCCGAGGTCGAGCACGACGAGGACTACCCGATCCAGCAGTACGACCGGGTGCTGTTCTCGCCAAAGGAGGCGGTACCGGTCGATTTCGAGGGCGACAACCGGCTGTTCGTCGTGCCGGTGGAGAACATCGTCGCGGTGTTCCGCAAGGCGAAGTGAGGGAAGACCGTGAGTGATTCGATCCTGATCGAGCCCGCCAAGCCGTTCGACCTGACGCTGGCCCCGCCAGGGAGCAAGAGCCTGACTAACCGGGCGCTCTTGATCGCGGCGCTGGCGGACGGGGCGACGACGCTCGACGGCGTGCTGTTCGCCGACGACACCCGGCGGATGCTTGAGGCACTCCAGTCACTCGGCTTCGCGCTGGACATCGACGAGACGGCGACGCGCGTCACGGTCCAAGGCCGGGGCGGCCGGATCGCGGCGAAACAGGCCGAGCTGCATTTAGGCAACGCGGGTACCGCGATGCGCTTCCTCACCGCGGCTTGCTGCCTCGGCGACGGGACGTACACCCTCGACGGCATCGAGCGGATGCGTGAACGACCGATCGGCGAACTCGTCGAGCCGCTGCTGCAACTCGGTGCCGACATCGAATACCTCGGTGAAGAAGGCTACCCGCCGCTGAAGATCAATGCGGACCCGCAGTTTGAGGGTGGGTTCGTGTCGCTCGAGCCGACGCTGAGCTCGCAGTTTGTTTCGGCGCTCTTGATCGCCGGGCCGTGCACGCCGCGCGGGGTGACGATCACGTTCAACGGCAAGATCACCTCGCTGCCTTACATCACGATGACGCTGAAGCTGATGAAACACTTCGGGGTCGGGCACGAATGGGGCGGGCCGAAGAACAACGCGGTTCGCGTGACCGCCGCGGATTACCGCGCGACGCCATACACAATCGAGCCGGACGCGAGCAACGCGTCGTACTTCCTCGCCGCGGCTGCGGCCGTGCCGGGCTCGACCTGCACGATCGAAAACCTCGGCAGCGAATCGGTCCAGGGCGATGCGGACTTCTGCATGATCCTCGGCCAGATGGGCTGCACGGTCGATCAGAAAACGCATTCGACTATGGTCAGCGCCCCGCCGTCTGGCAGGCTGCGCGGGGTCGATGTCCGGCTCAACCGCATGCCCGACATGGCCCAGACGCTCGCGGCGCTCGCGGTCCTCGCCGAGGGCCCGACGCGGATCCGCAAGGTCGGCAACCTGCGGGTCAAGGAGACCGACCGGATGGAAGCAATCCGGGTGGAGCTGGTCAAGCTCGGGGCGCAGGTCGAGATCGAGAAGGACGACATCCTTATTGAACCGCCCGTGGGTAACGAACTGACCCCCGCCGCCGTCGATACCTACGATGACCACCGCATGGCGATGGCGTTCAGCGTGATCGGCCTGGCCGCCCCGCCGGGCACGGTGACGATCAACGACCCGTCGTGTGTGAACAAGACCTATCCCAATTACTGGGAAGACCTGAAAAAATTGCATGCCGCCGAGGTCGCCGGTTCAAAATAGGGGTAGAGTTTCCGATAGAGGTAGAGGGTGGGTCCAAAGCCCAGCCGGATACGTAAACCGACTCGCCGAGGCCCGCTTTGCCCAACGACCCGCTGATCCAACTCTCCCTGCCCCACCGCGTCCGCTTCACGCGGGACGCGTTTGATACGGGCAACACCGCTCTGGCCGATGTTTTTGAGATCGATGAGCAAGCGCCCGCCAAGGTGCTCGTCGCGGTCGATCAGGGCCTGGTCGAGGCGCTCCCCGGCCTGCAACAGCAGATCGAGGCCTACTTCGCGGCCCATGCCACGGCCCTGCCCACGCTCGCCAGCTTCCGCTCGGTGGTCGGGGGTGAGCCGTGCAAGAACTACCTTTCGAACCTCGAAACCTTCCTCGGCGAGATCGACCGCGCCCACCTGGACCGCCACTCCTACATCCTCGTGATCGGCGGCGGCGCGGTGCTGGACATGGTCGGCTTCGCCGCCGCTGTGGCCCACCGCGGCATCCGGCTGGTCCGCATGCCCACGACCACGCTCGCCCAGGCCGACTCGGGCGTGGGCGTGAAGAACAGCGTCAACATGTTCGGCAAGAAGAACTTCATCGGCTCCTTCGCCGTGCCCTGGGCCGTGGTCAACGACCTGACCCTGCTGGACACGCTCGACGGTCGTGAGTGGCGGAACGGGCTGAGCGAGGCGGTGAAGGTCGGCCTGCTCAAGGACGCGGGGCTGTACCGCCTGATCAGCAAACGCGCCGGCATGCTCGGGAAGCGCGACCGAGCGCTCGGTGACGATGTCATCCAACGCTCCGCCCACCTGCACCTGGACCACATCGCCCACGGCGGCGACCCGTTCGAGATGACCACCGCCCGCCCGCTCGACTTCGGCCACTGGTCCGGGCACAAGCTCGAGCAGCTCACCAACTTCGCGGTAAAGCACGGCGAGGGCGTCGCGCTCGGCCTCGCACTCGACGTGACCTACTGCGAACTCATGGGGACGCTGGCCCCCGAAGTAGCGCAGGACATTCGGCAAACGTTGGAGGCGCTGGGCTTCGACCTCTACCACCCCGCGATGGACGACGCCGACGCCCTGCTGGCCGGCCTGGACGAGTTCCGTGAGCACCTCGGCGGGCGGCTGACCATCACGCTCATCGAGGACATCGGCAAGCCCGTCAACGTCCACGAGATCGACCGTGACACGATGGCCGAGGCGATCGGCCGGCTGCGCGAAAGCGCGGCGGGCGTGGCGACCGCCTGATGCCTTGTCCGAGCATTCAGCATCAGGGTGTGACCAATCCCATTCACACCCTGACGCGGGTGGTTCGCACGGGACGCTGCGCGCGTCACCCGCGACACGGCGGGATCGCTCCCTGAGTCTTCATACACAGATCACTTGCTACACTAACTACGTGATGGGTCAATCCAAACAACACCCCACCTGCCCGATGCCGCGCGACGCGTTAGTCGATCGCTACTTCCTCGAACACCGCGCGAAGCTGCTAGACGTCGCCGCGTTCCTCGACCGGCTGGATCGCTCAGAAGCACCCGCAGATTCCAACGAAGACTTCCGCATAGAGGCGCTACAACGCGCCATCTCCCTGCTCATCGACGAGAAGGGCGAGCGGGCCAAACGCGTGCTCGAACTCTTTAGCGACCCGACCGACACACCCATCGACAAGGCACCGATGAAAGGCGCGGACGGCGCGTACAGCGCGAAGTAATCACCTACCGCCTACTCCCTGCGATGCGATACATCGACCCCCACATCCACATGGTCAGCCGGATCACGGACGACTACCAGCGGATGGCCCAGGCCGGCTGTGTCGCCGTGACCGAGCCGGCGTTCTGGGCGGGGTTCGACCGCTCCTCCGCGCAGGGCTTCTACGACTACTACGTCCAGCTCACCGAGGTCGAGCCTAAACGGGCCGCGCAGTTCGGGATCGCCCACCACTGCTGGCTGTGCATCAACCCCAAAGAAGCGGAAGACCCCGGCTTCGCCCGCGAGGTCATCGCGCTGATCCCCGGATTCCTCGACAAGCCCAATGTGCTCGGCATCGGCGAGATCGGATTAAACAAGAACTCGAAGAACGAGCTCGAGATCCTCGAGGCCCAGATCGACCTCGCGGCGCAGCACGACCAGCTCATCCTCGTGCACACCCCGCACCTCGAGGACAAGCTCAAGGGCACGAAGCTGATCATGGACGCGATCCGGAACCACGGGTCGATCGACCCGGGACGCGTTTTGATCGACCACGTCGAGGAGCACACCGTCGGCCCGGTTTTGGACCGCGGGTTCTGGGCGGGCATGACGCTGTACCCGGACACGAAGATGACCCCGCAGCGGGCGGCGGACGTGATCGAGATGTGCGGCAAAGAACGGCTCTGGATCAACTCGGCGGGCGACTGGGGCTGCTCGGACCCGCTGGCCGTGCCCAAGTGCCAGCAGGAGATGCGGCTGCGCGGGCACCCGCTGGCGACGATCGAGCAGATCAGCTACGAGAACCCGCTGCGGTTTCTATCCCAGAGCGGGCGGTTTAAGACCAGCGAATAGGAGCTCGGTTTGAACGCCAAGACGCCAAGTGGCCAAGACGGCAGGAGCAAACCTTTCATCAGACCAGGTGTGGCACTACTCCTTCTCTTTGCCGCGATGCTGCTGATAATCATTGTGCCGCTGCTAAGCGGGAAAGCAATGGGGATCAGGCCGGGCAGTGGAGTTTGGCTCATACTTGCACCGCTAGGCCTGCTTTATTTGTTCGCCGGATGGCAATCCCGTTCCAAGCCGGCTGAAGAATCAGGTTGATTGGTCTTGGCGACTTGGCGTCTCGGCGACTTGGCGTTAAAACGAGCACCAAGATGCACAATCTCCTCGGCCCCAACACCACACTCGGCTACTGCACCAACGTGCATCCGGGGGCGACGTTTGACGCGATCCGCTCGAACCTGCTCCGGTACGCCGTGCCGGTGAAGCAGCGGGTCTCGCCCGATGCCCCGATGGGCGTGGGACTCTGGTTCTCCGCGGAGGCGGCGGCGTACGCGACGAGCAACCCCGTCGCGCTCGCGGATTTGCGGTCGTGGATGGGCGGGCTCGGGCTGGTGGTCTACACGCTCAACGGCTTCCCCTTCGGCGACTTCCACGAGCCGGTCGTCAAGACGCGTGTCTACGAGCCCGACTGGACGACGCAGCAGCGCTATGACTACACGCTGATGCTCGCGAAGCTGCTGAGCGAACTCTTGCCGGATGACGCCGAGGGCAGCATCTCGACGCTGCCGCTGGGCTGGCCTTCATTGACCGGCGGGAGCGACACCGACCTGCACCGGGTCAAGTCCGCCGCCGCAGGACGCTTGCACGACTTGGTCCACGAGCTCGCACGGCTGGAGCTGGACACCGGCAAGCTCATCCACATCGACCTCGAGCCCGAGCCCGGCTGCATCATCGACACCGCCCCCGGAATGGCGGGGTTCTTTCAGCAGTACCTGCTCGACTCGCCGGACGATGTCAGCATCCGCGGGTACCTGCGGGTCTGCCACGATGTCTGCCACTCGGCGGTCATGTTCGAGCCGCAGGGCGGAGCGCTCGCCGCGTATCGCGACGCCGGTATCGGCGTCGGCAAGGTCCAGCTCAGCTCCGCCGTCGCGGTAAATTTTGAATCCAAGGACAGCAGCGATCGCGCAGCCGCCTTGCAACAACTCAAAGGCTTCGCCGAGGACCGCTACCAGCACCAGACCTCGGTCCGTCTGCCCACCGGCGGGATGCGCTTCTTCAGCGACCTGCCGGATGCGATCGCCGAGCTCGGCGGCGACCCGCGCGGCGAGTGGCGGACGCACTTCCACGTCCCGGTCTACCTCGAGTCCTTCGGCCGGCTAGGCACCACGCAGACCGACATTACCGATCTGATCAACGCGATCGAGCCTGGCGACGAGCTGCACCACTTCGAGGTCGAGACTTATGCGTGGGGTGTGCTGCCCCCCGAGTTGCAGCGTAGCGAGCTGGCCGACGGGATCGCGGATGAACTGAAGTGGGTGCGGGGCACGTTTGGGCAGGCGCCATCATGAAACTGCGTGACCTGCTTGAGCTGTGCCGGGTCTCGAACCTGCCGACGGTATGGAGTAATGCGGTGATGGGCGTCTTTGCAGGCGCGCTGATACGCGAGATCTGGAAGCCGGATGCAGTATTCGTCCCGAACCTTGCCAACCCTTGGGATATCGCTCAGGTTGCAGCGATCTTCGCGGTTGCGATAAGCCTGCTGTACTGCGGCGGGATGATCCTCAACGATTACATGGACCGCGCAATCGATGCCCAAGAGCGGCCCGGCCGGCCGATCCCGGCCGGGCGTATCAAGGCCGAGACCGCGCTGGCCATCAGTGTGCTCTGCTTGGCGTTCGGGCTTGGACTGGTCTGGATCAGCACGCTTGTTGCCCGGGCAGGCAGCGCCGCGCTCTGGGCGGGCTCGGCCCTCTTGATCTCCATCATCGCTTACAACCTCGTGCACGCCAAGACAGCGGCCTCGGTTCTGCTGATGGGCCTCTGCAGAGGCTTGGTCGTTTTAACCGGCGCCGCGGTGCTTGGATACCGGTTTGAGAACCCGTATGGATGGGCTTGGGTGATCGCCCCCGCGGCTTCACTGGTCGTATACACCGTCCTGATCTCCCTCGTCGCCCGCCGGGAGACAGAGGCGGATCGCTCCGCCGGGCCGAAGACCGTCATGAATATGATCGCGGCTATGCCGCTGCTGGACGCGGTGTGGCTGATCGTGATGGGGCTCTGGCCGGCGTCGTTGTTCTCCGTGGGCTGCGCGGTGCTGACCAAGCTCGGGCACCGGAGGGTGGCGGGGTCGTAAGGCGCGGGAGCCCGCGGATGGCGTCCGCGGTCTCGCAAAACATGAGAGCAGAAGCAGCTCAGCAGCACCAAGACCGCTGATGGCATCGGCGGCTTTAAACACGTTATCTTCTGGCCATGCCCAACAAAGTCGCCATCCTCAATGTCGTCGCCCTGTCCGGCTCGCTCCTCGAATACGCGCCAAAGATCCGCTCGCTCGGCCGCCCCTGCACGCTGACCCCCGTCCTGCCGGCGGTGACTTGTTCGGTGCAGTCTTCCATGCTCACCGGGCTGCCCGTCTCCGATCACGGTGTTGTTGGCAACGGCTGGTTTAACTACGAACAGCAGGAAATCCAGTTCTGGAGGCAGTCGAACAAGCTCGTGCAGGGCGAGAAGGTCTGGGAGACCGCGGAGCAGCGCAACCCGTCCGTGACCTGCCTCAACAGCTTCTGGTGGTACAACATGTATTCATCAGTGGACTACTCGATTACGCCGCGGCCGCAGTACAAAGCGGATGGACGAAAAATCCCCGACTGCTATACCTATCCGGCGTCTTTGCGGGATGAACTGCAGAACAAACTGGGACGATTCCCGCTATTCAAATTCTGGGGACCGCTGGCGGATATCGAATCGACGCGGTGGATCGCCGAGGCGACGAAGCTCAGCGTGAGCAAGTACGACCCGACGCTGACGCTGGTGTACCTGCCGCACCTAGACTACGGGCTGCAAAAACTCGGGCCGAGGCACGCAGACATCCCGCGGCATGTCAAGGAAGTTGATGATGTAGCCGGCGATCTGATTGACTTCTTCCGTGGGCGCGACACGAAAGTGATCGTGATTAGCGAGTACGGCATCGAAGAAGCGATCGGGCACATCGACATCAATCGCCGGCTGCGGAGGGCGGGCCTGCTCGCGGTGCGGAACGAGGGCGGGCACGAGCTGCTGGACGCGGGGGCGAGCGACGCGTTCGCGGTGGCGGACCACCAGGTCGCACACGTGTACTGCAAACCGGGTGTCGAAGTTGATGAAAGCGTGTTCGCGGACTGCGAGGTTGAACAGATTGACCACGAGCGGGCGGGCAATTACGTGCTGGCCGCCAAACGCGGGCACTGGTTCACGCACGACTACTGGCTGGACGAAGCAAACAAGCCCGACTTCGCCAACTGCGTGGACATCCACCGCAAGCCCGGCTACGACCCGCGCGAACTCTTCAGCCGGGCGTCGGCCCCGGCGATCGCGTGGAAGCTGCTCAAGAAGGAGCTGGGGTTCAGGCAGCTGATGGATGTGATCCCGCTGGACGCGTCGCTGGTGAAGGGCACGCACGGGCGGGTGGACAATGCTCCTGAGCTTCAACCCGTCATGCTCGGCGGCCGGCACGGCGGGGAGACGCTGCCGTGTACCGCGGTGCGGGATGTGATCCTGGAGGCGATGGGACTCGGGTGATTTCGAGGCTGCCAAGCGTTGGTTGACAGGCTCAGCAACTAAAAGCCGCGGACGGCGTCCGCGGTCTTGACTGCGTTTTGTTCGGCTTGGGAACAAGACCGTCGATGGCATCGGCGGCTTTGTCGCAGAACTACATCGCGAGCGTCATCTGCGCCCGCCGGGTCATCGGCATCGGGCGCAGGCGGACCCATCGTGTCCTTCTGCGTTGCTCGGTCAACATCACGCGCCGCGCGAGCGCCGGGTCGCGTTCAAAAACACGCCTGACCTTTGTCGCGTGGTTGCACTGCTGGCTGCGGTGCAGCAAGACAACGTGCCGCGGGTTGCCGTGCGGGCTCGCTCCGCGGATCGCCTGGACGGCCTCGTAGGCCTGCTCGTTGCTGAGGTGTCCCGAGTCCGAGAGGTTCCGCCGATTGACCCAGACCGGGCGGGACGAGTTGATCGTCATCTTCTCGTCGTAGTTCGATTCGATGCAGAGGATGTCCACGCCGGCGAAGTGATCGATCAGCTTCCGTGGCGCGTGGCCGAGGTCGGTGGCGAAGCCGATATCGCCGAAGCGCGTGGACAGGCGGTAGCCGATCGTGCCCTGCATGTCGTGCTGCAGACGTGTCGTCGTCGCGGTGACGCCGGGCATCGGCACGATCGCGCCCTCGCCGAATGGCTCGACCAGGCCGTGGTCGAACAGCGGCCGCGTGCCCTTGGCGTTCGCGAGCTCCTCGAGGTGCCAATGGTGGCAGTGGACGGTGACGCCGTGCTCGACCAGCGCCCTGGTGAGCGTCGGCTTGAAGTGGTCACGGTCGAGATGGCTGAGCAGCACGGCCCGGACGTCGGCCCAGACCAGACCGGCTTCCGCGAGTTTGCGCGTCGTTCGGCGGATGCCGAAGCCGGCGTCCAGGAACACCGCGTCCGCCCCGCCGTCGTGGCCGATCTGCCGGACAACGGTGCAGTTGCCACCCGACCCGCTGCCCAGGACGCACAGCGACAGGCCGGGCGTCTGTGGCCTGGGCGTGGGGGTTTGGGGCGTGAGACCATCAAGCCCGGCCGTCTGGAGGGGTTGGGCAAAAAGCC
Source organism: Phycisphaeraceae bacterium (assembly GCA_028280965.1). Taxonomy (GTDB): domain Bacteria; phylum Planctomycetota; class Phycisphaerae; order Phycisphaerales; family Phycisphaeraceae; genus JAHQVV01. Next base: position 37,026 of record JANQKT010000021.1, read on the forward strand.
TTGGATGTGCGGGGTCCGTTTTTGCCATCTAAATCAAAACCCTGTCCTTGACACGGCCCAAGGGCCCGATATTTTCGACCCTTCCTGGTGCCTGGCACGCCTTACTGTAAGCCGGCGACCGCCGGTTGCAACGCCGCATGTAATCTGTTCAGAGCGGTTCTCGTCCTTTGCCTCCTGGCACCGGCCGATAAAGCCCCGCCCCGAAACGACACGATCGTCCGCCAGGCGCGTGTAAGCCGACGTACCCGGAGGCCCCCGAAACTCCCGGAAGTGATCAAGGGCCCAACCGTGAGGCGTCGAAAGGAACCGACATGCCCGCTGACGTGAAGTGCCTGAAGCTGCTCGCCCTGCCCGTGATTGGCTGCGCCGTACTTGCCGGCTGCCAGACCGAACGGCCGATCGTCGCACCGGCCGAGCCGACCTGGGACTACCGCGACGGCGAAGCGCAGCTCTCCAACAACGACGAGTGGGAACAGATGATCCCCACGACCGTGCTCGTCTACGACGAGTCGCAGGTCGCGAGCGTGGAAGACGCGACGGAGTGAACACACTCAATTTCGGGTTTGCAGCGTTGATGACTTAACGCCCGGTGATGGCCATCGCCGGGCGTTATTGTTGGCTACAGCATCGCCATCACAACTGCACATACTCGACCTCGCTCACCGCTTCGCGCGCTGCTGCGGGCTGGTGGATGTCCGTCGCAAACGCATCACCCATCTCCGCGTGCAGCTTCAACGGGTCGTAGACGATCCGCGAGCCGCCCTGCACGGTATGGATGATGTCCAGCGCGATCTGGCCCTCGGCCCGGGAGAACTCCAGCGGCGCGATCGCCTGCTCGAAGCCCTGCAGCCGGTTGTTGATGTTCTCGAACGTGCCCGCCTTCTCCGCCCAGGTGCAGGACGGCAGGACGACGTCCGCGGCGGCGATCACTTTGCCGCCGTGGTCGGTCGTGTCGAGCAGCACCGAGAACTTATTTTCGAGCAGTTGCACAATCCCGGGGGTCGCCCAGTCGCTAGGGTAGTTGGCGGTCATGACCAGGCCGGAGAACTCGTCGGCCTTGGCGACGAAGGCGTCGAAGTCGAGCACCTCTTCGCCGATCTGCTCGAGGGCTCGGCGGACGCCGCGGGCGTTGGGGGCTTTCTCCGCATAAACGGTGTACCCGCCGGGGAAGGTCTTGTCCTCGCCGTCGATGGGCACGGGCCCGACGACGAGCGTCGCCGCGGGGTCGAGCGCGACGACGGCCTTGGCCAGCAGGTACGCCTCCTCGCAGGCCAGCATCGGCGAGACGACGACCGCGAGCGACCCGCTGCCGTACTGGTCGGTCACCTCGCGCAGCCCGTTGACCGCGGCAGTCAGGCCATCATTCCAGTTGATCGCCTGCCGCTGGCCGAACTGCCCCTCGCCCTTGAGTGACGGCGTGGTCAGCCTTTCCGCGGCGTGCACGAACTTCCAGCCGTAGCGGATCTCGTCGCTGGTCCACCACGTGTTCACATCCATGTTCGTCCGCGGCTTCACTCGGCGGAGCTTGTCGTCGTTGTGCTCCAGCCAGAGGTTGTCGCCGCTGGCGGTGATGCCGTCGATGCTCGGCGTGCTTCGCAGGTTCCACACGCGCATCGACATCAGGAAGTCTTTGTCCAGCAGCGCCCCGACCGGGCAGATGTCCACGACGTTGCCCGACAGCTCGTTGTCCAGCGGCTTGCCGGGGAAGACATCGATCTGCTCGGACGAGCCCCGGCCGAAAATGCCGATCTCGTTCGTCCCCGTGACCTCGCTGGTGAACCGCTGGCAGCGCGAGCACATGATGCAGCGGTCCGAGTACAGCAGCACGTTCGGGCCCAGGTCCTTCTTGGGCTGCTTGATCTTGTTCTCTTCAAACCGCGACTGGCCGTTGCCGTATTTGTAGGAGTAGTCCTGCAGGAGGCACTCGCCCGCCTGGTCACAGACCGGGCAGTCCAGCGGGTGGTTGATGAGCAAGAGCTCCATGACCGCCTTCTGGTTGCCGATGGCCTTGGGCGACTGGGTGTAGACCTCTGACCCCTCAACCGCGGGCGTCTGGCAGGTCGGCAGGAGCTTGGGGATCAGCTCGAGCTGATTATCATTCCGGGGGTTGGGCTGGGCGACCTCTGCGAGGCAGATCCGGCAGGACGCGGCGATGGACAGCCCGTCGTGGTAGCAGTAGTGCGGGATCTCGATGCCGTTATCGAGCGCGACCTGCAGGATGGTCGGCCGCTTGTCGGCGTCGTAGTCACACGGTCGGCCGTCGATGGTGATCTGGGGCATGAGGGTAGTTTAGCAAGGGCTCCTGGAAGTGTGCCAACAGGCACGTGGAAGCGTTGAGATCAAAAAAAGCCGCGGACGCTGTCCGCGGTCTTGCAGTCGGGCTATCAGGGTAGAGAATAAGACCGCCGATGGCATCGGTGACTACGTGTCGTAATCACCGCTGTCCCATGGCTCAAAAAAAGCCATATAGTTACCCGGCTTAAGTTCGGCAGCCCATTCATCGTCGTCTTCCTCGGGAGCACGAACAACCAGCCCGAATGTCGTGCCAAAACGCTGCACAGAGAACGGCTGAACCTCAATGCGGCAGAAATCAACTTCCCCCAACTCTGCTAAACGAGATGCATACAGCTGATTAGCTTTCGCCTTATCGAGCGATGACCTGGGCCCAAGCTCATCAAGCTTGGCCTCGATTAAAACGCCAGCCTCATCGAAGAGATACAGCGCAATAAACTCGCCACCTTGCTGACCGCCGATCGCAGGTACAAACGGCGTGGTCAAAAAGAACTGCCGCCCATTCGCATCCCGTCCGATGTGCTTGGCGTGATAGTCATCATGATTAATCGCGACCAGTTCGGGCTTATCTTCGGACATGTTTGGATTCCTGGAAGCAACCCTGCCAACCCCCTGTTGGCAGCCTTGTTTATCGTACCACCGCTTGGCAGCCGCCGGCTCATAGCCGGGCGGGCGACAGATCGCACGCTTGTTCCTGTTGCACACGAGCCCGTCCAAAGACTCGCCCGCCGGGCGTGGCCCGGCGGCTGCGGTGCAACACTGCCAACCCGGGGAGACAGGGTTGCGCGGCTTAATGCCCGGCTATAGCTATCGCCGGGCGTTACCGTTTGCACGCACCAACCCACAAACGCCTACAATCCGCCCTGGTCTTTTCACCCCGTCACGGGAGCACGGATGCCTCGCGATATCCCTGTCGGCAACGGGCAGATGCTTGTTGCCTTTGATGAACAGTACCGGATCCGCGACCTCTACTACCCGCACGTCGGGCAGGAGAACCACGCCGGCGGGCAGCCCTGCCGCTTCGGCGTCTGGGGCACGGTCCCGCAACAGCGCATCGACGCCAACCCCAAGGAGAAGCGTCGCAAGCGCATGTACTGGACCGACAAGGGCTGGCACATCGTCCAGAAGTACCAGCCGGACACGCTGGCGACGCGCGTCGAGCTGACCAACGACGAGCTGATGCTCAAACTCGTCTGCACGGACGTCGTGGACTACCACCGGCCGATCATGGTCAGGCGGATCGAGGTCGTGAACCTGGCGGACGAGGACCGCGAGGTGCGGCTCTTGCACCACCACGACTTCCAGATGTACGGGTTCAAGGTCGGGGACACCGCGTACTACGACCCGCAGCTGCGCAGTGTCATCCACTACCGCAACGAACGCTACATCACCACGAGTTTCTACCTCGACGGCGAGCAGCAGACCGACCAATACGCGACGGGCAACGCGGGCTTCGGCGGGGCCGAGGGCACCTGGCGGGACGCGGAGGACGGCGTCCTTGGCATGAACCCGATCGCGCAGGGCGCGGTCGACTCGACCATCCTCTGCTCGGTGCAGCTGCCGGCGAACGACACGCGCGTCGCCTACCTCACCCTCGGCTGCGGGAAGAACTACGAGGACTGCGAAGAGATCCACCGCTTTTTGCACCGCGAGAGCCCGCAGGGCGTCATCGACCGGACCGCGGCGTACTGGAAGCTCTGGCTCGCCGCGACGCGGACCGATTTCAACGACACCGAATCCACTGGCCTGAGCGAGAAGGTCTACGACCTGTACAAGCGCTCGCTGCTGACGGTGCGCACACAGATCGACAACGGCGGCGCGATCATCGCGGCCAACGACAGCGACTACCTGCAGTTCAGCCGCGACACGTACTCGTACCTCTGGCCGCGGGACGGCGCGTTCGTCGCCGATGCGCTCGACGCGGCGGGCTTCCCCGACGTCTCGCGCAGCTTCTACGAGTTCTGCTCCAGGCTCATCACCAAGCGCGGGATGTTCCTGCACAAGTACACGCCCGACGGCTCGCCCGCGTCGAGCTGGCACCCGTGGGTGGATAGCAACGGCAGGCCGCAGATGCCGATCCAGGAGGACGAGACGGCGCTGGTCGTCTGGGCGCTCTGGCGGCACTACGTGCGGTACCGCGACATCGAGTTTGTCCGGCCGATGTGGTTCAAGCTCGTCCAGCCCGCGGCGGACTTCCTCGTGCGCTACCGCGACCCGGACACGAAGCTGCCGCTGCCCAGTTATGACCTGTGGGAAGAGCGCTGGGGCGTACACGCGTTTACCGTCGCGACGGTGTATGCCGGGCTCAAGAGCGCCTGGCAGTTCGCGGTGTGCTTCGGCGACACCAAGCGCGCGAGGCGGTACGCGACCGCCGCCGGCGAGGTCCGCGAGGCGTTCTGCAAGTACCTCTGGTCTGACGAGCACGGCCGGTTCCTCCGCCGGATCAACCCGACCGACACCGACCGGATCGCCGAGTTCATGTCGGACATCTTCGAGAACCGCGAGCCGCGGCAGGGCCTGCCGGACGCGATCTACCAGCTGCCCGGCGTCGCGGAGAACGCCAACGGCTGGGCCGTGCCCGCGTCGATCGACCACGAGCCGGACACGAACATCGACGCCTCGATGTTCGCGCTCCTCGCGATGGGCCTCCTGCCCGCGGGCGACGAGCGCGTGCAGGCGACGATGAAAGCGGTCGAAGACCGCCTGACGATCAAGACGCCCGTCGGCGGGGTCGCGCGCTACGAGGACGACTACTACCACCAGGTCAGCCAGGACACCGCCAACATCCCCGGCAACCCCTGGTTCATCTGCACGCTGTGGATGGCGGACTACCGCATCGCGAAGGCGAAGACCGCCGACGAGGTCAAGCAGGCGGCGCAGTACCTCGAGTGGGTCGCCGACCGTGCTTTGCCATCCGGCTGCCTGGCCGAGCAGGTGCACCCCGAGACCAACGCGCCCCTGTCGGTCAGCCCGCTGACGTGGAGCCACGCGACGGTGGTGGCGACGCTGGTGAGCTACATGAACAAGCTCGAGGCGATCAAAGAGGCCGAGCGCACCGGCCAGTCGCTGAGCTCGATCCTGCCCGAAGCGTGCACGCTGCACAAGGGCCAGACGCGCCAGGCCATCCGTGACGCGGTGCCGGAATTAAAATAGCCCAAAGCCGCCGATGCCATCGGCGGTCTTCTACCACCTGCGAAGCGCCTTACCGATCGCCTCAACACAACAACCCCAAAGACCGCGGACAGCGACCGTGGCTTTTTGCAACCCGGCCAACCCGTCTTTGGCGCCCTGGGCAGGCCTGTTAACAAACCCGCTCAACTTGCTGGGATACCCCCCCGCCCGTATCCTTTCACTCACGATCAGGGCCCGATTTGCGTGGCTCTTGAACCGTTTCACGCCGGCCATCTCGTACCGACCCGGCCGGTCTCTAAGTCAAGTGCTCCACGGCAGATGCTGCTCACCGCAACCCTTCTCTTTCTGGCCTCCGTGCTCGGCGCCCTTGCGCTGATCCTGCTCATGCCCCGCCCGCGGAAGAACCCGCGGGTCTGGCGCGTGCTCGGGCCGGCGGGTGCGCTGGTCGGCGTCTCGGCGCTGGGCATGGCCTGGCTGGTCGTCGCGCTCGGCACGGACCTGGTCGAGATGGTCGCGGAAGACGCGCTCGGCCTGCCGCGCACGGCGTTTATCTACTACTACCTTTTCAGCTTCATCGCCGTCGCCGCCGCGGTCCGCGTGATCACCCACCGCCGGCCGGTGTACTCGGCGCTGTGGTTCATCATGGTCGTCCTCGCCAGCGCCGGGCTGATGCTCGTCCTCGCCGCGGAGTTCATGGCGTTTGCCATGGTGATCATCTACGGCGGGGCGATCCTGGTCACCTACATGTTCGTCATCATGCTCGCCAGCCAGAACGAGCCACAGCACGAGGACGACACGCCGGCCTACGACCGCTTCGCCAACGACCCGATGTGGGCCAGCGTCGCCGGCTTCCTGCTGCTGGCGATCCTGCTGTCGGTGTACTTCTCGAACAACGCGATCGCGGCCAACCCGGACGCGGCGATGAAGACCGACGCCTACGTCATCGAAAACCAGCTCGCGAACCGGTCGCTGAACGAGGAGAACAAAGAGCTCGCCTCCGCCCCCTCGACCTCGCCGGACAGGCTCAGCAACGTCGAGCGCGTCGGGCTGGACCTGTTCGAGTCGCACCCCCTGGCGATCGAGTTGGCGGGTGTGATCCTGCTGGTCTCGCTGATCGGCGCGGTGGTGATCGCCAAGACGCACGTGCCCAACGAAGACCAGGTCGCACGCGGGCCCGCTGGCCAACCCAAGGAGGCCGTGTGATGCTGGCAGCCCTGGATACACTCAGCCCGCTGGCACTCTCGCACTTCCTGATGACCGGCGCGATCCTGTTCGTGCTCGGGCTTATCGGTTTCGTCACCCGGCGGAACCTGATCATCATGTTCCTCTGCACGGAGATGATGTTCCAGGGCGTGGTTGTGTCGCTGGTCGCGTTCGCCAAGCTGCACCACAACATCACCGGGCAGACGTTTGTGATCTTTGTGCTCACGATCGCCGCGGCGGAGGCGGCGTTGGCATTGGGTTTGGTAGTGCTGCTGTTCCGCCGCAGAAGGACGCTGGACGCGGGCGCGTGGTCCGCGATGAGCGGGTGAGTGGATCGGATCGACTGAATGCTTGAGACCGCTGTGTACATCCCGTGGATCGCCGCCCTGGGCGCGCTCGTTTGCGGGGTGCTGTGCCTCATGCCGTCGCTCAAGCACTACGCCGGGCCGGTCTGCGTCGTGTCGATCCTCGCGGGGTTTGTGCTGAGCGTCGGCGCGTTTATGGATCCCGGCCACCCGCTCGATGCCCACGGCCACGAGCAGCACGCGCCTTGGACCCATCAACACGACAAGCAATCATCAGAAGAAGCCGAAGACACCTCACACAACGAAACCCATACGCACGTCGGCGACAAGACCGATCACCACGACGACAGCAAGATCGCCGAGGGCGTGGTCATCCGGACCAAGCCCTGGATCTACGTCGGCGGCTACGAAGACTCCAAGACCGGCCAGTACACCTACGGCGACCCGACGCACGACCCGGAGGACACGCACGGCTTGACCATCGCCTACGGCTACTACTTCGACGGCCTGACGATGGCCATGCTGCTGGTCATCACCGGCATCGGCTCGCTCATCGCCATCTACGCGATGGGCTATATGAAGGGCGACCCCGGCGTCGCGCGGTTCTTCTCGGCGATGGCGCTGTTTATCTTCGCGATGACCACACTGGTCATGGCGGACAACCTCGTGCTGCTCTTCCTCGGCTGGGAGGGCGTCGGGCTCTGCTCATACCTGCTGATCGGCTACTACTACGGAAAGGACTCGGCGGTCGCCGCGGCCAAGAAGGCCTTCATCGTCAACCGCATCGGCGACTTCGGGTTCCTGATCGGCATCTTCCTGTGCTTCCAGCAGTTCGGCTCGACCGATTTCGCGGTGATCTTCAGCGACCCGCGCATCGCGGAGGACGGCGTCGCGCTGCCGTTCGCGATCCAGGCGATCCCGTTCTGCCTGATGATCGGGGCGTTCGGCAAGTCGGCGCAGATCCCGCTGTTCGTCTGGCTGCCGGACGCGATGGCGGGGCCGACGCCGGTGTCGGCGCTCGTGCACGCGGCGACGATGGTGACCGCCGGGGTGTACCTGATCGCGCGGATGATGCCGGTGTTTAGCGCCGTGCCCGAGTCGCTCACCGTCGTCGCGGTCGTCGGCGGGTTCACCGCCCTATTCGCCGGCACGATCGCACTATGCAGCAACGACCTCAAGGGTGTGTTCGCGTACTCGACGGTGTCGCAGCTGGGGTACATGTTCCTCGGGCTGGGCGCGGCCTCGACCGTTGGCGCCGTCTCGCACCTCGCGACGCACGCGTTCTTCAAAGCCCTCCTGTTCCTGACCGCCGGCAGCGTGATGCACGCCCTTGCGGGCACGCTGGATATCCGAAAGATGGGCGGCATGGGCAAACACATGCCCGTGACCAAGTGGCTGATGTTTGTCGGCTGCCTGGCGCTGGCGGGCTTCCCATTGACAGCCGGCTTCTTCTCGAAGGACGAGATCATCGCCGCGACCTGGATCGTCGGGATCGAAGAAGGCAGCGGCCTATTTATCCTGCTCGGCATCCTCGCCCTGGTGACCGCCGTACTCACCGCGTTCTACACCTTCCGCCTCTGGTTCATCGTCTTCAGCGGCGAGACCAGGTACGAGATGGGCGACGAACACCACAGTGAAGACGACGCACACGACGACCACCACGCGCATGAGCCGCACGAGATGCCATGGTGGCCGATGAACGCCCCGCTGATCCTCCTCGCGATCGGCTCTGTCGTCTCCGGCTTCATCCTGGTCAAGAAGGGAGTGATGGTGAAGCTGATCGCGGCATCCAGCGCAAACCTTCCGATCCTCCACAACCCAACCGCGGACACGATCCATGTACTCATGATGATCATCAGCGGCATCCTCGCCGTTGGCGGGATCTTCTTCGCCTACGTCTTCTATTCCAACAACGCCGCGCGGGCCAAGATCGTCGCCAACCTATTCAAGGGCCCGGTCGCGCTGTTGCAGGGCAAGTACTTCATCGACGAGTTCTACGACCGTGTGATCGTCCGCCCGTTGTTTATCACCGGGCAGGTGCTGTACCTGATCGACCAGCTCGTGATCCACGCGACGATTATGAGTTTCGGCTGGGCCCCACGGCTCATCGGCCGGTCCGTCCAGCCGACCCAGGCCGGCCGGCTGCAGGGCTACGGCCTGGGCATGGTCGCCGGCGTCGCCGCGATCGCGCTGCTCCTGCTATTCCTTTTGTGAGAAAGCCTCAGAACAAACGTGCTCCCCGAAGCCTACACCATCCCGTTCCAGCTCATCATGCCCGCGGCCTTCGCGCTCGGGCTGCTGCTGCCTTTCAAGGCGCTGGGCACGCGCAAGGGCGCGTGGATCTACTCCGCGACAACCTCGACGCTCTCGTTCTGCTTCACGCTCTACGTCGCCTCCCAGTTCAACTGGTCAGACCCGGGCAGGCTCCAGTTCGTCGGTGAGATCCCCTGGGTGGACAACTGGAACCTGGGCTTTTCCTACGGGCTCGACGGCATGAGCCTGTGGCTGGTCATGCTGACCACGTTCCTGATGCCGATCGTCGTGCTCGGCTCGCTGGTCGAGGTCAAGGGCGACATGCGCACCTTCCACTTCTGGCTGCACATCCTCGAGGCGGCGCTGATCGGCACGTTCATCGCCCGCGATATCGTCTTCTTCTACGTCTGCTTCGAGTTCACGCTCATCCCGCTGTTCTTCCTGATCGGGATCTTCGGCCACGGCGAGAAGCTCAAGGCCGCCAAGGTCTTCTTCTACTACACCTTCACCGCGTCACTGCTGACCATGGCGGGCATCCTGTACGTCGCCTGGTTCAACACAACGCTGACCCCCGACACGCCCGGCATCAGTGAGGTCTACAGCTCGATCGAGTTCGATCCGATCGACAAGCCCGAAGGCATGTCCGACCAGGAATGGGCCGAGCAGGAGTACATCGGCCAGTGGACGTTTAACATCAAGGCCCTCTGGGCCGCCGGGCGGATGATGCCTTTCGAGGCGCAGATCCTGGTGATGCTCGCCTTCCTCGCGGGCTTCGGGGTCAAGACGCCGCTGTTCCCGTTCCATACCTGGCTGCCGCTCGCGCACACCGAGGCGCCGACCGCTGGCTCGGTCGACCTCGCGGGGCTGGTGCTCAAGCTCGGGCCGTACGGCCTTTTACGCCTGGCGATCCCGATGCTGCCGGTCGCCGCGCTGACCCTCGCGCCCTACCTCGCGGCGCTCGCGGTCATCGGCGTCATCTACGCCGCGCTGGTCTGCTGGGTCCAGAAGGACGCGAAGAAGCTCGTCGCCTACTCATCCGTCTCGCACATGGGCTTCTGCATCCTCGGCCTGTTCGCCTTCGACGGCACGAAGGACGCGGGCTCGATCGGTGCGACCGGCGCCTTCATCTACATGCTCAGCCACGGCCTGGCGACCGGCGGGATGTTCCTGTGCATCGGCATGCTCTACGACCGCTTCCATACCCGCGAGATCGAGCGGATGTCCGGCCTGGCGAAGATCATGCCCGCCTGGGCCGTGTTCTTCTGTGTCTTCGCCTTCGCATCCGTCGGCCTGCCCGGGCTCAACGGGTTCATCGGCGAGTTTTTGACGATGCTCGGCACGTTCAACTCGCGCACCGTCAACGGCACGCCGATCCTCGGCCCCTGGTTCGCGATCCCCGCGGCGTTGGGCGTCATCCTCGCGGCGATCTACCTGCTGTATCTGGTCGGCAAGATCGTCTTTGGGCCCCTGAACCTGCCGCACTGGGAGGACACCGGCGAGACCGGCATTGCCGGCGGACACGACCTGTCGTACCGCGAAGCGATGACGCTCACCCCGATCGCGGTCGTGTGTGTGGTCATCGGCCTGTTCCCCTACCCGATCCTCCGGTCGCTCGAACCCGCGATCCAGGAGCACACGCGGTTCGTGCATGAGGAAATCGATCGGATTGAGGCGGAGGCTGCGGCAGGCGCTGCAGCGGCGTTAGATGATTCGGGTTTAAACGCCAAATCGCCAAGTCGCCAAGACGCCAAGGAAGGTAGTCCTGAAGACAAACAAACGACCATGAAGCCGGCTTTGTACCAAACTGCAGAAATCGCTTCTGAAGAAGACTTGGCCTTACTTGGCATTGCCATCCCAAAACCTAACAATACAGAGCCAGAGAAGGAGGCAAATTGATCGCCACATCATTCCTCCAGACTCTCTGCTTTCCTTGGCGTCTTGGCGACTTGGCGTCTTGGCGCTTACTGCCTTGGGCCATTACAAAGCACCAGGAGGACAGGCATTCCTGCCTGTCGTTCGGCAAAGCCGAATCCCGACCCGAATCAGGCTTGCGGCCTGCTGACAGGCAGGAATGCCTGTCCTCCTTCCTGTTTGGGAGGGCCAACGACTAATGGAAGCCATCCTCGACAAACTCAGCCACCTCTGGCCCGAGATCACGATGCTGATCGGGGCTTGTGCGTGCCTGATCGCCGGGCTGTCTTCGAAGCAGGTGGTGCGGAAGGCGACGCCGGGTGTGGCGATGGCGACGCTGGTTGCTTCGGGCGTCGTGCTTCTCGCGTTTGGCAGGACCGACACCAGCCACTTCCTCGGGCTCGGGGCTATGGCGGCCTACCTGAAACTGGCGGTCCTGGCGATGGGGCTGCTGCTGGTCTTCGTCGCGACGGGTACGGTGGACCGGCTCAAGCAGGTCGTCGCCGCCGAGGCGCGCGAGGGCAAGGCGTTTGAGCCGGGCGACGACTTCCGGGCCGAGTTCTTTGCGTTCATGCTGTTCTCGCTGACGGGCGTGATGCTGACCGCCGGGGCGTCGGATTTGGTCTGGCTGTTCCTGGCGCTGGAGCTGACCTCGCTGCCGACGTATGTCATGGTCGCGACCTCGCGGGACCGGGACGGGGCGCTGGCGCAGGAGTCGGCGGTCAAGTACTTCTTCCTCGGCGCGCTCTCCGCGGCGGTGTTCCTCTACGGGTTCACGCTGATCTACGGCGCGACGGGCTTCACGGAGTTCAATCAGATCGCCGCGCATGTCCAGGAGAACGGCGCGTCGCCTCTGATGATCCTGGGCGTGACGCTTTCCGTGGTCGGCGTGTGCTTCAAGATCGCGGCGGTGCCGATGCACTTCTATACCGCTGACGTTTACCAGGGCGCTGCGACGCCGGTCACGGCCTTCCTCGCGTTCGTGCCCAAGGCGGCGGGGATGATCGCGCTGATCGCGCTGCTCGGCCTGCCGCTGTCCGATGTCAATTCCGAGACCGGCGCGATACAACTGCCCGAGCCGCTGGTCTACCTCGTCGCGCTGATCGCGGCGGTGACGATGACCGTCGGTAACGCGCTAGGCCTGGTGCAGACCAACCTCAAGCGGGTGCTCGCGTATTCGTCGATCGCGCATTCGGGCTACATGCTGGTGGGCATCCTCGTCGGGCCGATGCTCGCGCGTTCGCTCATGGAGGCGAACCCCGACGCCGACACCTCGCTGAGCAACGGCACCGCGGCGGTGTTGTTCTACCTGATCGCCTACGGGCTGAGCACGGTCGGCGCGTTCGCGGTGCTCGGCTCGTTAGAACGCAAGGACGGCGGCGAGGTACAGAGCTACGACGACCTCGCAGGCATGCGGCTGCGGCACCCGTTCATGGCCGGCGTGCTGCTGGTCAGCGTCATCTCGCTGGTCGGCCTGCCGCCGCTCGTCGGCTTCATCGGCAAGCTGTACCTGATCGGCTCGGCGTACGCGGCGGGCACAAGCGACGCGGGCCACGCAGGCCTGTACCGCGGCCTGGTCGTGCTGCTCATCCTCAACTCGGCGATGAGCGCCGGCTACTACCTGCGGATCGTGGGCACCGCCTTCTTCGGCGAAGACAAGGGACAGACCGTCGAGGCGGGCGTCCCTCTGCGGCGTGTCGGCGGGATCCTCGCGGCGCTCGCGTCCATCGCGCTGGGCGGGTACCCGAACGCCGGCGCGCTGGCGAAGGCGGCCAAAGAAGCCGCCGAGCCAACGGACAGGGTCGAGCCTGCGGCGGAGCACGAGGATGCAAAGGAACGGCAAAGCGCTTTCCGACTCAGCGATCCCTACTGACTGATTCTCAAACGATCCCACGGTATGCCGCAAAGCCGGCACGCCGTGGGCATTGACTGATTCCAGTTGCAATTAAATGCTCAACCCGGCTCTTCGAGCAAGCGCCGCTGCTCTTCGATCTCGCGCTGCCGCTCGGCGTAGGCCTCGAACTCGCGGATGGCACGACGCTGGCGCTCGGCGAAGCGTGAAACGTCGGGCAGGTCCTGACGGCCGACGGCCTGACGCAGGACATCCGATTCCCCGTCATTGACCTGGCGGGCGAGCATCGCGAGCCAGACCAGCTTGGAATCGCTTTCAGTCGCCAGCGCGAAGAGGTCGGGGTAGGTCGTGGTCTCCTTCTCCAGCTCCCGGGTGTTCATGATGATCCAGGCGCGCTCGGCGTCGGTGCCGTCGCGCCAGGCATCCAGCATCACCGGCCGGATCCGATCGACGACCGCCGGGCCGACCAGCTCTGGCGTCGCGATGCGGTTGAGAGCCGCCAGGCGGCCCAGGGCGTTGAGTCGTGTGGCGGTGTCGTCGCTGCCGACCTCGGTCACCCACCGGTCGATGTCCTGCGGCTTGGCGACGGCGGACTGAACCAGGCAGTTGCGGACCTCAGAGACCCCGCCGACACCCCCGGCCAGCCAGTTGCCGCGCGGCGTCATGACGGGGTTGACCAGCAGGCGTGCGTCGAAGGACAGCGGCAGGCCCGGGTTGTTGGCTCGCAGCAGCCCGAAGCGGTGGTAGTCCAGGCGGACGTCAAAGGTCATGCGCTCGCCGGCGGCGAGTGAGAACCGCCGGCCCAGGTCGATGACCATCGGCGGGTTGGGCGGGGTGGGGACGCCCGCGCTGCTCGATGAGATGAGCACCATGGCCTGCTGTCGGATCGGGCCCTGCTCACCGACCGCGAGCGCAAAACGCGAGGTGTTCCAGACGGTGACTTCGCCCTGGATCGGCTGCATCGGCTTGATGCGGACCGGGTCGATCTTGAACCGGACCTCCATCCACGGTGTGCGTTCGATATCGACCAGCCAGAACGACTCGGGGTACTTGCCCATGAGATCGGTGAGCGTCTTGCCGGTCGCGGTCGGCCGGGGTTTTTCATCGAGCTTATCGAGCGCCCGGCCCGCAGCGAGCGAAGCCATCGAGCCGGGCGATTGCTGGATAACGGCAGAGAGCAGGCGTGCCCGCCCCGCATCGTCCTGGCCGAGGATCATCGCCAGCCCCGCATCGGCCAGCTTGTGCTCGCCGGCGTGGGGGCGCAGCAGCGGCTCGGCCTTCGCGGCGTCGCCCTGCCGCAACGCGATCCAGCCGCGCGCGACAGCCTGCGCGGGGTCGTCCGCTTCGAGCGCGGCGGCGAACTCTTCGGCCTGTTCGAGGTCGGGGCCGAAGGCCGCGGCGATCAGTGCGAGGCTCGACTCGGGCCGCACGGCCGACTGCTCATCGGCGCCTTCCTGCTGCGCGGCCAACTCGTCGGCGTCGGACTTCACACGCTCGGTGATGCGGTCGAACACGGCCTGGGCCGCGTCCTTGTCGTCCTCGCCGTCCAGCACCGCGAGCCGGATCAGCTCGAAGTGCAGCGGCAGCGGTGCCGGTTCGCCGGCGGGTTCGGCTTGCGGCGCAGCTGCTTCGCCGTCCGCGCCCCCGCCCTGCTGCGCCTGGGATGCTAGGGCATCGAGCAGGGCCTGGATCTCATCGACGAGTTTGAGGACCGTCGCGTCTTCGCCGGTCATCGCCAGGCACTGGGCCCAGTTGAGGTACGCCGGGATGGGCATGGGCTGCCTGCTCAGTCGCGTCCCGACAACCGTGTACTGCTGGGCGGCACGCCCGAAGGCGGCCTCTTGTGCGAGCAGCGAGGCGAGGTCGATGCGGGGGGTCGGGTCGAGCGGGTTGGCGCGGATGAGGTTGACCGTCGCGGTGCCGATGCGGACGTTGTCTCCGCCCAACTCGATGACCAGGTCACGCATGACCGATGCGGCCTCGGCGTTGGCCGGGTCACGCCGGGCGGCCTCGACGGCCCACCGGCGGTGGGCCCTGGTGTCCAGCAACTCGGCGGCGATCGCCGAGGCCTGCCCCGCCACCCGCGAGCGCAGCGGGTCGGACAACGCCCGCCCGGCCTCGCTGTTGAGCAGCGTCTCGAGCGAGTTGAGCTGCGCGTCGAGCGTGTCGTTCTTCGACAGCCGGTAGCGGATCAGGTTGAGGCGGGCTCGGTCATCTTTAACACCCGTGTCGAGGTAGCCGGCCAGCGCACGCTCGTAGGCTTCGTTGTCGCCCGCGGCCTGGGCCAGCTCGACGCGCAGGGCCCAGGCCTGCTGGTTGGCCGGGTTCAGCTCGAGCGCAGTATCCAGCAGCGTCGCCGCGAGCACGTACGGGTCGTCGGATTCGAGGACCTGCGTGTAGCCGAGGAACGCCATGGCCGAGCGGACGAACTCGTCGGAGACCTGCGTCTTCGCGCTGACCTGCGCCCCGGCCGGGCGGGAGATAGCCGCGAGGAGACACAGACAAAGGGTCGATAACAAGGGGCGGTATTTCATCATGAGTAGTATCGCGTTTTTACGGCCGTGTCATGCAATCGGGTCGGTGAAAGATCCACCGGGAACAGGCTTAAATAGCCGGCGGCCCGCCGGCGACCGCGAGGTATGCCGCCAGCCCGCCACAGGCAACCATCGCCAGTGTGGTTGCGAGTTTGAGGGTCAAAGCCAGCGACCGGTTGGCCCGGGGCACGAGGGGGTCGATAACCAGGCACATCGCGACCAACATGCCCGCGGCGAGCAGCGCCGCGGCCGGTAACCAGAGCTTGAACAGGGGGACCGGCTCAAACAGCACTGCGAGCCCGGCGACCAGCAATGCCAGGGCCAACAGCGTGCCGAGCAGGCCGGACAGGATGCGGAGCGATCGTTTCATGGTGCGTGCGCCCCGGGAACCGGATCAGCCGACCCGCGTCGGCCCGGACAGGCCCGCCGCAAGCTCGCGGGTGAACTGCTCGGCCTCGGCCGCCGGGTCGCCGGAGCGGTCGTGCAGCCGACGGACCATCGCCGAGCCCACGATCGCCGCGTCCGCGACCGAGACGACGTCCCGGACCTGCTCGGTGGTGGAGATGCCGAAGCCCACGGCCATCGGCGCGTCCGTTACCTCGCGCAGCTTCGTCAGCCGGTCGGGCAGGTCCGGTGGCAGCGAACTGCTCTCGCCGGTGATGCCCCGGCGGGAAACGACGTAAGCAAAACCGGTGCTCGCGGCGGCGATCTGCTGGGCACGCTCGATCGGCGTCGTCGGCGCGATCAGCATGCTCAGGATCAGCCCCGCCTCGGCCGTGGCACCGCGCGCGGCCTGCGACTCGGCCAGCGGCAAGTCGGGGAAGATGAAGCCGTCGAAGCCCGCCCGCGCCGCGTCGGCAACGAACCGCTTGAGCCCGATGCGGTAGACGATCGAGTAGCTGACCATCGCGACCAGGCCCATGTCGGTGGACGAGCGTACCCGGCTGACCGCTTCGAAGGCCTGACCGACGGTCGTACCCGCGTCGAGCGCGCGCGTCATCGACGCCTGGATCACCGGGCCGTCGGCGATCGGATCGGAGAACGGGATACCGATCTCACAAATCGACGCCCCGCCGCGGTCGAGGCCGGCGACGATGTCCGGCAGCTGCGCGATCCCGCCGTCACCGGCCGTGATGAACGGCATCAGCGCCTTGGTGCCTTGGTCTCTGTGTCCTTGGAAGATGCGGTCGATCCGGGTCATGGGACGCAGAATATCATACGATCCAGCCGTGACGCTACGCACCGCCGGAAAATCGTTGCCATCGCATCGCTACGCCACAACTCAATGGGTCGTCTTCCCCAGTCTTGACCTTCGATACATAGTATTGCGGCTGTTTCATCAACAACGAGACGTGTTACGTCTTGATGGTTGTGATCAGATAAAACGCAACCGGCACGTTCAGCGCGACCGGCAGCAGCGCCGCGGTCACCGGGTTGATCCCGCCGGCCTGCAGCAGCACCAGCCCGGCGGCCCAGGCCCCGATCGTTACGCCCGCCGCCTTGGCCGAGTTGACCAGCAGGTTGCCGGGCACGCGCGTTAAGAAATACGGCAGGCCCATCAGCAGGATCAGCACGCCCAGCACCAGCGTCGTGAACCGGCTCCACATGATCTGAGTGATCTGGTGGCGCTGCTCCTCGGTCAGGGCGGCGTTGGAACGCATCGACTCGAGCTGACGCAGTGATTGCAGCCGTACAAACAGCGCCGCCTGACGCGCGATGAGCACCTCCGCCGACAGCTCGGTCGTGTAGCGCGGCATTGGCGCGCCGCTCAGGCTGTCGAGGCCAGGAGCCCGCTCACCAGCGACCTCGAACGCTCGGCCGTTCTCCAAGACCCAAGCCTGCTCGGCATCGGACCAGGTCGCTTTGTCCGCACGGATGAGTCTGATCTGCCGCCCTTCTTCGCCGCGCTCGATGATGCGCAGGTCGACAAGTTCGCCTCGCTTGGCGCTGAACCGCGCCGCGCTGATCAGTGCGCCCGCTTCGTCCTTGGCGTAGTGGATCGGCTTGTCGCTGATCGTCGATTCGCCGACCTGCGACTTGGACCGCACCAGCTTGTCAGAGAGACGTGGGAGCGCCAGTTCCTGCACCGGCAGCACGATCAGGTTGAGCATGAACCCCGCGATCAGGACGGGCGCCGCGACGCGGTAGAGGCTGACCCCGCCGGCGAGGATCGCCGTCAGCTCGCGCGACCGCTGGAGCTGCGCGATGGTGAAGCCCATCGCCGCGACGACCAGCAGGCCCGACATCGCCGAATAGATCAACAGCAGCACGGGCCCGTAGTAGTCGGCCATCACCCACAGCGTCGCAAGCACGACCCCGCCGCGCTGGTCGGCGTTTTCGCGCCCGGCCTTGAGGAACTCGTCCAGGTCCACGATCAGATCGACCAGCACAAACAGACCCGCGAGCACGACGCCGAGGATGACGAAGTTCTGAACGAACTGCTTCACGATGTAGCGATCTAGGAGCCGCATAGGGAGTCAGTTCCGCGCAATCTTCAGGTAAAGCCGGGCGATCACCAGCAGCAGGATCAGGTTCCCGCCCCACAGCACCGCGACACCGATCGCCCGGTCCAGGCCCCGGCCGGCCTGGACCTCTTCGATGCCGATGCGCTCGGCCATGCTCTGGCCGGTGTGGATCATCAGGAGCGTGATGATCGCGAGCACGAACGCCCAGAAGAACACGACCAGCGGCAGCCGGTCGTGCAGCCGCACGGCCAGCATCGTGCCCAGCAGCAAGAGCAGCGGCGTCGCGAGGGCCTTGGCCAGTCGGGCGTACAGCTCGGCGTCGATCATGTACTTGAGCTGGATGATGCTGAAGCTGAGCGTGAGCCTCGCCGATCGGATCGATAGTGCCTCGGTCAGTTGTTCGCGTTCGGCGAAATCGATGAGCTCATCCGCGGTCAGCGCCGCCGGGTCTACGCCCAGAACGCGTTTCGGGTAACGCACCGGGCCGATCACCTGCTCGGCCTTGTTCGTCGGCGGGTCGATCCCGTTGAGCGCGAGCACACGGACGTTGCGCATCGTGACCCGCGCCACCGGCTCACGGTCGAATCGGCCGGACTGCACCGTGACCGTGGCCGCATCCGACTCGAAGCGTCGCAGTGGTTCGCCGAGCAGCTGGGGGTTGTCGTAACGGTCGATCGTGACGGGCAACGCGTCGATGCCGGCCAGCTCCAGACCGCTTTCCACAACCCTGATGTCAGGCGCGCTCAACCTGTAGTAATCGTTGGGCAGCCCGCCTTTGAGCACGACAAAACCCGGGCCCAAGCCGTCACGCGACAAGCCGGCCGAGATCAGGTGTACAAGCTGCTGTCTTGAGATTGCTGCGGCAAGTTCCGCCTGCGCCGACCGGACCGTGTCGAAATCCTGCGGCTGTCGCTTGAGCCGCATCAGGTCATCAAACGTGAAAAAAATCGGTTCGTCCTCGATCGGGTTGGGCAGCTCGATGGGCTGGTCGGTCTCGAGTGAGCCGGACCGTCCGATCGTCTCGAACTGCCCGCTCGCCGCGTTGTAATGGGTCGGGTCATCCAGCCGGATCGTGATATAAGCCTTGCCGCTCGCGTCGCGGACGAGCAACGCGCTGGCCGTGCGAGCGGTCGTGTCCGTCAGCACCCGGCCGGTCGCCTTGTCATACTGCCCGACCGCGACGCCCCGCATGACGATGAGCTGTTCGGCCGTCAGCCCCGCGGCGCTGCTGCCCTCGGGCGGGTCGCGCACCTCCGCATCATCGGCGTAGAGCACGCCGTCATCGCCGAAGATGTACGGCCGGTTCTGGTTCAGCTGGCTCACCAGGATGCCCAGCACATCGCCCTCGACGGTGCGTTTCGCCGCCTTCCAGAAGCCGGGCACGATCGTGTTGCTCAAGAGCAGCAGAACGATCATCAGCGTGAGCCCCAGCGCGATGACCGGCGCGAAGATCCGGCTGTAGCTCAGCCCCCCCGCACGGCAGGCGAGGACCTCGTTGTCTTTCGTCATCGCGTGGAACACGACCGTCGCCGAGAACGCGCCGGCGAACGGCAGCGCAAAGCCCAGCACCGTCGGCATCGTGTACAGCACAAACTTGATCAGCGACACCGGCCCGAGCAGGCCGTCGGACATCGGCCCGATCGCCGCGCCGAAGCTCAGCACCACGACCATCACCGCGGTGGTCAGCATGAGCACCTTCAGCAGCTCGCGGAGGATGTAGCGGTAGAGTGTCCAGGGCATAGAAAGCCGGGGTCCCGAGATCGTGTCGGGTGTCAATGATAAGTGGGACAGGCAGGACTGTCTGCCCCACAAAGAGCCGGCTCAGAGCGCCGCCCGCTGAACCTCCATCAGCTTGCGGGTACCCCTGCCCGCGAGGTCGAGCAGCTTGTCGAGTTCTTCCCGGCTGAACGTGCCCTTCTCGCCGGTGCCCTGGACTTCGATGAACTGGCCCTTGCTGTCCATCGCGACGTTCATATCGACCTCGGCCCGGACGTCCAGCTCGTAGTCGAGGTCGAGGTGCGGCCTGCCGTCGA
The DNA here is from genome assembly GCA_028280965.1 of Phycisphaeraceae bacterium. GTDB lineage: Bacteria > Planctomycetota > Phycisphaerae > Phycisphaerales > Phycisphaeraceae > JAHQVV01. The sequence continues at coordinate 57,006 of JANQKT010000021.1, forward strand.
TGATGCCGACGCTGACCGCGGCGACCGGGCCGATGATCGGGTTACTGCTGATTCGGCCGTCGGCGCGGGCGGTTGCGATGGCCTGGGCGAGCGCGACGTAGGCGCCGGTGATGGCCGCGGTGCGCGTCCCGCCGTCGGCCTGCAAGACATCGCAGTCGCAGGTGATCGCGACGCCGGGCATCTTGTCGAGGTCCACCGCGGCGCGCAGGACGCGCCCGATCAGCCGCTGGATCTCGGTCGATCGGCCGTCCGGCCCGCGGCGTTTGCGGTCCGGTGTCGAGCCGGGCAGCATCGCATACTCGGCGGTGACCCAGCCGTGCACCGGGTTGCCTTCTTCATCCCGCTTGATCCAGCGCGGCGTCTCGCTGGCGATGCTCGCGGTGCACAGCACGCGTGTCCCACCCATGGCGATCTGTACGCTGCCCGCGGCGGCGGAGGGGAAAGGCCCGATCTTGGTCGGGCGCAGCTGATTGGCCGGGCGTTTTGGCATAGCGGTCATCCCTCATGAATCACAAAGCGAAGAGTGTAGCGGGAACACCCGCTGCGCAGGGTTATACTCCGGTCATGCATCGCCTGTTGCTAATGCTGCTGCTCACCCTCCCCGCCTGCCAGCGCCCGCCGATGGTGCTGCCGACGATGTTCGAGGCCGGGCGGGTAGACCCGCTGGCGGACGTGCCCGAGGCCGAGCGCACCCAGACGCTGACACTCTTCTACGCCACTGACCGCCGCTACGACGCGGACGCGACCGACTGGCGTCAGTACGGCCGGCGCCGCAACGGGGACATCGAGGTCGGCCAGATCACGGTCAAGCTCGCGCCGAAAGACGACTGGTCGGCGATCAGTGCCGCTGCGCGCGGCGAGGATGGCGCGAAACGCTATAGCCCTCGGATGACCGTGCTCAACCGTATGGGCCGGCTCGACACAGCCAGTGGATTGGCCGCTCCTCCTGCCTCGCCGGATGATGGCGCCAATCAACGGAACACCGTCAAGACGCATTTCATATCGAGCCTGAACGCCGCGCTCGAGCGCTCAGCGGGCAAAGAAATCACCGTCTTTATTCACGGCTTCAAGACCGACTTCAAGAACGCCGCGCTCTCCGCCTCGGAGTACGACCTCTATACCGGCGGGCTTGGGCCGTTTATCCTCTACAGCTGGCCGAGCTACAACAGCCTGTGGGAGTACAGCCACGACCGCGACTCGGTCCGCTTCACCACCGCGCACGCCCGGCAATTTGTGGCGCTGCTCGCCGACGAGATCCGGGCCGGCGGTCTCGGTGCGGAGAAGATCAACTTCGTCGCCCACAGCTCCGGCGCGGAGGTGGTCGGGTCGGTCCTGCGCGAACTCGCTTTGATGTCGGACGAATTGTCGCCCGAGGAACGCCAGCAGCACTGGCGGATCGGGTCAGTGCTGCTGATCGCGCCGGACATCAGCACGGACGTCGCCCGCGAACGTGTGCTGAAAGAAGACCTGCGTGGGATGTGCGACGAGATCGTCGTTTACAGCTCCCGCCGGGATCGGGCGCTGGATTGGGCGGCACGCATGCTGTACCGCACGCCGCGGATCGGGTCGATCCGCGAGCAAGACCTGACAGACGACGACCGCTACTGGCTCGGGCAGGCGGGCAATGTCGCGCTGATCGATATCGACAGCCAGCCGAACAAGGACTTCGTCCACCACTCGCACCACCGCTTTTCCGCCGCGGTCGCGTCGGACATCATCCTCTGCCTGCGCAGCGGCCTGCCCCCGGGCAAACGCGGGCTGGCCCGCGGCGAGGGCAGACTCATCTGGCGGTTTGCGGATGACTACGCCGACCGCGTGACCGAGGCGGCGGTGCGTGTCTACGGGGAACGCCCGGCGCCATGATCGATACGCACTGCCACCTGACATACGACGGCCTGCACGAGCGTGTTGACGCCGTGCTCGCCGCCGCCGCTGAGGCCGGCGTGGACCGGATGATCAGTGTGGGCACGACGCCCGCCGACGCGGAGAAGGCGCGGGCGCTGTCTAAGCGCAAAACAAGTGTGTTCTTCACCGCCGGGCTGCACCCGCACTACGCCGATCGATACACGGACAAGCCGGCGCTGCTCGACGCGCTGGGCGAGAAGCTGAGCGACCCGAAATGCGTCGCGATCGGGGAGATGGGCCTGGACCGGCACTACCCCGACCCGCCGATAGAGGATCAGCGGCGGGTGTTCGCGTGGCAGTTAGAGCTCGCAGCTGAGATCGGGGTGGCCGGGGATGAGCGAAGCGAACCCCCGGAACAAGCGGGTGCAGGCAAATCAAAGACAATCCGTTCCGGGGGGTCGCCAAGCCTCCACCCCGGCCACCCAACCTTCCGGCGGCCGATCATCATCCACAACCGCGAAGCGACGGACGAGACACTTGAGATCCTGCGCCGCTCCGGCATCGCGCCCGAGCGTTTTGTTTTCCATTGCTTCACCGGCACCGCGGACGAACTGGACGCGATCCTCGGCTTCGGCGCGATGGTCAGCTTCACCGGGATCGTCACGTTCGGCAGCGCGAAGAAACTTGCCGCATCGTCCGACGCCGTGCCGCTGAACCGGCTGATGATCGAGACGGATTCGCCATACCTCACACCCGAGCCACACCGCAAGGTCCGCCCGAACGAGCCGCGCTACGTCACAGACGTCGCGCGCTTCCTCGCTCAGCGGCGCGGGATGACGCTCGGAGATTTCACCGCGGCGGTCGATGCGAACGCCGAGCGGTTCTTCGGGCTGCCTTCATAGCCGCGCATCTACCGCCCCGCCGGCCGGTCGACGATGTAGGACTTGTTTTGTTCGTTCTCCTGGTACACGTGTGAGAACACCTTGCGGTTGGGCACGATCACCGTGCCGTCGCGGTGGATCACGTTGATCTCGCCCTCGGCGTCCACATAAACCGCGAAGCCTTTTTCGTGCTCGACCGCGGTGATCTGTTCCTGCGAACCGGCGTTCACGTTCACAAAAACCCGGTCCTCGGCGGGGTCGTCCGGGTCGGCCTGCGCGAGCGTGTACCCCGCGACGCCGAGCACACCGAACACGAGGTAGCCCAACAGCAGCAGGCGGTTGGTCTGGCGCAGACGGCCGACGGCGGTCGTTTGATCTTCCATCTTGTTGTCCTTTGTTTTTCAGAGATTGGTGGTAATCGGATTAAGTAGATGTACGCGAGCCATTCAACGAGAGGGCGAGGCTCCTGCCCTCCCAGCCAAAACGCTCACGAAACACGCGTTCAGAAGCTGATGCTCAGCGGCTGGTTCTGCGTGCGGATGACGGTGCCGTCCTCCTTGACGATGACCAGGTTGCCGTCCGGCCGGGCGAACACCGCGAAGCCGGTCGAGTCGTGGACAGACACCGCGGCCTCGACCGCGCCGGTCCCGCCGTCGTGCTGGCCGTCGCCCAGCCCGTCCTGCATCGCCATGCCCGCACCAAGCAGGAAGAGCGACGCCGCGGCGCCGCACGCCCACTTCCACCTGCGGTTGACCTTCTCGAGTTGCGTGATCCGTTCCTGTTCGTTCGACATGCGCTTGCTCCTGTCGGGTCGGGTGATCGGCAAATCGCCATATAAGACGTACACGTAGGAATGCACAATAGCAACCCTGCGGGCAATTACCAAAGGCTTTGCGCGCAAGAAGATGACCCGACCGATCCGACGGGGCCTCCGCATGATCTATTGGTATTACAAGGCGCGGCCGCCCGTCACGCCGCCCGCCGCAGCGTCAGGCCCTGGGCACGCGCCCGCGCGTCGATGTACTCGGCCAGGCGCTGGCGGTCCATGGGCGATTGGAACGACACGAACGAGACGCCGAGGATCACCGGCCCGCGCTCGTCCGCCTCGCTGTGGATGCGTGCGACCCGGCCGATGGCGCGGAAGGTCGTGTGCCCGCTGCCGGGGAGCATGCCGCGGAGCTCGAGCTCGGTGCCGGGCTCGATGGGCATGTCCAGCTCGATACGCAGCCCGCCTACGGAGATGTCGTAGATGTGCCCGGTCCAGGTGTACTTGTTGGAGCCGACAACACGCGCACGGACCAGGGTGTACATCGCCGGGACCTTGATGCGGGGGTGCTCTCGCTGGTCGCGGCTGGGTACAACACTGGCTGTGGCGGGGGTCATGATTCGCTCCTGGTCTTGGCGTGAGGCTGAAAGATGAGTCGTCGGCGGGCGACGCTTGTTACATCGACCCGGCCCGGCGTCTGCTTAATCGCTGCGCATCCAAGGCCCGGAAACTCGGCGTTTGCAGCCGATAATGGGCCGATGCCGATAGAACCAGCAATGCCAAAACTCGCCGAACAAGCCGCGATAACTGCGCTCGACACGCCCAACGACCGGCCGACAACGATCGTTGTCGGTACGGCGCTGAGCGCCGCTCAGCTTGCGCACACGCTCGCGGTTGCCCTGCCGACGCCGGAGCTGGTCGGCTGCGTGCTGCCCGCGGTTGCAGTGGAACACGCAGGCGACGCCGACGCACCGCCCTGCCCGACGCTCGGCCCGATGGACCTGCTCGCCGAGCTGATCGAGCACCACCGCCCTCAGCTCGTGCTCGTCTCGCTGCCGCTGGCCATGCGCGAGGCGATCGGCAAAGCCGCCGCGACGCTGGGCCGGCTGGGCGTGACCTGGCGCTTCATGCCGACCCTCGACGACCAGCTCGCCGGGCGGACCACCAGCAAGATCACCGGCGGGCTGCCGACCTCCGCCGCGAACGCCGCCGGGCTCAGCGCCCCGTCCTTCGTCACCGGGCCCATCGACCCGACGCGCCTGATCGACCGCAGCCCGCGGCCGCTGGACGGGCGGGCCCTTGCCGACTGGATCGGCGGGCGCCGCGTGCTCATCACCGGGGCCGGCGGGTCGATCGGCTCGGAGCTCGCGCGTGTCGTCGCCCGCTTCGCCCCCGGCCGCCTGACACTCGTTGAGCGGTCCGAGAACGCGCTCTTCGAGATCGACCGCGAGCTGGCCCGCACGCACGCCACGCTCGAGCGCGACGCCGTCCTGCACGACGTCACCCAGCGCGAACGGACGTTCGACCTACTCCAGCACTACCGGCCGGATGTCGTCCTCCACGCCGCGGCCCACAAGCACGTGCCGATGATGGAGGACCACCCCGCCCAGGCGATCGAGAACAACTTCTACGGCACGCGCGCGGTCGCCGACGCCGCGGCCGATGTCGGGGCCGAGCGGTTCGTGATGATCTCGACCGACAAGGCCGTCAACCCCTCGTCGGTCATGGGCGCCAGCAAGCGGCTCGCCGAGCTGTACGTCCAGTACCTCAATACAACGAGCGGCACCAGCTGCTGCATGGTCCGCTTCGGCAACGTGCTCGGCTCGGCTTCCAGCGTCCTGACCATCTGGACCAAACAGCTCGAGCACGGCGGGCCCATCACCGTCACCGACCCGGACATGACCCGCTACTTCATGACGATCCCGGAAGCCGCCGGGCTCGTCCTGCAAGCAGGGATGTTCAGCGGAACCCTGGGCGCCACAACCGCACAGGCGGGGCAGGCTTCCAGCCTGTCATCACGCGGCGGCGAAGTCTTCCTTCTGGACATGGGCGAGCCGATCCGCATCCTCGACCTCGCCCGCCGATTCGTCCGCCTGCAGGGCTTCGAGCCGGACGTCGATGTCGAGATCCAGATCACCGGCACCCGCCCGGGCGAGAAGCTCTTTGAAGAGCTCGCCTACACCGGTGAGGACATGCTCACGACCCCGCACGACTCGATCCGCGTCTGGAAGACCAACCCGCCCAGCCCCGCACGCATGCACTCGATCATCGAGACCTTCGACCGCCTGCGCAACAAGACCGCCGACCCGGACCGCAACTGGCGTGACGCCTCGGCCGAGGCCATCATCACCGCCCTGCGCATCGCGGTGCCGGAGATGGTGCACGCCGCGGCGGGTTGAGACCTGCATCGCGCACAAAACCGCGGCCGGGGATGACTCCCAGACCGCGGCTTGCTATAGGTCCTGATCGATCTAGAAGACTAGGCCCGTCGGCGGCGAGCCATCAGCCCAAGCCCGGCCAAACCGAGCAGCGTGAGGCTGGTTGGTTCGGGGACCGCCGCATTATCGATGACGACATCATCGAAGTAGAACCCGTTGCCACCGTTCCCCAGCTCAGCCGTCCCCCTCGCAGCGAAGATCAGCGAATCGACCGCTTGCCGCTGGGGTTGGTCCATGGGATCCAGGTTGGCCGGGTTGGAACCGGTGTAGAAGGATTCCCAACTCGTGCCGGTCGCAACTAGGCTGCCGTTGACGAGCACGCTGACAATATCGTTCCCAGTGGTATCGCCGTTCAGCCCATCGACGAACTCGATGAAGATGTCGATGGTGTGCCAGCTGCCGTAAGAAAGATCGCTTGCGATCTCGGGGAAGTTCGCGGTCGTCCCGAAAGGGTCAGATTCAACGCCGGTCTCATAGAAGAAGACGTCGATACCGCTGGCCCCGTCATCAGCGATCCGGACAAAGCTGTTGCGGAACGTGGACTGCTTCGCGGAGGGGGATACATCAATCTGCAGCCCAGACTGCGCCGAGCCCGTCGCCGATTTAAACCGGAAACTGCCGTGGAACAAATTGGATCCGACCGGCGTGCCCGGGTTCGGCGGGGAGAGGGGCGAGGTGTGGTCGCCGCCTCGGTCGTTCCACAACGCGCTGTCCGTTTCGCCGGCCGGCGTAGTCGTCTGCGAGTAGGACTGGTTGCTGAACCCGCCTGATGTGAACGCATTCGACAAGCGCCATACCTTGTTGCCGGCGTCGTCAACAACCGATTCGTCGAACAATTCGCCACTATTGCCGAACTCGTCCTCGACGGTCCAGCCCCCCTGGCCGTTGACGCTGATTCCTGGGGTGAAAGACTCGAAGTCTTCCGCCTGAGAAGCGTTCCCTGCGACGAGCAGCAATGCCGCCGCACTGATCCGTAGGTTCATGGTCTTCATCGTCAGACTCCATCAATGTATTGATCGGGGCAATAGGGTCAGTTACATCGCACGCCGTCGCCGTACCACGGCCAGGCCAGTCAGGCCCAGCAGCGCCAGACTCGTCGGCTCGGGTACGGCCGAAATGTTGTCCCAGTACACCGAGTAGTCACTATCGCCGAAGTTGTATGCCTGCACATAGACCGTCGAGAGGTCCTCGAAACCCGCGGATGAAGCCGTAAGGTCGGTGTGAACCATCGAGCCGTTGAGCTTGTAAACAAAGGTTGTCCCGTCGGCGATGATCTCCAGATTGTGCCAGCCCTCGGTCACCGGAGCGGCCAGCTCGACCCATCCCACCTGGCCGTCCCAGATACGCCAACGCGAGGTCAATGACGCGGCGTTCGGATTGAACGGATCGCTGTCGTCGTTACGAACCACGCCGAAAATCGGATAGTGCGCAGAAGACTCCTCGTTACTGTCCCGCGTCCACAGATCGGTGCGGCGGATGTTGTTGCCCGACACCATATCGGACGAGATGTAGACGTCGCCGCTAACGGTCCAGGTTGTACCGACAGCGACATCTCGCTTTTTGCCTTGGGTGTTGTAGAACGTGCCGCTGAAACTCGGAGGCCGATTGGCGGACGAGTCCGCGTCATCGATGGTGATCTGCAAGCGGTTGTCACCATCAAAGAAGACGCTGTTAAAGCCAGCAGGGTCGTAACGATCGGTCGCCCAATCCGGGTGGATCGAATCGAATGTGTCGGTAAAACCCGCCGCTTGCACGGAGAGTGCGGAGGCGCCAATAAGGCATGCGGTTGTAAGGCAAGTTACAGTTTTCATCTGCAGTTTCCTTGTCTCGGTATAGTTGGTGGTTGGTGTCAGAGCTCTGTGTCATCGCCGACGACGAAGAAAGCCCAGGCTGGTCAGCGCCAACAGCGCCGCACTGGTCGGCTCGGGGACGGCCAAACTGCTGTTATCAATCGCGAGAGTCAGTGTTGTGCCGTCAGTCGCGGCGAGCCACCCGTAGCGTGTGCCACCGATGGGGTATGCCCCGGTCAATGGGACCTGCTGTGCATTGATGCTGCTATAAAGTTCATTGCCTTGGTCATCGTAGATATAGGTATTGCGGTCCACGGTCAGGCCATCGGGGTTTGCCACCCAGTCGCTGACGATCGTGTACCAGCCCGCCTGGGTGATCTGAAGACCGACACCACCCTCAGGGGGGCCTTGATAAGATGCCCCGTCCGCATCGGCAGTAATCCACCAGTTCCCATCGGTGGCCTTGAGCGCCCCGACACCCCCGGCCTCGCGCCAATCGGACGAGGCTGAAGCAATCCCGCTGCTGTCGTTGAGGTTGTCGTTAACCGCGTTGTCGAGATACCAGCCATCACCAATCGCCCCGGCCGATGGATCGATATACACGTCTAGGCTTTGCAGGATTTGACCCGGCCAAACATAGCCGTAGCCGCCAAAGTTCGTGAACCCGCCGTTGCCCGCGTTCGGGCCCAGGGCAACCTCGGCGTGATACGAACCGTCGGCTGAGGTGACACCCAAGGCCCCCGCACCCGAGGCCGTACGCGTAACGGTACCGCCAAAGTCAGACCAGCCATCCAGATCGGTTTCAAACCCGTTGGAATACGTCGCCGAAGTGGGCACTGCGGCGGTAACAAACACAAAGAACATCAAAGCCAAGGCCAGTGTTTTAGTCGTTTGAATCTTCATCGGTTTCAATCTCCATGCCGGAGTGGGCCGGTTACCCCTTGGTTAAGTCAAGCCAACGCTTCCAACCCACTGGAACCTACGAAACGAGCCAACGGCTGCGGCGGCGAGACGTAAACATCACAGCGCCCCAGGCCCAGTAGTGCTAAACTTGCCGGCTCGGGGACCACCTGGACATCGATCGCAACGATCTCGGCGGCGAACCCTGAGTCCAGGTCGCTCGCGACGATGGCAAAGTTGTATTCATCCCGACGGCGACTTCATCGTCGTGGATCCCAGAGCCGCCGAACGTCGCCTCAGGCAGGGGCCCGAAGGTGTCATAGGTCGGCGTGGCAAAAGCCTGGATGCTCAGTGCCGCGGCGGCCACGATGGTCAAAAACTGCTTGGTCATGGTGAATCTCTGGGAATCGTGATGGCCAAAGGGTTGGGTTGGGTACGGTCAATTATCGACGTCGACGCAGCATGGTCAGGCCACCGATCGCGAGCAATGTGAGGCTGGTGGGCTCGGGGATGACGAAGTCATACGTAGCGTTTGCGTCGGTACCCGTAATAGCGAAATCATCGACGTAGCCAATGTTGTCCAAGTTGTAGGAGCCCAAGCCAAATGAGAAACCGACGACCCGTGCATCCGCGAAGTCCGGATCAGCCGCCGCCACAAACGCGTCTTCCCACTCCGCCAAGGAGCGCAGCGGGGGGCCGCCAGCGGCATTGGCAATCCCAAAACCGCCCGTCCACCACCAGCCACCGGATGCATCACCGAAACCATTGCCTGTATCGGGATCGATCGACACTGTTTGCCACGCATCAGCAGGCGCTGCCGGTGCCCCGCCGCCGGGCTGGTTCCAATAGGGCTCGTATACAAGTTGGCCGTAGCTGTCGTCGATACCGGACCCAGTACCGCTCGGGTTGAAGATGGCAATCCGCAGTGCGGGTGCTGCGAACGCATTGCCTCCAGGCACGGTCTCCTTGTAGTAGCTGAAGGAGAGCCCGATGGAGTTGAGCGTCGAAGAAGCGAGGCCGTAGTCGTCGAATGTTGCGATCTCGACTTTGTCGTTGACATCATCGGCGGTCGTCAGTTTCAGAACACCATTTGCAGGCGTCGGTTGGGCGGACTCCAGATTGCCGCCTAGACCCGTGAGGTCAACCAGTTCACCTGTGGCATTACCCACGACCGAAGTCTTGTACCACTCTCCTACGACCGGCGTCGGAACAGGTGACAACAAGGAATCAACTTCGGTTGCGGACACAGGCTCAACGGCAGTGGCAGCAGCAATAGCAGTCACACAACACGGAATAAGGCACTTGTCAATCCTCATAACAATGTTCCTATAGCAAAAGGACAAAGGGATACCTCGCAAGCCGCACCATGCGTGCTTGCTTTTCGTCGAAATCGGACAAAGAGCCTCTCTCCGAGGATGGCTCCTTCAATCCGGTAATTGGTTTGGATTCTCTATTCTCGTTCCTCGTTGAAAACCGAAACCCGGTACGTCAGAGACTTACTCCCTCCCATCAACCGGACGGTACCATAACCGCATCGCAACAGGGAATGCAGGACTTTTTCCTTATTTTTGAAGGAATACCGATATAGCTGTATTGCAATAATGGAAACTAGTCGCAATTCGGTACCGATGGGTAATTAAGATTTAACCAACAGGCGTAGAACAAATGTCTTACGCCTTTATCGATTCTTTAATCAATTCATGTGCGCAAACGAACAGGTTCATTCCTATTGAATCGGAATAAACGTTCATTGGTGGAAGATTTTATTGCACGATCGTTCACGCGGAATCACAAAACGGATCATCCATCGCTTGATGACCCTGCCAGCCCTTGGCCGCCTGTACCAGGCCGATGATGAACTGCACGGCACCGAAGGGGATGGCCCACCCAGGCGACGACGTAGGTCCCGCCGCCCCCTGCGGCCGAGTAGGTGGCGACCGTGACCACGGTGCCGCCGATGCACCACAGCGCGCCGAAGAGCATGTTCTTTCTGCCCTGCCCCACCCCGGCCTCCTTCCTCATCTGTTTCAGGTTGGTGACCACAGCCGACGCGCTCTGCTCATCCAGCCCCTTCTCCATGAGGTCGTCGACGATCTCACGCCGGGACTTACCCTCCATCATCAGATTCGCCGCGTGCTCGTACACGCCCTGCACAACTTCTTCTTCTGTGGGTTCGCTACTCATGGCATAGGACTCCGCACCTTGTGCTGCATGATTGACCGATTGTGAAGTGGCTGATTCATAGAACCCCATCAGCCACGTGAAGAGTAACTATGACTCCATAAACAAGTGCTCATTGTCAATTGTGGCCCGGTCTTGCGGCTCATAAATAGACAGCCCCCGCCTTACGCGGGGGCTAAGGGTGTCGTAGCAGTCGGTTTGTTTGCGTTATTTCAATTCGCGCAGCTTGAGGTTCTTGAAGAGGACTTTGCTGCCGGGGTCGTGGGCCTGCAGCGCGATGGTGCCGCTGCTGATCTTCTTGGTCTTCTGCGGCCAGTCCTCGGGCTCGGTCCAGTCCTGGATGAGTTCACCGTCGATCCAGATCTTCACGTTCTTGCCTTCGACCTTGAGCCGGTAGTGGAACCAGACATCGTCCTTCGCCGGCGACTCGTCGCGGATATCGGCGAATGAGTAGATCGACCCGGTCTTGCGTGGGTCGCCAAAGCCGTTGCAGACCTGGGCCTCGTACCCGTGGTTGGGCCAGCCGGATTCCTGGAACTTGGTATGGAAGAAGATGCCCGAGTTGCTCTTGCCGACGCACTTCACGTCGGCGACGAGTTCGAAGTTCTTGATGCTGGCGTCGCCGTCCTTGCCGTAGTACAGGTGGGCGCGCTTGCCGTTGGTGACAAGGCTGCCTTCCTCGACGTAGACCGAGTCGGGGTTGTCGGGGCTGACCTTCCACCCGGACAGGTCCTTGCCGTTGAACATCAGCACCCAGCCGTCCTTTTTCTCGGCATCGGTGAGGGTGTTGTCCGCGGCCTTCTTGACCTCTCCCTTCTTGTGTCCATCGGCATAGAGCGCAGTGCCGGCGGTGAAGAGCAGCATCACAAAGAACAGCCAAGCGGGCAGGTGATTCATCTGGTTCTCCTTGTTGGTTGTTGTTTCGATAGGCGCCGATCGGTGAAGGAGTATACACGATGCAAAACCCCCACCTTGCGGTGGGGGCTGTTGCACCTGGATTTTAATTCGTGATGTGAGACACAATCTATCTCACATCTCCACCGGGTTCAGCCATGGCATCATCGCACGCAGCTCCTTGCCGACCTTCTCGACCCCGTGCTGGGCGTTGTCTTCGCGCTGCTGCTTGAACCACTTGAAGCCGTTGTCGTAGTCATCGCGGAAGGCCTTGGCGAAGCCGCCGTCCTGGATGTGGGTCAGGGCGTCCTTCATGCGGGCCTTGGTGGCGTCGTCGACGATCTTCGGGCCGGTGTAATAGTCGCCGAACTCGGCGGTGTTGGAGATCGAGTAGCGCATGTACTTGAGCCCGCCCTTGACGACGAGGTCGACGATGAGTTTGACCTCATGGCAGGTCTCGAAGTAGGCGAGTTCTTCGGGGTAGCCGGCCTCGACGAGGGTCTCGAAGCCCTTCTTGATCAGTTCGGACAGCCCGCCGCAGAGGACGACCTGCTCGCCGAAGAGGTCGGTCTCACACTCGTCTTTGAAGTTGGTGACGAGGATACCGCCCTTGCCCCCGCCGACACCGATGGCGTAGGCCAGCGCGATCTGCTCGGCGTCGCCGGTCGCGTCCTGGTGGACCGCCATGAGCGCGGGCACGCCGCCGCCGCGCTCGAACTCGCTGCGCACCGTGTGGCCCGGGCCCTTGGGCGCGACCATGCAGACGTTGACGCCGGCCGGGGGTGTGATCGTGCCGAAGTGGACATTAAAACCGTGGGTGAACATCAGCGTCTTGCCGTCGGACAGGTTGGCCTCGATGGACTCCTTGTAGACGGTCGGCTGGGCCTCGTCGGGCAGCGCGACGACGATAACGTCCGCCTGCTTGACGGCGTCGGCGACGGGCAGCGGGTCGAAGCCGTGCTCGATCGCGAGCTTGCCGTTGGCCGACTCCCTGCGGTTGGCCACGATGACGCTGATGCCCGAGTCGCGGAGGTTCTGGGCGTGGGCGTGGCCCTGGCTGCCGTAGCCGATGACGGCGACGGTCTTGCCGCTGAGCGGTTGGAGGCTGCCGTCTTTTTCGTAGAGGGTCTTGATGGCCATCGTGTGGGGGTTTCCTTGCGGGTTTTGTGTGTTTTCAGGGGTGTTTCGAGCCGGGTAGGGTAGTCAGATTGTAAACTTGAGTCAAAATAGAAAGCCGATTCCAGATTGACTGAGCAGCAAGCCATCCAACTCGCCACCGCTTACCTTTCTAAGCAAGGTAGGCAGCAAGAGTGTGATCATGCGCGGTTTGTTTCGGAGTCAGAGTTAGAAGCCCGCCGCGAGAAGCTCTCAAGTCGCAGCTCTACACCGAGGACTGATGAATCCAAAGGCCCGCCATGGGCGAGGTATACACAGCATTGGGTTCTCCATTTCAAGATCGATTATGGACCGGATGGAATGGGCGATCCTTCACACAACATCTTGCTTGTCTATGAAGATCAACTGATTGTCGAGTTCCCGGTGCTTTAATGAGTAGACCAGGCTTCAGCCCGGCACACCGAATCCTGCTACCGCTTCCGCCGGGTTTAAGCCCGGCCTGCTTGTTGTCACAATCAAAGCCGTGCCCGCTGGATGGCTTTGCGCCAATCCGCGAGCGCGGCGTCGGCCTGGTCTTGACTTATTGCCGGCTCGAAGGTGTGGTCGGCCTGCCAGTTGGCTTCGAGGCTGTCGGTGTCACGCCAGAAGCCGGTGCTCAGGCCGGCGAGGTAGGCGGCGCCGAGCGCGGTCGTCTCGGTTACTGTCGGGCGGGTGACGGGCATCTGCATGATATCGGCCTGCATCTGCATGAGGGTGTTGTTGGCCGCCGCCCCGCCGTCGACGCGCAGTTCGTCGATGAAGGCGAGCTGGTCGGCGTCTTGGCGCATCGCGTCGAGCAAGTCGACGGACTGGAAGGCGATCGATTCGAGCGCCGCGCGGGCGAGGTGTGCCCTGGTCGTCCCGCGGGTCAGGCCGCAGATTAAACCGCGCGCGTCCGGGTCCCAATACGGCGCGCCCAGGCCGGCGAAGGCGGGGACGAAATGTACACCCCCGGCGTCGGATACCGATGCGGCTAAGGATTCGATCTCGCTGCTTGCCTCGATCACACCTAGCCCGTCGCGGAGCCACTGGACGACGGCCCCGCCGATGAAGACGCCGCCTTCCAGGGCGTACTGGCGTTCGCCGCCTATCTGCAGCGAGACAGTCGTGAGCAGGTTGGATTGGGAATCGATACGGTCGTCGCCGGTGTTCATGAGCATGAAGCAGCCGGTGCCGTAGGTGTTCTTGGCCATGCCCGGGCGGATGCACATCTGGCCGAAGAGCGCGGCCTGCTGGTCGCCGGCGATCCCCGCGACGGGTAGGCCGGCAAGTTCGTTGATCGCATCCGCGGAGACCTCGCCAACAATACCGGCGCTATCGACTACCTCGGGCAGCGCAGCGCGCGGGATGCCGAAGAGTTCGAGCAGCTCGTCGTCCCACCCGCCGCGCTCGATATCGTAGAGCATCGTGCGCGAGGCGTTGGTCGCGTCGGTGACAAACATCTGTCCGTTGGTGAGGTTGTAGATCAGCCAGCTATCGACGGTGCCCAGGCACAACTGGTTCGACGCGGCAAGCCGTGGCGCATCATCGACATGCTCCATAATCCAAGCGAACTTGGTCGCACTGAAGTAGGCGTCCGGCACCAGGCCGGTCTTCTTGCGCACGAGTTCGGTGTAGCCCTCGGCGTCCAGCCGACCGATTTGTTCCGCGGTGCGTCGGTCCTGCCAGACAATCGCGTTGCAGATCGGCTTGCCCGTCGCCCGGTCCCATGCGACGGCGGTCTCACGCTGGTTGGTGATCCCGATGGCGGCGATCTGTTCGGCGGTTGCTCCCGCGTCGGCGAGCACTTGGAGCGCGGTATCGCGCTGGGTCTGCCAGATGTTCCGCGGGTCGTGCTCGACCCGGCCCGGCCGCGGGTAGACCTGCTCGACCGGCTGCTGGGCAGAGGCGATCGGCGTGGCGAACACATCGAACAGGATCGCGCGGGAGCTGGTCGTGCCCTGGTCCAGGGCGAGGGTGTACTGCGGCTCGGGCATGCGGCGGGCTCCTGTCAGATCGTCACAACTTTATATCCTGTACCAGCAAGTAGGGCAGCCATTCTGGTCTGCCGCCCGGCAAGGCCGGGATCATCGCAACGGTATCCCGGCCTACGGCCGACGGCTGACAAGAATGTCTGCCCCACTCAATCGCGGAAGGTATCGATGAGTACAAAGAAGCACTACCTCGCCGTCGACCTTGGCGCGTCTTCGGGCCGCGTGATGGACGCGTCATTCGATGGCCAGGCGATCACGCTTGAAGAAGTCCACCGCTTCGAGAACCGGGTCGTGCATGTCCATGACGGCAGCAGCGAAGGACGCTACCACTGGGACACGCTGCGGCTGTGGGACGAGATCGTCGCCGGGCTGCGTGTCGCGGCGGACCGTGGGATCGAGCCGGTGTCCATCGCGTTTGACACCTGGGGCGTGGACTACGCGCTGATCGGCCGGTCCGGCCGGCTGGTCCATCCGCCCACCGCCTACCGAGACCCGCGGGTCAACGCGGTCTATCAAGAGGTACGCGAGCAGCTCACCGACCAGCGGATCTACGAGCGCAGCGGCGTGCAGTTCATGGCGATCAACACGCTGTACCAGCTCGCCTGCGATGCGCGCGACCCCGACCGCCCGCTCGAGCGCGCCGCCTCGCTATTGATGACGCCCGACCTGCTGGGCTACTGGCTGACCGGCGAGAAGACGAACGAGCACACCATCGCCTCGACCAGCCAGTGCTACGACGCGACAACCAATCAATGGGCGACGGACCTGCTCGGCGAGATCGGCGTGCCGGGCGATCTTTTCGAACCCATCATCCAGCCAGGCGCGCGCGAGGCGCTGGGCACGCTGAACAAGGTCGTTTCCGAGGCGACGCGCCTTCCTACCTCGACGCGTGTCAGCGCAACCGGCTCGCACGACACCGCGTCGGCGGTCGTCGCGGTGCCGATGACCGACCCGGCCAGCAGCGCGTACATCTCCAGCGGGACCTGGTCGCTGGTCGGGCTCGAGCTCGACGCACCGGTCCGCACGCCCGAGGCGCTCGCGGCGAACTTCACCAACGAAGCGGGTGTAGGCGGGACGACACGCTTCCTGAAAAACTGCGCCGGGCTCTGGCTGATCCAGGAGTGCCGCCGGGTCTGGAAAGAGCAGGGCAAGGACTACAGCTTCGCCCAGCTCGCATCGATGGCGGCGGACGCGCCCGCGCTGGTCAGCCTGATCGACCCGGACGACCCGCGTTTCGCCACGCCCGGCGACATGCCGGCGCGTATCCGCAAGGCCTGCACGGAAACCGGCGAGCCCGAGCCAAACGATGAAGCCACGCTGATCCGTGTCATTCTCGACTCGCTCGCACTGCGTTACGACCAGATCCTGCGCACCGCGGGCGGGTTGACCGGCCGGACACTCAAGACGCTACATATCGTCGGTGGCGGCTCGGCGAACACACTGCTGAACCAGATCGCCGCGGACGCGACCGGCCTGCCCGTCGTTGCCGGGCCGACCGAGGCAACCGCCCTGGGCAGCGCCGCGGTTCAGGCCATCGCCTGCGGCGAGTTGGCGGGCCTGGCCGAGGCGCGGCGGGTCGTCGCGGCGTCATCAGAGACCCGGCGCTACGAGCCGAGCGCGGACGCGGGTACGCGGGACCGCTACGCCCAGGCGCGGGCGCGGTTTGCCGGCTTGTCGGCTTAAGCAACTCGTGTCGAGCTTACTCCGCCGACTCCTGCCGCAGGGACTTGGGGTCGCGGATCAGCTTGTTGGATTCGCCGGGGATGAACTCCTGGCTGTACGCCCGCACGGCGTTGCCGACGGTGACGCGGACGTAGAGGCGGAACGGCTGATCATTGTCGTTGGCGATGTCGCCGTCGATCTCGTCGATGTACATCCGCTCGGCGCTGCCGTCGGCGAAGGCTTCGGGCGTGTCCCACACATTCTGTGAGACCGTGCCGCGCCAGAGGGTATAGCCGTCGATCCGGCTGTGGCAGTAATCGAGGTAGGACACCGCGAGCAGGCGGGCCTTGGCCTGTTCCTGCTCGAGGTTGCTGCGCTCGACGCTGATGCGCGCCAGCATCGATCCGGCCAGGCCCATCGCGACCAAGAGCGTCGTGATGCCCAGCACGAACACGTAGATCGTGCCGCGTTGTCTTACCCGGCAACGCATCAGTAGTTCTCCTGCGGCGCGACCCAGTTGTCCGTCCGAAACGCGTTCAGCTCGGCGACCACCCGGTCGCCGCGCTTGACCGTCACGGTGATGATCTTCGTGCCCGACTCGATCACCCACGGCGTCGAAGGGGTCAGCGGATCACGCCACTCGACCGTGACCTCGCGGGTATACCCGTCGGCCCCGGCGATCGCCGTGCCGTCCTTGTCCGTCGGCGGAGTCGAGGACCAGCCGTGATAGTCATCGATGTCATCGAACTGGCTGCGGTTGCCCGTGTTCTCGCCGCTATCCGGGCCGAGCGTGCCGCCTTCCTTGTACTGATCCATCGCGAGGACCTCCGCCATCAGGTCCTCCGCAAGGACCAGGCCGGTCTGGCGTTGGCCGGCGACGGCCTGGGCCACGCGCGACGCGCCGACGGCGTTGAGCAACGCGATCAACGCCCCGCCGAGGATCATGACCGACAGCACGGTCTCGACGAGCGTGACCCCGCGGTGTGCTGCTTTCGGTATCGGCCTGTTGTTGTTCATCGCGTTGACCTGGTTGCTTAAAGACCAAACAGGTTGTTTAAGAAATTGTTGAGACTGTTGAGCCCGTTGTCCAACGGCTGCGTGGGTGCGTCTCCGCCCAGCGTCTGTGTCGGCGCATCGGCGTTGGCGGTGTAGCTGCCGCCGAACGTCACGCGCACCATGTTGAACTTCGCCCCGGTGCCCGAGCCGTCGATCCAGAACCCGCGGGCGCCCTGGTCGGCCTCCCAGTCGAGCTGGGCGGTGCCGCGGTCCTCGCCGTTGATCACAAAATGCACGACCCGCTCATTGGGCAACAGCGTGAGCTCCAAATCGACCCAATCGCTTCCCAGATCGGTAATCGTGGCGATCGGCGTCGCGGGCTCCTGCTCGTTGTAGATCAGCAGTTCCTGGCCTTCCGTGCCCTGCTGGAGTACCGAGATCAGCGGCAGGACGTTGCCCCCACCGTCGG
>JANQKT010000057.1 GCA_028280965.1 Phycisphaeraceae bacterium
CAATGCGCGGCCCGGCGGGAGCCTCGCCCTCCCATCGAACGCTGTTCGTTGTCGGCCTAGCCCGTGTCACGCCGATACCGATGATCGGCGTACACACCGGAGATTGCATGAGCTGGTTTTTGTCGAATAAGTCGTCCAGGGGCGAGAAGAAGTCCAAGCGCGGCAAATCCGCGGACCCGAGGTGGGACCCGCAGCGGACGCTGCTCGGCATGAAGTTCGCCGGCGTCGCGGGGGCGGTGCTGGCGGTCGCGCTGATGTGGCACTTCGGCAGCCAGCGCCTCGAGGCCTACGTCAGCACGAACCACGCCCGGCCGGTCACCGCGGACGATATCCGCTTCTCCGAAGACCCCAGGCTCATGTCCCCCGCCGACATCAACCTGCTGCGCGCCCGGCTCGCCGAGGCGATCGGCCCCAGCCCCCTGGACCGCGAGGGCCTGCGCGAAGCGGCGAAGGTCCTGCGTGATCGGCGGGATGTCGTGCGCGAGCTGCGCCAGGTCCGCCGGCAGCCGGACGGGACGATCGACATCGACCTGAGCTTCCGCTACCCCGCCGCGGTCGTTCAGATGCGCAACGAGCGCACCGGCGCGTTGTCGCCCGACGGCTACCACGTCATCGACGACATGGGGTTTGCGATGTACGGTCCGCGCTCGCTCGACGAGCTCGCGCACCTGCAGCTGCCGCGCATCCTCGGCGTCAACTCGAAGTACCGCCCGAAGGACAACCTCGGCGAGTACCGCTGGCAGGGCCCGGAGGTCGACGCGGCGCTCGCGCTGATCGGGGCCCTGCGCGAGACGCCGGCGATGGGCTTCATCGATTCGATCTCGGTCAACATCACCGACGACCTCGGCCGGATCCGTCTGGTCATCAACACGCAGGTCCGCCCGACCGCGAACGCCAAGCCGATCGACTGCCGCATCGTCTGGGGCCTGCCCCCGGGCCAGGAGCGCGCGATCGAGCCGGACACCGACCGCAAGGTCGAGGCCTTGGTCGCCCTGCTTGCGCACGACCGCTACCGCATGGGCCACTGGCGGGAGGTGTCGATCAACACCGGCAGCATCGTGCCGGCGCAGGCGATTGTGGGCAATCAATAAGGTGTGTCGCGGGAGACGCGCAGCGTCCCGTTCGGATGACCTGTCGCGATTCACACGGGACGCTGCGCGTCTCCCGCAACACGATCAGTATCGATCGATACTCATCCCGCCGTCGTCGTGCATCGCAAAGGACAAGTCACCCTCGCTGCGGACCTCGCCGTGCTGTTCAACGGCCTTACGTTTGTTGACCTTCGGGGCGCCGACGAGTTCGCAGCGGGACTCCCGGCCGTCGATCGTGCCCAGCACCGTGCGGATCGAGTGCAGCAGGTTGTCATCCGCACTGACGCGGACATCGGGCAGGCGCAGGTCCACGACGGTGTTGTCCTGGTGCAGCTCGAAACGCACGCCGGCGGACCCGCCGTTGCGCAGGCCGGCCTGACGCAAGAGCTCTTTGAGCTTGTTCATCTGGTCCTTGGACTCGCCGTTGCGCGACGCGCCGGGCGGCTCCTTGATGACGATCTTGATCGCCTCGGCCAGCGTCTTGTTCGCCTGGGCGACCGGCACGACCTTGTCCACGACGATGCTCGGCTCCTCGCGCCTTCGGTCCACCTTGCCGCAGAGGAAGACGACCTCGTCGAGCTCCATGTGCATGTAGTTCATGGCGTAGCTGTCGGAGAACAGCACGCCGTCGATCTTGCCGCGCTGGTCTTCGAGGGTGATCATCGCCATCTTCTGGCCGGCGGATCGGCCGTTCTTGACGATCGTCGGGCGGACGCGCGTGAGCATCCCGCCCAGCACGACCTTCTGCTCGGCGGGCAGGTGCGCGATATCCGCGACGGTGACCGTGCCGAAGCGGTCGATCGTGCCCAGGTGCTCGTCAAGCGGGTGGCTGGAGACGTAGAAGCCCATCACTTCTTTCTCATAGCTGAGCAGCTCCGCGCTGGTCCAGGGCTGGGTGCTGGGGAGCGGGACTTGCTGCTTTTCATCGGTGCCGAGCGATGAATCGCTGTCGTCCACAACGGGCATGCCGAACATGTTGAGTTGGCCCGAGGCGCGGTCGGCGGCGGCGCGCTGGCCGGCCTTCACCGCGCTGTCCAGCACTTCTACCATCGCAGCGCGGCGGTCGATGCCGTGCAACGAATCGAACGCGCCGCACTTGACCAGCGCCTCGATCGTCGCGCGGTTGATCGTCTTCAGGTCCACCCGCTCGCAGAAGTCGAACAGGCCGATGAACGGGCCGTTCTTCTTGCGCTCATCGACGATGGACTGGATGGCCTTCTCGCCCACGCCCTTGACCGCGTGCAGGCCGAAGCGGATGTGCCCGGTGCTCGGCGTCTTCTCTTCGCCGGGCATGTAGACGACGGCGAAGCCGACATCCGACAGGTTGATATCCGGCGGCTTGACCTCAACGCCGCGTTTCCCGCTGGGTGTCAGCAGCTTCTTGCACTCGTCGATGTACTCGATGACCTTGTCGGTGTTGCCCGCCTCGTAGGTCAGCACCGCGGCCATGTAGTGCAGCGGGAAGTGCGTCTTGAGATAAGCGGTCTGGTAGGCGACGATCGCGTAGCCGGTCGAGTGGGACTTGTTGAAGCCATAGCCCGCGAACTTGAGGATCAGGTCGAAGAGCTCGTTGGAGAGCTTTTCCGCGACGCCGTTGATATCCTTGGCGCCCTTGATGAAGTCCTTGCGGGCGGCGTTGATGGCCTTTTCTTTTTTCTTGCTGATCGCCTTGATAACGGTGTACGCGGTGCGGAGCGGGATGCCGCCGAGCTGGTTGATGACCTGCATCACCTGCTCCTGGTAGACCATGATGCCGTAGGTATCGGCGGTCAGGCGGTCCACGATCTCGTGCACCCCCGGAACCTTTTCACGGCCGTGCTTACGGTTGTTGTAATTCGGGATGAGCTCCATCGGGCCGGGTCGGTAGAGCGCGTTGGCGGCGATGAGGTCTTCGAGGCGGTCGGGCTTCATCGCCATGAGCAGGTTGCGCATCCCGCCGGACTCGAACTGGAATACGCCAGCGGTCTCGCCGCGTTCGAAGAGCGCGAGCACGCGCGGGTCGTCGTACTTCAGGCGCTCGAGGTCCAGCGGGTCGTACGCCGGGTCGTCCTGGTCCGCGCCTTCTTGCTGCTCACTTCCGGGGGCGGGCTTCACGGCTTGTTTGATCGCGGAGGTCGCGAAGTCCTGCGCAACCAGGGCCTTCCCGCGTTCGATGATCGACAGCGTGCGCAGGCCCAGGAAGTCCATCTTGAGCAGGCCCACGTTCTCGCAGGTCGGCCCGTCCCACTGCGTGACGATCTGGTCGTCCTGGCCCGGCGGCTTGTAGAGCGGACAGATGTTGTCCAGCGGCTGGGTCGCGACGATCACGCCCGCGGCGTGGACGCCGGCGTGCCGCGCCATGCCTTCCAGCCGCCGCGCCGTGTCGTACACGCTCTTGATCTGCGGCGACTCGTTGTAAACCTTCTGCAGGTCCGGCTCCTGGTCCATCGCCGAGTCGAGCGTCGTCTTCAGCCCGTCGCCCACCAGCTTGCAGACCTTGTCCACCTCCGGCAGCGGCAGGTCCATGACGCGGCCGACATCGCGGATCGCGGCGCGCGCCTTCAGCGTCCCGAACGTGATGATCTGTGCGACGTAGCCGTACTTCTCGCGGACCCACCTGAGGATGTCGCCCCGGCCGTCCTGGCACATGTCGATATCGATGTCGGGGTACTCGCTGCGGTCCGGGTCGGTGAAGCGCTCGAACAGCAGGCCGTACTCGACCGGGCAGGCATTGCTCAGGCCCATCACAAAACCGGTCATCGTGCCGACGCCCGAGCCGCGCGCGTTGCAGGGGATGCCGTTCTGCCGGCCGTAGTTCACGAAGTCCCAGCAGATAATGAAGTAAGCAGAAATCCGCTTGTCCGACAGGATGCCCAGCTCGCGCTCAAGCCGCGCACGGATGTCCTCGGTGATGCCGTCCCTGCCGTAGCGCCAGACCAGGCCGGCCTCGCAGAGAAGGCGGAGCGCGTGGTCGCAATCCTGTTCGAGCTGCGTGCGATCGACCGCTAATTCTTCTTCGCCTTCCTTGACCGGCTCAACGATGACCTGCGCGCAGAAATCCTTGAGCCAGGCATTAGATCCCAGCGCGTGATCGCTCTCGAAGGCGAGCACCAGCTCGTGCGGCTCGCGCTGCTGCCTGACATCAACCAGCTCCTGCAGGCGCTCGGTATAGACCGGGCGGACGACCGGCGCGTGGTTCGCATCAAAGTCGATGTCAACATTGCAACGCTCGGCGATCCGCACGGTGTTCTCGACCGCCTCGGGCGTGTCCGCGAACGCGTCCAGCATCTCCTCAGGCGATTTCACGTACAGGTCGCGCGGGTAGTGCAGGCGGTTCTCGTCCGCCTTGATCTTGCCCATCGAGATGCAGCACAGCGTGTCGTGCGCGTCCCAGTCGTCCGCGGTCATGAAGTGCGCATCGTTGTCGCAGACCAGCGGGATGTCGAGCTCGTCCGCGAGCTGCTTGATGTACGGGTTGATCTCGTCCTGCAGCTTCTCTTCGTGCCGCTGCATCTCGAGGTAGAAGCGCGGCTCGCCGTTCTCGTTGACCCCGAACAGCTCCTTGTGCCACTTCGCCTCGGCCTTGGCGCTCTGGTAGTGCGTCGGGTCGTTGGACTGGTGGTACTTGACCAGGTGGTAGGCGACGGACGAGCCGAGGTGGCCGTTGATCGCGATGAGCCCGTCGTTCCACTGCGCGAGGGTGGTTTTGTCCATCCGCGGCTTGAAGTAGAAACCGTTGACGAACGCGTCGGAGGAGAGCTTGAGCAGGTTCTGCCAGCCGGTGTTGTTCTCGGCGAGCAGGACCAAGTGGAACCCGCCGTCGCTGACACCGGTGAACTCGCGGTTGGTCCGGTCGGATTGCTTGCCGCCGATGTCGGGCGCGACGTAGGCCTCGATGCCGAGGATGGGCTTGACGCCTTCTTTTTTGGCGAGGTTGTAGAACTCGACGGCCCCGTGCAGGTTGCCGTGGTCGGTCACCGCGACGGCGTCCATGCCCAGCGCTTTGACGTGCTTGACCAGCCGGTCCAGCCGGTTGCCGCCGTCCAGCAGCGAGTACATGCTGTGCAGGTGCAGGTGGACGAACCTGCCCTGCAGGGCTTGGGGAGTTCCGGGGGCGGTGTCAGCCATCCGTGGCGGCCTCGGTGTCGAAGAGGAAAAGGAATCAGGATCAATCCCAAGTATAGGGTGGCCGGCCCGGTTGCCAAGACCCCATCCCGGCCCGCAGAACCTGTCGCTATCCGGCGGAAATACCCTTTTACGGCAATCAGGGCCTGTAAGGATCCTGCACACGCCTCGTCCTCCGGGTGTACCTTGATACGGGACACAATCAAAATATCTCAACCGGAGCACCGCTTATGCGCCTGATCGCTCTCGCTACCGCTTTGCTGGCCGTACTCGGCGTTGCGCACGCGCGGGCCGAGCGTCCCGGCGACGGCAAGCCGCTGCAGGCGCCGCACCCGGCGTACACCGTCGAGCAGGCCCGGCCGGACGACTTCAGGCCGCAGGTCGGCGCGCTGGCGTTCCTGCCGGATGGCAAGCTCGCGGTGACCTCCTTCCCGCCGGCGAACAACGGGGTGTTCCGCGACGCGTACAACGGCACGCTCTACATCATCGACAACCCTACCGAGAGAGACCCCGCGAAGATCGCGGTCAGGAAGATCTCCGAGGACCTGCACGACCCGCTGGGCATGAACGTGGTGGACGGCGTGCTCTACCTCTGCGACCGCAACGAGGTCTCGAAGTGGACCGACACGGATGGCGACGGCTACCCCGACAAGCGCGAGACCTTCAGCTCCGGCTGGGTCAGCGACAACTACCACCACTTCACCTTCGGCCTGCCCTACCACGACGGGCACTTCTACCTCACGCTCTCGACCAACATCACGTTCTCGAAGATGATCAAGCAAGAGAACATCAAGGGCCCGGTCCACGCGCTCAACGGCCCGAACCCCGCGGACCGCGGCTGCCTCTTGAAGATCGACGCCAAGACGGGCGAATACACCACCGTCGTTGGCGGGCTGCGCACGCCCAACGGCGTCGGCATCGGGCCGGACGGCACGGTCTTCATCCCCGACAACCAGGGCGCGTGGAAGCCGGCCAGCGGCATCTACGCCGCCGAGCAAGGCCGGTTCTACGGCCACTACAACAACACCGAGGCGACCAGCGACTTCTACCCCGACGGCGGGGTGCCCGCCGCGTTTTCTGATCAGCCGATCACCTCGCCGGCCGTGTGGCTGCCGCAGAACGAGTGCGCCAACTCGCCAGGCGAGATCATCACGATCCCGGAGGGCCAGCCCTTCGCCGGTCAAATGCTCATGGCCGAGGTCCGCATGGGCGGGCTCCGGCGGATCTTTGTCGAGAAGGTCAACGGCCGCTGGCAGGGCGCCGCGTTCCGGCACAGCCAGGGCTTCGAGGCCGGGCTCAACCGGTTGGCGTGGGGCCCGGACGGCTGCCTCTATGTCGGCGGCATGGGCTCGGGCGGGAATTGGAACTGGAAAGGCAAAAAATTCGGCCTGCAGCGCATGCGACCGACGGGCGAGACCGCGTTCGAGTACGAGAAGATCGAGGCGACGAAGGACGGGTTCCGCGTCACCTTCACCCGCCAAGTCGAGAAGACGCAGCTCGAAGACCTCGACGCCTGGGCGATCAAGGCCTGGACCTACAAACACACCCACAACTACGGCGGGCCGAAGGTGGGCGAGCACCGGGTCAAGCCAACCCAGGCCGTCGCGGGCGCAGACGGGATGTCCGTCGAGCTGACCGTGCCCGACCGCAAGGCCGACCACATCTACTACTTCCGAACCGATCCACGATCGGCAGATGGCGATACGATGTGGGCGACCGACGCGTGGTACACCTTCCACAAGGCGCCCTGACATGAGCCAATTCAACGACCCCCGCAAACCGACTACTCGCAGCAGCCCCCGGCGTACAACCCCCCGCCGGAGCAGGGCGGCGGCAAGGCCATCGCCTCACTTGTGCTGGGGATCATCGGCATGATCGGCTGGTGCATCCCGCTCTGCGGCTTCCCGATCAACCTCGTCGGGCTCATCCTCGGCATCATCGACCTCAAGGGCCCCAAGCGCACGCTCGCGATCTGGGGTATCGTCCTCTGCTCGATCGGGATGCTGTTGACCATCATCAACGGCATCATCGGGGCCATGATGGCGGCGAGCGGCAACCACCCGCTGATGAACCCCTGAGCCACATATCAGCCGGGGCTGCTTAGCAGGTACTTACGACACGGAAAAAGGAGCCCACGCTGTTACAGCGTGGGCTTCTTTCAATAGACGGAATGGATACTGACGCTCACGCCTCCTGCAGCTGCGGGATCGCCGGGAAGTCCACCTCGGTCTGCGCGATATGGTTCACGAAGTTGGTGAAGAAGTTCTTGATCACCTGGCCGACGACCTCGAGCACCTCGGCGTCGCTGATCCCCGCGTCGCGAGCGGCGGCAAGCTGATCGTCGGTGATAAAGCCTTCGCGCTCGAGAATCGCGTCGACAAGATAGAGAATCGCCTGGGTCTTCGCGTCGGCGGCGGTGCCCTGCCGGGCGGCGATGACCTGGTCCTCGCTGAGGCCGACCATCTGCCCGATCGCGGTGTGCGCCGACTCGCAGTATTCGCAGCCGTTGCGGTTGGCGACGCGCAGGGCGATCTGTTCTTTGACCGGCGCCGAGAGCGAGCCGCCGTCGAGCGCTTCGCCGAGCTGCAGGAGCCCGGCGAGCACCGAGGGCGCCTGGCCGAGGGTCCGGTAGAGGTTGGGGACCTTGCCGACCTTCTGGGTGATCGCTGCAAACAGATCAGCGGCCTGCCCGGTGGCCTGGTCGTCGGTAAGGGGCTGGATACGCGGCATAACAAGACTCCTGTGGAAGGTGTTGACTTGTCCCGGCACACGCCGGGGACGGAGGGGAGAACCGTATACCGGTTGAACGTATTCCTGAATAAGAAGATTTTATGCCCCACCCGCGCTCAGCGCGGGCGGGGCTTGCTTCAGAGAGAGAAAGATAAGGATCAGCCCTTCGCCGCCTTGATCCGCTTGAGCGCCCGCTTGCGGTAGTCGGCGCTCAGCTCGCAGCCGAGCCAGTCGCGGCCGAGGCTGTTCGCGACCGCGAGGGTCGTGCCGCTGCCGGCGAAGGGGTCGAAGACCAGGTCGCCGGGCTTGGAGCTGGTCAGGATGATGCGCTCGAGCAGGGCCTCGGGCAGCTGGCACGGGTGCCACTGCTCGCGCTCTTTGAACGTGCCGCAGAGCCGCGAGAGGTACCAGGTGTCGCAGCCGGCATCAAAATAACCACCGGC
Source organism: Phycisphaeraceae bacterium (assembly GCA_028280965.1). Taxonomy (GTDB): domain Bacteria; phylum Planctomycetota; class Phycisphaerae; order Phycisphaerales; family Phycisphaeraceae; genus JAHQVV01. The sequence continues at coordinate 8,369 of JANQKT010000057.1, forward strand.
GGAGCTCGCTTCAGCGAGCGGGCCCGCATCGGGATCATGATCCGGATCGATCAACTTCGCCGATTCATCGATCGCGTCCTGCGGGCGCTGGTACCAGTCCCGGCTCGTTGGGAAGCGCTGGTACCACGTATCGTCCGGCAGCTTGCCCTTGGGGTTCTGCCGCGCATCCTTGTACGTCGTCATCCGCGCGGATGGCACGGCGACGGCGTCGTAATTAAACGTGAAAGGCGGGTTCTTGGTCAGGTTGCTCAGCGGCTTGCCCGTCCGCTTGTTCACCGCGGCGCTGCCGACGCAATAAAAAAGGTGCGCGTGCGAGCGGTTGAACTTGATCTTGCACCGCTGGCCGAACGTGTAGTGCCAGACGATCCAGTTGCGGAAGAGCAGTTTGCCTTCGCGTTGCAGCCGCTTGAGGTGCAGGCGCGTCTCCGCGGCGTACTCGTCGCCGATGAGGATGTACATCGACCCGGACGGTTTCAGGAGGTCGGCGGCGGCGCTGATCCAGTCCTCGGTCCAGGCAACGTACTTGTCGCAGTCCAGCGTGTCTTGGTACTGGTCGTACTTGAAGCCGATGTTGTAGGGCGGGTCAGCGAAGACCAGGTCCACGCTCCCCGCCTGCCAGGCGCGCATCTGCTTGATGCAATCGCCGCGGGCGATCGTGTTGCGGGGGGCCTGGTTTTCGGCTGCGGCGGGCGCGGACCCGGGTGCGGTCGTAGTTCCGGGGGTGGTCATGGGGCGATTGTAGCGCGACGCGCGCGCGCGTCAAGGCTACAGATCAACGGCCATCGCCGGCCCCCGCGCGGTAAAGTAGGCTGAACCGATCGGGGAAACGAGCATGAACAAGCACCTGCCGCACGTTGTTGCCTGCATCCTCGCCGGGCTGTTGATCTCCGGCTGTGGCGGAGGGGATCCACCCGTGGAGAGCGGCGGAGACGACGCCGTTAATCCCGAGGCCCCGCCGCCCGGCGAGATCGTCGCGCAGGCGAGCGAGAAGACGCTGATGATCGTTGATCAAGAACTCGTGCTGCGGGACATCGCTGCAGAGGTCCTCGCCGACCCGGGTGTGAAGCTGCCGGAGGGCTATAGCGCCGCGCTCGACAAGGAATACGCGCACGAAACGCGGCTGCGCACCGTGGTCGAGCCCACGGGCAGTAAGCAAGACGATGAAACGGTGAAGGCCGCCGCGGACGAGGCGTTCGAGGCCTACGCGCTTCAGTTTTCCATGCGGGTGCGCCGGGCGCTGCGCGAGGCGGAGGCAGGCCTCGTCACGGAACTACAGGAAACGGCCGGCAAGACCGAGACGGCCCGGTCGGCGCTGCGGGCGTACCAGGCGGCCCGCCGTGGGCTGCCGGAGACAACCGAGTCGCGGCAGGAGCAGCGCCGGCTCGAGCTGGCGTTCGAGAAGCTGCTGGACAAGCAGATCGAGCTCAACAAGCAGATCACCGCTGTCCAGCGCGTACTGGATCGTGAGCGTTGGCCGGTGCTGCAACGCATCCGGTGACAACACGCGGCGGCAGGCGGTACCATCGCACCATGGCAAAAGTAGTCATCACCGAGACGCTCGATGCGCAGTGCGCCGACTGGCTAGCCGAGCGCTGCGATGTTGTTTGGCACAGGCACGACCGGCCCGGGCTCGACGCCGAGCTCGCGGACGCGGACGCGCTGGTCGTGCGGACGTACACGCGGGTCGATGAGGCGCTGCTTGATCGTGCGCCGAACGTCAGGGTTGTCGGCCGGGCGGGCGTGGGGTTGGACAACTTCGACCTGGCCGCGTGCCGGGCGCGCGGCGTGCGCGTAGTCTACACGCCAGACGCGAACACGCAGGCGGTCGTCGAGTACGTCTTCGGGCTCATCCTCGACCACGTCCGCCCGCGCACCGCGCTGGAGCCGGGAACCGATGCGGAGGCGTTCCACGCGTTGCGCAAGAGCGAGGTCGGCGTCGAGCTGGCCGGCCTGACGCTCGGGATCGTCGGCCTGGGGCGGATCGGCAAGCGCGTCGCGACCGTCGCCCACGCGCTGGGGATGAACGTGCTGGGCTGCGACCTGCTCGACGAGGCAACCATACGCAAACAGCTTCCGGGCGTGCCATTCACGTTTGTGGATCACGCGGCGCTCTACGCCGGCAGCGACGTCGTCACGCTGCACGCCGACGGCCGCCCCGGGAATAAGCAACTGATCAGTAGAGATGCGCTGACGCACTTCCGCGACAGCGCCTTGTTGATCAACGCGGCGCGCGGGATGCTTGTCGATCATGACGCGCTCGCCCGCTGGTTGGACGACAACCCGGACGCCTTTGCCGCGTTGGATGTGCACGACCCCGAGCCGCCCAGCGGAGGTCACGAGCTCTACGGCCGCAACAATGCCCTGCTGCTGCCGCACCTCGCCAGCCGGACCGATACCGCGCTGCGCAATATGAGCTGGGTCGTGCGCGATGTCATGGCGGTGCTGGAAGGTGGCGAGCCGAAGGACGCCGCGGTGTGAATGTTTGCGCGGCAAGCCATGCGCTTCAATCCAATCGGGCGCGACATATGGACGAAACGACCGACACACAACCCGACCCGTGGCAAGCGCCCGTCGCGCCCATTTCGTCTGACGCGCCATCCGCTGGACTCCCCGCCGAATCCCCTACAGAACGTCCCCCGGCACACCACCGCCGGGCCGACCTCGGCGGGCTGCGCGTCGTCATCGTCGTCTGGTGCTTCTGGCTGCTCGGGGCCTGGGCCGCGGCATGGCTGAGCGACACGTCGGTGCCGCGCGTGCGCTGGATGCTCTTCGCCGGGGCTATCGGGCTGATGCTGGTCTGGCCGGCGTTCAGGCTCAGCGAGCGGGTCGATCCGGGGCAGATGTCGCGCGGCGCGCTGCAGGTCCTGCTCGACTGGCTTGCGCTGGTCACGGTCTACCAGGCGGTGATCTGGTCGCTGCACCTGATCGCGTACTGGCCGATCCAGCGCGGCGTCTGGCTGGACGCGGCGGTCCTCGCCTGGTCGCTGCTGAGCGCGCTGATCGTCGCGGTCGCGCGGCTCTGGCCGGGCGCGCCGGCGCGCTGGATCGGGATGACCGCGTGCCTCGCGCTGGTCTTCGCCGAGCCGCTGGCGGTGTGGCTGTCGATCCAGAGCGGCGGCGCGGGCTGGCCGATGCGCATCAGCCCGGTCCAGGCGCTGTACGAACTGACCGGCGTGCCGGTGACCCGAGAGGTCCCGCCCTGGGACCGGCGGATCATGCTCACCGGCCTGGTCGCGGTCGCGGGGTGGGCGGCGCTGGGCGCATGGGCGCTCGGCGCGAAGCTGCTCGAATACAGGCAGAGGCACGATCCGTAGCCCAGGCGCCAATTGGAATGTGCTACAATTATGCATCCGGCCTACCGGATGAAGCGCACGCCCGACGCCGACGCGCCACGCCCCGCGTGGCGTGGTTTGTTCCGGGCCCGACGAATAACGACAGGGAAACGCCATGGAATTCATCACCCGCGACGAGAAAGACGCGCTGCAGAAGAAGCTGGACGAGCTGATCGCCAACCGCCCGGTGATCGCCCAGCGGATCAAGGAGGCGCGCGACCAGGGCGACCTCAAGGAGAACGCCGACTACCACGCCGCGCGCGACGATCAGGGCCTGGAAGAGGCCGAGATCCGCCGGCTGGAGGAGCGCCTGGCCAACGCGCAGGTCGCGGATGATGTCGAGAAGCCTGACGACATGGTGTTCCTGGGCAGCGTGGTCAAGCTGCGCGACACCGATGACGACAGCGAAGATTTATACAAACTGGTCGGCGAGGCGTCGGGCAACTTCGACGCCGACGAGATCGAGGTCACGGCGAGCAGCCCGCTGGGTGCGGCGCTGATGAAGGCGCGCGTCGGCGAAACGGTCAAGGCCGACCTGCCGCGCGGGACCAAGCACTTTGAGGTCTTAGCAATCGTCTAGCGTCCAACGTTGAGGGCCTGGCGTTTAGCGTCATACCGATGCACTGCCTCGACTGCGACTACCCGCTGAAGAAACTGCGAGACAACCGATGCCCCGAGTGTGGCCGGGCGTTCGACTCGCGGGACCCAACAACCTTCCGCCCGCTCGCCGCATCGGAACGCCGACGCGAAGCGATCCGGGAGATCAAGGGCACGCTGGCCGCCTGCGGCATCCTGGTACTGATCGGCGGGGTCTGGCTGATCGCCGACCTGTTCTGGATCAATAACAGCGCGTTCAGCTGCGGCTGCTGTTATCTCTGGCTCGCGCTGCTGGGCTTCATGATCGGCCTGTGGCGCGTCATCCGGGCGTGGCAAGGGTTCTACCCGGGCGGATAGAGCGCGGGGTGAAAGAAAGAACGCCGCAAACAAGCCGCGGCGTTCTTAAGCCTCGGATTGAATCATGCCAGGGCTTGACGCTAAACGCCGGGCCCTGCACGCTGGCGACTACTCCACATCCGCGACCAACCGGATCCCCTGGTAGTAGTGGTCGCGGTACCAGAACCTGCTCTTGGGTTCCTGCGGGTAGGTCTCGTTCCAGACCGCCTGGCTGGCGACAGACTTCCAGTCGGCGGTGATCGCCTCTTCATCCAGGTCCTGCATGAAGTGCCCGCCACGCACGATGCGGTCGGCGCCGGTATCAACCACCCACTCCGCGGCGTTGCCAAGCATGTCGTGGATGCCCAGCGCGTTGGCCTGCTTCGTGCCCACCTCGTCGGTCAGCCACAGGAACGGCGGGTCCATCTGTTCCTCGGCGTTGTTGAGGAACACCGCCTGCTTGAACAGCTCCTCGCGGTCGGCCGGCACGCCCCCGCCGAGCCTGAGCGCGGTCTGCCACTCGGCGTCCGTCGGGATGCGGAAGCTCCGGCCGGTCTGCTCGCTGACCCACTTGGCGAAGGCCTCGGCGGAGACGCGGCTCATGCTCACCGCCGGGCGCTTCCCCAGCCCGAGCTTGAGCTGGTCGCAGTCTTCGTAAAGCGGGCTCGGGCGGAGGTTCTTCTTCTGCAGATCGGCGTAGGTGTCCGCATCGATATCCGCGCCGTAGGCCCAGTTGTAGAACATCTCCCAGGTGACCTCGTGCTTGGCCATGTAGAACGGGCCGACGTCGCCCTCGCCGGGCACGAGCACCATCTCAAACGGGATCGGCTCCTTGCCGGGGTACTGGACCTGGGCGGTGAAGGCCTTGGGGAGGCTGGAGACATCGACAGCGGGGCCGGCGGAGAGGCCCTTGGCGACATCGCGCTCCAGCTTCGCGACCTGCTCATTGGCCAACGCGAGCTGGGTCTTGAGGCCTTCAAGCTCTTCTTCCAAGGCGACATTCTTCGCGGCGTTCTCGCTAACCATCGCGGCGAGTGCGCCGATCGCCAGACCCGCGTCCGGCTCGGCCTTGACCGATGCAGCAAGTTCGACGATGTCGTCCACCACCGACCCGGGAAGCGGGTTCTTCGGTACCACGCCGTAGGCCTCGCGGCTGATCGTGAAGGCGGTATCGATCGTCACGATATCGCCGTCAAACATGACGACAGCGGGGATCGCAAGCTCGCTGGTCGTGCCGTTGAGGTCGAAGCTGCCCTTGATCAGGTGCGTCCAGCCCTCGAGGGCGTTTTCATATTCGGTCGTGACGTCGTCGGCCTTAACGATAAACTCGGTCGCGCTAAAGACGGCTTCGGGATATTCCGTCGTGTTGAACCAAGGGTCAAAGCCCGTAGGTGGGGGCGTCCCAATGCCAAGGACCGTCGTGATCAGCCCGCCGGGCGCGGGGTGCTCGCTGCCATACTTATTGAAACTCTTGATGAGGATGACCACCTCAAGGGCCTTGAGCGCTTTGGCCTCGGGGTTGTAAACGATCGCCCCGCCGAGGCTGGTCCACGTGCCGTCGAAGTCTTTCCGGCTGCCGGCCTGGACCTTGCCGGTCTCCCAGATAAGCCGGGTGTTGCCGCCCTGCATCTCACTCTTGAGCGCAACCACCTTGTCGCCCGTCGCGGCATCGGGGGTATAGCCGGCGACCTCGGACAGGTCGGTCTCGACCGTTTCATTGACGGTCGTCACGGCCTGCGACTCAAACGCGGTCTTGTACGCCAGCCCGCCGACCACGAGCCCGCCGACGCCGGCGAGCAGGGCCAGGACGATCACGGCACCAACAAGAATAGTCTTCATCTCGGTATTCCCAAGCGGGTCATCGTTAAGAAAAAACAGCCCGGTCCAGGCCGGGCGAGCAAGCGAAGCATTATAGGCGATCGGGCCAAAGACGCGAAATCTGTAGAAGCATTACCGAATCACCGTGCCCCCGCGAGAAGCGGCGTGACCTAGCCGCCGGGCCACGCCCGGGGGCGGGCGGGTTGGCGGCTACGATGCGACAAAAGACCTGCTGACATGACCCGCCCCAGAGAAGTTCGTCCCCCGCGTGGTGACGCGGCGGCTACTTCTTCCTGCTCGTGCCGCGCAGCAGGCTTGCTGCGGGCTGTTGATCGATACGTTTTTCGTGCCCAGGCATGTATAGGTGCGGGCCCCTTGTCGTCCTTCGCCCCTGCCCGTTGCGGGCTTAAGATAGGAGTCTTTGTAGAGACACGGGCTCGGGAGGCCTGAACCACATGATCCACAAGGCAAGAGCATGGGCGGTCGTGGCGGTCCTGGTGCTGGGGGCGTTCAACGCGGCGGCGGAAGATCAGGGGCAGGAACCCTCGCCCGCTAAGCCGCAAGCGGCATTGGAACACGCGGACGCGGTCGGTGAACAAGTCGGGCTGACGCGGTTTGAGTTCGAGCAGAAGCTGATGGGCACGGCGTGCCTGATCACGGTCTTCGCCGACAACGCGAAGGAGGCGCAGGCGGCTAGCGACGCGGCCTTCGCGGAGATGGCCCGGCTCGAGTCGGTCATGAGCGACTACATCCAGTCGTTCCCCGACAGCGAGTTGCTCCAGCTCGCCAAGCATGCCAGCGAAGATGAAGGCGATGCGCGCGAAGTCTCCAACGACCTCTGGCCGGTGCTCGTGCGGTCCGTTGAGGTCCACGATGCGACCGACGGCGCGTTCGACATCACCGCCAAGCCGTTCACGAACATGTGGCGGACCAGCCGGCAGCGGCGCGAGCTGCCGCCCAAGGAGGCGATCGACAGGATGCGCCCGTTCGTCGGGATGCAGCACCTTGTACTTGACCACGACAAGCAGACCGCGCGGCTCGCCAAGCCGGGCGCGTGGCTGGACCTGGGCGGCATCGCGAAGGGCTACATCGCCGACCGGGCGCTGGATGTGCTGAAACAGCGCGGGCTGACGATCGCACAGGTGCAGGCCGGCGGGGACATGGCGCTGGGTGATGCGCCGCCGGGGCTGGAGGGCTGGCCGATCCACGTCGGCGACTTCCCGCAGGATGAAGGCGAAGCCGGCCTCTCGTTCTGGCACAGCAACGGCGGGGTGTCCGTCTCCGGCGACGCGTTCCGCTTCGTCGAGATCGACGGCGTCCGCTACTCGCACGTCATCGACCCGCGTACCGGGCTGGGCGTGACCGGCAGCCGGTACTGCTGCGTCAAGGGCCCGAGCGCCTTTGCGACCGACGCCGCGGCGACCGTGGGGTGCATCCTGGATCAGGCGGCGTTTGAGGCGGCGATGAAAGAGCTGGCCAAGATCGAGGGGCCGCTGGAGGGTTGGCGGTTCCAGGGGGCGGAGGGCGCAGAGTAGGGGTTGACGTGTTTAGCCGGAACCCGCATCCGCCCCGCCGCGTCAAATAATCCGGGGCCCGCGCGCGTTATACGCCGAGAAACCCCGCGGATTCGGCCGATGAGCCCTTCGTGGGTCCGCCCGTGCGGCCTATAATGACGGATGCCCGCAACACCTTTTTCTCCGGAGCCTTGAGATGACTGGTAGCCGCCGACTGCCCTGCCTGACCACCGCCGCCCTGCTGACCGCCGCGCTGACCGCGGCCCCCGCGCTGGGCCAGAACCGCGTGCAGGGCGGCAATGCGCACGATGCGAACCAGCAGGTCGGCTCGGGCGGATACAACCAGCCCTCCAACCAAGTCGATTACCGCGCCCGCAACCTGATCATCACCGGGCAGGTCGGCGGGGGCCGCTCGTTCCAGGGCCAGATCGACTACACCGCCGCCGGCTCGTTCCAGGGCAACCTCGGCAGCGACTCGCTGTTCAACTTCCGCCGCGACAGCGTCTTCTCCGCGCCCGGCGCCGCCAACTTCCGGACCCGCCAGCTCGGCGACCGCGTGATCGTCACCCGCTCGACCACCTCGATCCCCGGCTTGGCCGGCGGCTCGGGCTTCGCGCTGTCCACGCGCTCGCAGTATGACCCAAGCTCGGGCACGCTCAGCTTCCGCCAGGCCGGCGGGGGCCTGGTCGCCATCACCGGCATCAACAACACCGACCAGCTCCGCGATACCGCGGGCACCTCGCTGGGCCTGGTCCGCACGCCTGGCGGCATCGTCAGCATCGACGCCTCGCCGCTGACCGGCATCCGCTACAACCCGCTGGACGCGAGCACCGGGTTCAACGACCTGTCGCCTCAGAACAACCGCGACCAGCGCCCGCAGGCCGAAGACGACCCGACCAACCCGCTGGACATCGCGCCCGAGCGCACCCTCGACGGCACGCCCGACCCGGGCGCCGAGGACGAAGACACCAGCCTGTTCAACCTGCCCGAGGACCCGCTGACCGTGACGCTGGGCATGCAGGTGCAGTCGGCGTTGATGCTCCAGCTCGCCGACCGGCAGGACAACAACATCCCCAACGCCCAGGCCGAACTGATCCGCAACCAGCTGTTCACGCAGAACCAGCAGCAACCCGGCGAGCCCGGCGAGCCGCCCAAGGCCCCGGAGAACCCCTACGACAAGATCATCGCCGACATCCTTGCCCAGGCCGAGGGTGCCACGCCGGACGAGCAGCCCGACGAAGCGGAGCCGGCGGAAGACAACCGCCCGCGCTGGCAGCAAATCCTTGAGGAGCCGGACCAGGCCGTGCTCGACGCCAAGCAGAAGGCCCGCGACGCCGCGCTGCGCATCTCGCTGGGCATGGTTGATGACATGGGCAACATCGACTACGAAACAGAGCTGCCGCAGATCGACCCGGACAGCGAGCTGGGCAAGCTGCTGGCGGACCTGGACTACGAGATCCCGCGCGTCAACACGCTGGCGGGCACGGACGAGAACCGGATCAACACGCTGATGGCCCGCGGCGAGCAGGAGCTCAAGGCCGGGCGCTACACCGTCTCCGAGAGCGTCTACCGCCAGGTCCTCCGCGAGACCCAGGGCGACCCGCTGGCCAAGGCCGGGCTGATCCACAGCCAGATGGGCGCGGGCATGATCCGCTCGGCGGCGTTCAACCTCCGGGGCCTGTTCTCCGACCACCCCGAGCTGATCGCGCTGCAGTACGAAACCAACCTGCTGCCCGAAACCGAGCGGCTGCGCTGGCTGCAGAGCCGGCTGCAGAAGCAGATCGCGGACGACAACCCCGGCTCCGAGCCCGGGCTGATCTTGGCCTACCTCGGCTACCAGCTCGAGGCGCCGCCGCTGATCGAGTTCGGCCTGACCGTCGCCGAGGCCGAGGCCCCGCGCGACCCGCTGATGCCGGTGCTGCGCAGCATCTGGCTGGAGGGCGAAGACGCGGGCGAATAAACGCTTGCTTCTAATCCGTGTGGAACCACAGATACACACGGATCAACACAGATCGAGTCACCCGCACACATCCGCGTGAGTCTGTGTGCGACCGTCGTTTTGTTTAGCTCGTCTCCCGGCTCACGACTCTCAGGGCTCGCGTTATCACATTGCCTATCACCATTTCACAAGGAGCATCTCATGCAGCACGCGATGAAACAGTGGCCGGTATCCGAGGAGATGATCGTCATCGCGACGATGCTGGTCGTCCCGCTCATCCTGCTCTCGGCCGGGCTCGTGCTCGGCTCAAAAGGGCTGATGCTTTTGTCGTTCACCGTCGGCCCGGCGATCGGCTGGCCCATCGGCGTCATGCTCATGGGCGCGATCGACCGCAGGACGCACCCCGAAGCGCACGAGAAGGACCCGCAGTGATCACCGACCAGTGATCGACAAGTCTTGACGCCCGCCCGCGAGGGCGGGCGGGCGCTAAAGGTGATCGCGCGAACCTGTCTAATTAAACGCGTTGCCTGCGCCTGCGTGATCGGTGTGCCCTACAATCCCCGCTTGCTTTCCACCGGCCCCGCCCGTCGCGGGGCCGATTCCGTTCGTGCGTCTTTTGAACACGCCCCCGATCCAGCCCGTGGCGTCGGCCAAGCTCTCGCTGACCGACTTCATCGACCCCGGCACGCTGCAGGAGCTGCAGGACTCCTTCACCAGCTTCGCCCGGCTGTCGATGCGTGTGCTCGACGCCGACGGCAGCCCCGTTACCAAACCCACCAACCTGCCGGCCCGGGCCGAGGCGGACCGCGCGTTCGAGGAACTGACCTTCACCGAGCGCGAGCCGGACGGGTCGCTGCGCGCCCCGGTCACCATCGGCGGGATCGAGCTGGGGTCGATCGTCGTCCGGCCGCACCAGATCGAGCCGGACCACGGCCTGCTGCCCGAGCACCGGAAGCGCCTGCTGGACGTCTGCGAGCGGCTGGGCCTGGACGCGACGGACCGGGAGGTCCTGCTCGGTGCGGCGGAGGACGCGTACGCCGCGACGACCGGCGCGTCGCTCGGCTTCATCTATTTAATCGCCAACTCGATCGCCCAGCTCTGCTACGAGCAGCACCAGAACCGCCAGCGGATCCGCGAGCTGCGCGTGCTGTACGAGCTGTCCACCCTGCTGGCGGCCCAGGCCAACCCGCAGGAGACGCTGGACACCGCGGCGAACGCGGTCGCGCGCGTGATGGATGTCAAGGCGGTCGTCATCCGCCTGCTCAGGCAGGGCGACGACGGCAGGCCCGAGCTCGAGGCCCGCGCGGTCTTCGGCATGGACCATCAGATCGCGGACAAGGGCAGGACGCTGGTGAACAAGAGCGAGCTGACGCGCAAGGCGCTCAACGGCGAGATGGTCTACATCGCCGACATGACCGCCGACGCGCGCAGCTACTACCCCGAGGACGCCCGCCGCGCGGGGATCACCTCGATGCTGTCCACCGGGCTGATGGTCCAGGACCGGGGCATCGGCACGATCCAGCTGTTTACCGAACAACCCCGGCGGTTCAGCGGGTTCGAAGAGAACCTGACGCGTGCGATCGCGCAGCTGCTGGCGGCGTCGATCCACAGCGCCCAGCTCGACGCGGCGCGCCGGCGCAACGCGGCGCTGGCAAGGCAGGTCGAGCTCGCGCGCGGCGTGCAGCAGCGCATGCTCCCCCGGAAGTCGCCGAGCATCCCCGGCGTCGAAATCGCCGCGTCGTACGTGCCCAGCCAGGACCTCGGCGGGGATTTTTATGACTTCATCAACCTCGGCAACGCGACGGGCCTGGCGATCGGCGACGCGGTGGGCAAGGGCGTCGCCGCCTCGCTGCTCATGGCGTCGGTCCGCGCCTCCCTGCGCGCCCACGCGCACGACCTGTACGACCTGGACGTCGTGCTGGACCGCGTGAACCGGGCGCTGTTCGATGACACGCTCGACAACGAGTTCGCGACGCTGTGGTACGGCACGATCGACCACGCGACCAAACGCCTGACCTACTGCAACGCCGGGCACGAGCCGGCGCTGCTGCTGCGCAACGGCGGGGTTATCCCGCTGGACGTCGGCGGGCTGGTCGTCGGGGTCCTCTCACGCACCGCCTACGACAAGGGCGTCGTCGACCTCGAGCCTGGCGACGCGGTGCTGCTCTACTCTGATGGCGTCACCGACGCGATGAACGAGGCCGACCAGCGCTTCGGCAGATCGCAACTCGAAGACGCGCTGCACGCGGTCGGTTCGATGCCAACCGAACAAGGCGTCAATCACCTGCTCGGCAGGCTGCGCGACCACCGCGGGCAGCGCAACGCGAACGATGATGTCACGCTCGTGCTGGTGCGGGTCAATGAATAAAGAAGGTGTCGCGGGTGACGCGCAGCGTCCCGTGTCGAACCATCTCAAATGATGCGCACGGGACGCTGCGCGTCACCCGCGACACAGGATCACTTCGCTTCCCGCGGCGTGATCGTCACCTTGAGCCCCTCGGTCCAGTCCTTGAACTCGTCGGTGTAGTAGAGATACGCACGCGACGCCGGGCCGGTGTACGTGCCGGGGACCGCGGCGGTGCAGCGGATCTGCAGCTCGACACTCGCTTCCGGCTTCATCTCGCGCCAGTACAGCACGACGTCCCGGCCGATCACCTCGAACGACGCAATGGTGCCGGCGGCGACCAGTTCCTTGAGCTGGTCGTAGTCCGGCTCGAGCCCGCCGGGGATCCCGACGATGGCGATCGGTGTGGGCAGGCCTTCCTTCGTCACGTTGGTGACCTTGACATTGACCTCGGTGGTCTCGCCTTCAACGATGGCTACCTGGTTAACGGCGCTCGTGATCAGAGTCGGTTCTACACGCGTCTCGATCCGCAGCGCGCACTCCTCACTGCTCGCCGGGGTGTTGGCGAAGTAATCCACGGCGATCGTGTACGGCATCTTGCTCCCGCCGTCCATCAGCACAGCGATGGTGTGCTTGCCGGGCGTCAGCTTCTCGGTGGGGTCGGGCAGCTTGATCGCGCCTTTGGTTTCTTCGTTGAATTCGACCGGCTCGCCAAACGGCTCGCCGTTAACAAGCAGGATTAAACTTCCGGGGGCCTTGGGCGTCGAGCGGGCCTTGTCGTATTCGACGATCGCCTTGAGCGCGAGCACGGTGGACTGCGTCGAGCCGAAGCGCCCGGCCTTGCAGCGCTCGGTCAGCCAGAGGATCGACCGCTCGACCTGGTTGGTGTACGCGTCATCGCGCAGCCAGGCGAGGATCGCCAGCGAGGTCGTCTCGATCCGCAGCGCATCGCCGCCGGAGCGGGTGATGCTGGTGACGGCACCATCGACGAAGCCTTCGTCGGTGAGCTTGCCGGCGAGTTTCTTGAGTAGTCGATCTCTTTGGACATAAGAAACAGGAAGAACAGCTTTTTGCGAGTTCGGATCAACAACATCACCGAACTCTGCAACAAATGTGAGATGCGCGATGTTAGCACCTAACGCAACGATGTACATATCATTGCTTTCGACCGCTTCTTCCAAGACATGATCGATCTCTGTCTTGATCTTCTTGTAGTCGTACCCCGCTTCGAGCATCGACCAGACGATGTACGCGTTGGTCGTTTCCTGTGGCGCACGGCCGAAGCTGTCGAGCGCCTTGCTGTCGAGCTTGAACGAGCCCTCGCCGTCGCGGCGTGACATCAGCCAGTCCGCGGTGCGGTCGATCATCTGCTGATCGACGTCCATGACCTGCTTCATCTCGTTGAACTGCAACAGGCCGTACGCCGTGAGCGCCTCGTGCGGTGGGGTCGAGCCGAACCACTCGTAGCCCTTCTGCTCGGTCTCGAAGCCGATCAGCCGCTGATAGCCCTTGTCGAGTTTCTCCTGCGCCTTGGCGATCAGCGCGGGGTCGATCCCCTGGTGCGACAGGAAGTACTGCTGGGCCATGACCAGCGGGAAGGTCGTCGAGCTGGTCTGCTCGAAGCAGCCATACGGGTCGCGGATCAGCGCCTCGAGCGCCTCGGTCAGGTTCGCCATCGGCGTGGGGTAGACGGTGACGGACGCGTGCAGCGAGCCGGGGACGACGGTGTCGGGGATCGTGACCTCGTCCTTGGCTTCACCGTCGGGTTGCAGCATCCCGCCGCTGCCGTCACTGATGGGGAAGCCCTTGGGCACGACGCGGAGCCTGCGCTGGTTGACGTCGAAGAGCGCGCCCGCGCGGGCTTCGATATTGAAGCCCAGGTCGCCGAAGGTCTCGCCGATGATGAGCTCGACGACCGACCGGCCGCGCGTGTCGGCGGCGAGGGCGACGGGGTCGAGCGTGTCCGTGCCTGCCTTGCCGAGCCTGCTGACGATCAATTCAACGGGCAGCTCTTGATTCGTGTTGTTGACCATCGCGATGGGCAGCAGCACCTTGTCGCCGGCGGTGAGCTCGAGCGGCAGCTTCGGCTCGACGTAGAACGGGCGGACCGACTCGATGAGCTCGCTGTTTGCGCCGAGCGCGCCGCCCTGCGTGAACGCATCGGCCTTGACGCGGAAGCTGGTGACCGAGTCGGACAGATCGAACTCGATGGTCGCGAGGCCGGCGTCGTTGGTCTTGGTCGCGGCGGACCAGTAGACGGTCTCGGTGAAGTCCGAGCGCTGGCCGAACGGTTTGCCGGCGGGCTGCTTGTGGGCGTACTCGCGGATGAAGACCATCTGCGGGAAGGCGCGTTGGCGGGCGACAATCAGATCGGCCTCCGCCTCGTCGAAGAGCGCCTCGCCCGCTTCGTCCTTGTTGGCCTGCTCGAGCGCCTCCTGGAGGTCGAGGCGCTCGGCGGGCGGCTCAGGCACCGGCGGCGCGTCGGGGTCGGCCGGGGCGTCTGCGGCCTTGTCCGCCGGCTCGGCCTGCTGGGCCTGCGGCACCGGGGCGGCGTCCTCGGCCAACTCGAACGCGGCTTCCTCCGCCCCTTCCAATTCGGCAAACCCCCCCGCGTTGCGCCGCACGCGGAGCAGCTCTTCGCGCACCGGCACGCGCAGCGCGAGCAGCCGCCGGGCGTCGTCCCCGTGCTCGAGGATGAAGTCCTCGACGTTGACCAGCGCGAACCGCCGCCAGCCCTGCGTGCCCAGCAGCAGGTCGAGCTGCTGCGCCGCGTCGGGGTTGTCGGGGTCGAGGTAGACGTGCGCATCCGCGAGGTCGTCCACTTCCTGCTCGAGGAACACCATCGCGGGCAGGGACGGCGCCTGCTCACGCGTCTCGATCATCTCGAGCACCGCATCGTCGGTCACGGTCAGGCCGGCGACGGCGGAGACGGGCTCGCCATTCGCGCCCGTCGTCTTGATCGTCAGCCGCACCCTGCCGGACGGCGTGTACCGCGCCGAGTCGGGCATGATCTCGATGTTGATGTGGTCCTTGGGCGCGCGGTAGATCAAACGCTCGGCGAGCGGGTTGCCGTCGGCGTCGTAGGCGGTGACGGTGAGGATGCCGGTGGCGGCGGCGGGGAGGCCTTCTACCCCCGGCAGCATGGTGTCGGGAACACCCTGCAACAATCCGTGATCTTCCTTTTGGTCGATGTCGTCAAACGTTTGGCTCCACAACACTTTTTCACGTTGTGTGACAAACAATGCGATGGACTCATGCCCAGGCGCAAACACCTGCAGTGAGATTGCTTCATCGAAGGCAAACACGCCACATGTGTGGCCACGTTTCCAGTCGGCGATCGCATCGATTCCTGTTCTCCCGTCAATGAGTCCCTTCCATGGCACGATTCGAGCACCGCGGGCCTTCGCTGCCGGCAATTCAAATACCTCGGTGACACTCGCGGGTTTGGTCACCTGCATGCCGTAACGGACGCCTTGCTTCATCTTGATCGCAAAGACGCCCCGCCCTTCGTGCGATGTTTCGAATGTGGCTTCAACCGGCGCCCATTCCACTACGCCGTCCACCTCGATCCCCTCGACGATCCGCCCTTCGATGTCCGCTGGCTTGCCAAAGGGCGTGCGTGCTTCAAAGAAGATGCGGTTTTCCAAACCAACAAATGCCCCCGCGACGAGGTCGCCGCCCTCGGGGTAGAGCCTGAGGTCAACCGTCTGCAGCAGGATCGGCAGGGTTTTTGATGCAGTCTCGATAACGCCGCCGTCCTCGATGACGAAGGCGAGCGAGCCCTCGCCACGCTCAATCTCGGCGGGCAGTTCGAAGCGTGCTTCCGCCATGCCGTTCTCGCGCACCATCGTTGCGACGCGCGCAACTTCCTGCCCATCGACCCGCGCGATCGCGGTGACCTTCGCGCCTTCGGGCGTGCCGCCCTCGGCGCGCGTGGCCTTCACCGTGGCGATAACGGTGTCGCCGGGGCCGTAGCCGTCCTTGAGGAAGTCGATCTGGGTCTTGATGCGCGGCGGGCGGTAGGCGCGGATATCAAACGTCCGCTCGGCCGGGGCCAGGCCGGACCAGGGGTAGGTCACCTTGATCGTGTACTCCCCGCCGGCCTGCCCGTCGGGGACGACCCAGCTGAAGCCGAAGACGGAGTCCTCGACCTGCGCCACGCCGGTGGTGAGGACCGCGCCCTTGGGGTCCTTGATCTCGACGGTAGGGTTGAGGTTGTTCTGCTGGCGGATGACGGCGAGGCGTTGCCAGAGCTCCCGCCGCTTCTGGCGGACCTGGTCGTTGTCGCCCGGGCCGAGTTCGTTGACCTCTTTTTCGAGCCGCCTGATCTCTTGCTGGTTGTCCTCGATCGGCTTGCGGCTGAACGCGTGGAGGATCGTGCCGCGGGCGTAGACGGTTTCGCCCGCGCGGTAGATGGGCTTGTCGGTCGAGAGGTGGGTGAGGTAGCGGTCGTCCCCGCCGAGCTTGTCGGTGAGGGTTTCGGGAGCGGGCCCTTTCTTTTCCTCCGCGTCCGGTGCGTCGGGGTCACGCGGCCCGGCGGGCAGGGGTTCTGCACCATCCTGGGCGTGGAGCCCGGTGATCGGCCCGACCGCGGCAATGAGCACCGCGACCAGCATCGTGTAGAGCAGGGTTCGGAGGTTGTTCGTCGTCGGGTGGGGTTGCCGCGTCATGGTTCGCTCCGTGGGCGAGGCGGTGAAAGGTCGTCTGCTATCGGTGGTAGACGCCCGAGCGGGCAAGGGGTTCGCGCAGGGGTGGCAATTGCCCCAGCTTACCCGCAGAGGCGTCACAATCGGCCGAATACCGCGGAAAATCGGGCCGGGCGCCGCGTTCCCGCCGCGGGGGTTGACAGCCGTGCTATCGTTGTGGGGCCGGAGACTGCGGAGAAACGCTCGGCCGACCGGCCCCGACCCACGAGGAATGATTTTGATGCGTACCCGTTCCCTGCCCGCCATCGGTGCCGCGGTCGCCGCCGCTGTTTGCCTGCCCGCGCCCCACGCCTCGGCCCAGCTGGTCGAGGTCGGCACGCCGCTAGGCGAGATCATGATCGAGCTGCGGCCCGACGACGCGCCGCTGACCGTGACCAACTTCCTGCGGTACATCGGCGACGGGGACTACACCGACTCGTTCTTCCACCGCTCGGCGTTCCTGTTCGACTCGGGCGTCGATGTCGTCCAGGCCGGGGGCTTTACCTTTACCGACCAGGACGGGGTCGGGCTCGTGCCGACCGATATCCCGGTGCGTAACGAGCCGGGCGTCAGCAACCTGCGCGGGACCGTCGCGCTGGCGCGCAGCGCCGCGGTCAACAGCGGCACCAGCCAGTGGTACATCAACCTCAACGATGTGAACGCGGTGCTGGACACCAACAACGAGGGCTTTACCGTCTTCGGCGACGTGGTCAGCGGCCTGGACGTCGCGGACGCGATCCACGACCTGGGCCGGGTCAACGCCGGTGGCGCCTTCACACAGCTGCCGGTCCTGGACAACTTCGCCGGCCCGAGCATCGATGCGAACGAACTGGTCTCGACCACCTACCGTGTCATCGGCGACTTCGACTCCGACGGCGACATCGACAACGACGACATCAACACCCTCACCGCCAACCTCACCGGGCCCGGCGGCACGGGTCAGACGATCGACGATGGCGACTTTGATGGCGACGGCGACGTCGACCAGGACGACCTGGATCAGGCCCTGCTCTGGTTCACCGGGCCCCTGCCCCCGCCACCGCTGTTCGGCGACCTCGACGGCGATTTTGATGTCGATGATGCAGACTTCGCCCTGGCCTTCGCCAGCTTCACCGGGCCCGGTGGCTCGGGCAACGACTATTACTCGGCTGACTTCGACGGCGACGGCGACACCGACGATGCCGACTTCGCCCTGGCCTTCGCCGCCTTCACCGGGCCCGGCGCGCCCGCGTCCGTCCCCGAGCCAGCGTCGGCGGCGCTGCTCGCGCTCGGCGGGCTGGCACTCATGCGTCGGCGGCGCTAAAACTACATTAACGGCGGATCGTAAACGCTCTGTTGTCCGAAGGATCACCCAACGCCGGGTCGGGCGCGTGCTCGCTCACGTCCTGCGCGGTGATGTTGCGGCGCATCGTTTCGGCGACGTCGGCGACCAGCGCCGCGACCTGATCGGGCTCGCCCTGCACGTCCAGCCGCACCCGGCCGTCGTCGAGGTTCTGCACGCAGCCCGCAACGGCGTGGCGCTTCGCCAGGCGCGCGGTCGTGTAGCGGAAGCCCACGCCCTGGACCCGGCCGGTGTAGAAGATCGTCTTGCGGATCATGGGTGATCGGTGCGCGTCAAGCCGCAACGCCGCATGGTCTTTTTGCGCGTCAGTCCTCGATGACGAAGGTCTTCTTGAACTGCTTGAGCATGGCCTGGTACTCCTCGGACGGCCCGCCCTGTTCGGTCAGGGTGTCCTGGAGCCAGAGCGCGAAGACCTTGCCCCGGTGCTCGAACATGAAGATGCGCTGGACGATCGCGACGTCGGGCATCTTGATGGTCAGCTGCGTGCCGTCGAACCGCCGGCCGCTGTCTACGGTCAGCTCGACCTGGTCCTCCTCGACGCGCAGGCCCTGGAACTGCGCCTTGACACCGGGGATCAGGACGGCCTCGATGAGCTCGAGCGAGGTCCCGTCGTCGAAGCACTGGAGCATGATCGTCGCGGAGACGCCGGAGATGTCCCACTGGCTGAAGGTCGGGTCGGCATCATCCAGCGAATAGGTGTACTGCTGCGGGAAGTCGAAGGCGATCCCCCGCCACTGGAACATGACGAACGGCTTGACGCGCAGCGTGACGCGGTGGGTGTTGTCGCCGATGCGGATGTTCAGCGGGTCGTCGATGTTCAGGTCGTGCCGCTGGCCGTCGATCTCGATGACGTACTCGCGCGTCGGCAGCTGTGTCTCCTGTTCCGCGACGCCGTCCTGGGCGCGGACCAGCACCGCCCCGACGCCGAGCATCATGACCGCGACGATTGCGAGCAGGCTTGCGTGTTTCATCGTTGTTCTCCTTGGATTAAAGGGGACGCGGCGCGTCGCCCGCTAAGCGTTGTGTGCCTGTCAGCCCTCGATGCGGGCCATCTCTTCGTCATCAATCTCAAAATTCGCGTGGACCTTCTGGACATCATCGTGGTCCTCGAAACTCTCGATGATCTTCAGCACCTTCTCCGCGTCTTTGCCGGCGCACTCGACGGTGTTGTTCGGGATCATGTTGATCGAAGCGGCGTCGGGCTCGACCCCCGCGCCTTCGAGCGCATCCCTGACCGCGATGAAGCCGTTCGGGTCGGTGACGATCCGCCAGGCCTCGCCCTCGTCCTCGATATCTTCCGCCCCCGCTTCGAGCGCGAGTTCCATGAGCTTTTCTTCGTCCGCCTTGGTTTTTTCGAGGAAGATCTCTCCCTTCTTCTCGAAGATGTAGGACACGCAGCCGGTCGCGCCGAGGTTGCCGCCGCCTTTTTCGAAGACCTTGCGGAGCTCGGACGCGGTGCGGTTGCGATTGTCGGTGAGGATCTCGATCATCAGCGCGACGCCGTTGGGGCCGTAGCCCTCGTAGAGGATCTCTTCGTAGTCGGCGCCGTCGCCCCCGCCGGTGCCCTTCTCGATGGCCTTGGCGATGGTGTCCTTGGGCATGTTCTGTGCCTTCGCTTCGTCGATGGCGTAGCGGAGGTTGAGGTTCATGCCCGGGTCGCCCCCGCCCGATTTGGCGGCGACGATGATCGCGCGGCTGCACTTGGACCAGACCTTCGAGCGCTTGGCGTCCTGCCTGCCCTTGCGGTGCTTGATGTTGGCCCATTTGCTGTGGCCTGCCATGGGCGAATCTCCGGGGGTTTCCTTGCGAAAACCCCATTGTATCGGTGCTCACAACGGCCCGCAGCGAGCCTGACGCGGGGTGGTTGATGCATGATCCGAAGTTGATACGATCCTGACGCGATGCCGACTCAGTCCTTTGCCATCTTCTTGTTGTGGGTTGCCTTGTTGGCGGTGCCGGGGTGCGTGGCCGATGAAGCCGCGCTGCCCGCTGCGCCCGAGTCCCTGGCCGACCACTGGCGGCTCGTCGGCGAAGCGATCAACGAGCCGGGCTACGACGTCTGGGGCAGCAGCCCGATCATCGGCGATGACGGCCGTTTCCAGCTGTTCTGTGCGCGCTGGCCGGCGGAGGTCCCATTCGAGATGGGCTGGCGGACCAAGTCGGAAATCGCGCGCTACGTCGCCGACCACGCGGAGGGGCCGTTCGCCTTCGCCGAGGTCGTCGCGGCAGGCGACGGCAGGGGCTGGGACGGGCAGGGCTACCACAACCCCAACATCCAACGCGTCGGCGACCGCTATGTCTTGACGCACATCGCCAATCCCATCGGCTGGACCAACCGCAACGAGCACACCCCGACCCAGCGGATCGGCATGCTGGTCGCCGACAGCCTTGAGGGTCCGTGGGAGCCGGCCAACGGCGACCCGGACACGCCGATACTCGCGCCGCCGGACGACCCGACGATCTGGTGCCACGGCAGCAGGGTCGGCGTCAACAACCCGGCGCTGCTGGCCCATCCCGACGGCCGGTTCTTCCTGTATTTCAAGGCCGCGCCCGGCCTGCAGGGCCACGTGCAGATGGGCGTCGCGATCGCGGACAAGCTTGAAGGGCCTTACATCATCCAGCCCGAGCCGATCACCGCGAACGACCGCGGCATCGAGGACGGCTACGCTTTCCTCTGGCGCGGCCACATCTGCCTGATCACGACGGACAACCACGGGATCCTTGATGAGGGCGGCGGGCTGCTGTGGGTCTCGCGCGACGGCTCGCGGTTCGAGGGTCAACCGCTCGCGGGCTTCCACCACTTCGGCCGGCACTACTTCCCCGACGGCGTGCCGCAGGCCCAACGCCAGCACTACGGCCGGTCGGTCAAGTTCGAACGGCCGCAGGTCCTGATGATCGATGGCGAGCCGGGCTATCTGTACGTGCCCAGCGGCAACGCGGTGGACGGGTCGGACGGGACGAACTGTTACGTCCTGAGGTTCGAAGCGCAGAAAAAGTGATCCGATCCAGAAGGCGGCGCTTGGTGGGGCGCGGGGGGCGCGCTAAGCTGCATGGTGGTGCGCGTCGCATCACCGTGAAAGGATCAATCATGCGATGCTTACTGTTCACGGCCCTATTCCTCGCAACACTTCTAGCCGGCTTCCCCGGAGCGGCCGATACCTCGGCGGCACCGCCTCCGCTGGACAAGCGGATCGCCTGGTGGGACGAGGCGCGGTTCGGCATGTTTATCCACTGGGGCCTGTACGCCATCCCTGCCGGTGAATGGGAGGGCAGGGAGATCCACGGCATCGGCGAGTGGATCATGCGCAACGCCCAGATCAAGCCGCGGGACTACCGCCCGCTGGCCGAGCGGTTCAACCCGACACGGTTCGACGCCGAGGCCTGGGTCAAGCTCATGAAGCAGGCGGGCTGCAAATACTTCGTGATCACGACCAAGCACCACGACGGCTTTGCGCTGTTCCGCAGCGCGGTGAGCGACTACGACATCGCCAACACGCCTTTCGGCAAGGACAACGACCGCGACATCATGCGTGAGCTGGCGGACGCGGCACGCAAGGAAGGCATCCGCATCGGCTGGTACCACTCGATCATGGACTGGCAGCACCCCGACTACCTGCCGCGGCACGAGTGGGACGACCGCCCGGCCGAGACCGCTGACTTTGACCGCTTCCGCAAGTACCTGCACGCCCAGGTCCAGGAAATCCTGACCAACTACGGCGAGATCGACATCATCTGGTTCGACGGCGAGTGGGAAGCGACCTGGACCCACGAGCACGGGGTCGCGCTGTACGACCACTGCCAGAAGCTGGCGCCGAACATCCTCATCAACAACCGCGTGGATAAGGGCCGCAAGGGTATGCAGGGGATGACCAAGCAAGGCGAGTTCCGCGGTGACTTCGGCACGCCCGAGCAGGAGGTCCCCGAGCACGGCTTCGGCGAGGGGGTCTACTGGGAGTCGTGCATGACGATGAACGGCACGTGGGGCTACAAGGCCAAGGACCACAATTGGAAGAGCACGACCACGCTGATCCGCCACCTGATCGACACCGCGAGCAAGGGCGGCAACTATCTGCTGAACGTCGGGCCCACCGCCGAGGGCCTGATCCCCCGGCCCAGCGTCGAGCGGTTGCAGGCGATGGGCAAGTGGCTCGAGGTCAACGGCGAGGCGGTTTACGGCACGAAGGCCGGCGTCGTCGGCAAGCTCGGCTGGGGCCGCAGCACCACCAAGGCCCTGGACGACGGGAACACGGCGGTCTACCTGCACGTGTTCGACTGGCCCGCGGACGGCAGGCTCGTCGTGCCGGGATTGACCAACGAGGTCGTCGGCGTGTCGGGGCTGCACCTGGACCGGATGCGGCGCGTCGCGGGCGCCAGGCAGACGGGCAAGGGCGTCGAGATCGCACTGAATGGCGAGGCGTGGGACGAACACGCGAGCGTGATCAGGCTGGTGGTGAAAGGCGAGCCGAAGACCGAGCAAGCCAAGCCGTAAGCCGCGGCACGCCCGCGCGAAAAGCAGAGGTGGGGTGAGTAGAACAGGGTGGAATCCACCCTACGACGGGCTACGGGCTTGTGTAAACTGCCCGACCGTGGAGCCGGACATCCCCGACAACCCGATCGGCAAACTGGTCAACAGCAAGCTGTTCCAGAACGCCATCCTGCTGCTGATCCTGCTCGCCGCGGCGCTGGTCGGGATCGAG
>JANQKT010000073.1 GCA_028280965.1 Phycisphaeraceae bacterium
CTACTTTGAACGCGCCGAGTCCGTCGGTGTCGGCGGGGTGCAGGCCGACAGCTCGGGCCTGCTGGTCACCGTGTCCAGCAAGGGCAGGGTGCTGCTCACTGCGGAGAAGACCGCTGCGGACACGCTGCCCGAGAACCCGCTGACGCGCGCGGCCTTGGCCCGCCTGACCGAGCACGACATGCGGATGAGCCGGCGGATGCTGGTCGTGCCCGACGAGGCGGGGCTGACGCCCGAGCAGCAGCGCCTCCGTGCGGCGCGCCGGGCCGCGATCGAGGCCGAGCGCCGGACCATCGACATCCCCGAGCCCGGCGAGGTGCAGGTCGATGACGAGCTGGTTGACCGCCCGGTGCTGCCGGTCCGCGGGACGGTGCGGTACGGGTCGATCCCAAGGATTGTCTACAAACCCGAAGAAAACGCGGTGATCTTGATCGGCGGGGTCAGCGTCGTCTACGAAGATGCGGACGAGGACCGCTACGTGGAACTCCAGGCCGAGCGGGTCGTGATCTTCGTGGACGAAGGTGAGCTCGAAGGTGTGCCCAAGCCGCCTTCCCAAGCCAGCAAGATCCGCGGCGTCTACCTCGAGGAGAACATCCGCATCCGCAGTTCGCTGAGCCGCGGCGATGTCGAAAGCGGGCTGACCGAAGTCCGCGCCCCGCGCGCGTACTACGACCTTCAAGCCAACCGCGCAGTGCTGCTGCAGGCCGTTGTTTACCGCTACGACATCCGGACGCAGGTCCCGCTGTACATGCGGGCCGCGGTGATCCGGCAGACCTCGGCCGATTCGTTCAGCGCCGACGACGCGACGTTTACGACCAGCGAGTTCGGCAAGCCGCACCTGTCCATCGGCGCCGAAAGGATCACGGTCCAGCAGGCCGAGCTGGACGACGGGACGACCGAGCAGTGGGTCGAGGCCCAGGGCGTGACGCTGCGCTCGGGCGACACGCCGTTCTTCTACTGGCCGCGCGCGACGGTTGAGGCGGGCTCGATCCCGATCCGCCGGGTCAAGGTCGGCTACGAGAGCGAGAACGGCGCGGAGGTGCAGACGACCTGGGACCTGTTCGCGCTCACGGGCATGCGGGCGCCCGAGGGCGTCGAGCTGCTCGGCCAGGTGGACTACCGCGGCGAGCACGGCCTGGCGCTGGGCGTGGACCTGGCGTACGACCGCGGCGCGGCGCGCGGCGACCTGCGCGGCTACTTCCTGCCCAGCGACTCGGGCACGGACGAGATCGCGAACCGCGCGGGCGTGGGCTTTGATAACGAGACGCGCGGCTTCTTCCGCGCCCGCCATCGGCAGGAATTGCCCGCCGGCTGGGAGCTGTGGCTCGAGGCGAACCACGTGTCGGACCCGACGCTGCTGGAGGAGTTCTTCCCGAACGAGGCCTACGCGGAGCGCGAGTACGAGACCAGCGCGTTCTTCAAGAAGGCGGAGGACGACTGGTCGCTGACCGCGCTGATCAAGGGCGAGGTGAACAACTTTACGGCGCAGGCCGCCCCGCTGCTCACGCCCGGGTACACGGTCAACAAGCTGCCCGAGGCCGAGTACCGGCTGGTGACGAGCGTGCTCGACGACCGGGCGACGCTGTACCACGAGTCGCGCGTCGGGCGGATGCGGGCGGTCTTCGGGGACGACAGCCCGGGCGACCGCGGGTTCAACGCGGCGCAATCGGCCGCGGCGTTCGGCATCGCGCCGGGCACGAGCTTCGACGCCGCCGCCATCGCCGCCGGCTTCCCGCGCGACATCGTGACGCGTTTGGACAGCCGGACCGAGATCGCCGCGCCGATCCGCGCCGGCGCCTTCGACCTCACGCCCTTCGCCGTCGGCCGGGTCACCGCGTACGACGACGACTTCAGCGCGTTCAACGGCGGGAACAACGACCAGGCACGGCTGTGGGGCGGCGTCGGCGTCAGGGCCTCGACCCAGCTCAGCAAGGTCGACAACAGCTTCAGCTCGCAGCTGCTCGACGTGCAGGGCATCCGCCACATCATCGAGCCGGGCGTCACCCTCGCGTTTTATGACGGCACGGTCAACACGACCGACCTGCCGGTCTACGACCCCGGCGTTGAGCGCCTGACCGAGGGCGGGGTCGCGCGCATCGGGATGGTCAATACCTGGCAGACCCAGCGCGGCGGGCCCGGCCGGTCACGCACCGTGGACTGGGTCACGCTGCGCACCGATGTCGTGCTCGCGACCGAGGACGCGGCCAACCCCGCGTCGCTCGGGCGGTACTACGACCACCGACCGGAGTACACGCTCGGCGACGACCACTTCTACGCCGAGCTCCTATGGGCCGTCACCGAGGCCACCGCGATCACCGGCGAGGTCACCCACAACTTCGACCAGGGCAGCGTCGTGCAGTGGCGGGCCGGCGTCGAGAACCAGCACTCCGATGCGCTCTCGACCTTCGTCCACTACCGCGAGATCGACGTGCTGGACGCGCGCCTGCTCAGCTACGGCGCGGCGCTGCAGCTCACGACCAAGTACCGCCTGGGCCTGTACCAGGTGCTGGACTTCGGCTCGGGCGAGGCGCGCACGGTCAACGTCACCATCGACCGCCGCATCCCCCGCGCGAACATCGGGCTGGTCATCGGCTACGACGAGATCGACGGCGAAGCGACGGTCAGCATCGTCCTCACCCCCGAGGGCATCAACCGCGGGCTCAACGGCGGCGGCTTCTTCGGCGGGCGGTGAGGGCCTTAAGAACCCACCGCTTCCAGCGTCCTGATCGCACTCACTTCGAAGGGGTTGCAGGATGTCAATGCGACGCGACACACACAAGGCCTGCACAGTGCTGCTTTGTGCGTTTTGCTTCGCCTTGTCCGGCTGCAATGGCCCGAACAACCACCCCGCGTCCTTCACCGACCACGTGGTCTACCCCAACCAGCGCGCCGCGTTTGAGATGGTGCTCGTGCCCGGCTCGGCGGACGGGTCGATCAAGCCGTTCTACGTCGGCAGGACCGAGGTGACCTGGGACATGTTCCGCGGCTGGTCGTACGGCGCCGACCTGTTGTCTACCGGCGAGATCAAGCACGAGCTGGACCGGGGCCTGCGCCCGTCGGAGCTGTACGCCGACCGGCCGAACGCGCGCATGGGCTTCGGCAAGCGCCCGGCGATCGGCATGACCTACGACACCGCGCGGCTCTACTGCGACTGGCTGAGCCGCCAGACCGGCCGGCGGTACCGCCTGCCGACCAACGCGGAGTGGTCGCACGTGTTGCAACTCAGCGGCGGCGTCCCGGCCGAGCGCGACGAACTGCTCGCGCAGGCGGTCGTCTTCGAGAGCGCGCCACCCGATGAGCTCGGTTTGGATGTCGTTTCGGCCGAGGTGGCGAGCAAGGCACCCGACCGCCTGGGCCTGTTTGACCTGCTCGGCAACGCCGCGGAGTGGGTGCAGCCGGCAGGCGACAAACGCTGGGTGCGTGGCGGGCACTTCTACCTCGAAGCCGAATCCTTAACGCCCGAATGGCGCTCGGTCGAGGACTTTGATGTGTGGAACGCGAGTTCGCCACAGCTGCCCGATGACGCGTCGTGGTACGTCGATCATTTTTACCAGGGGATCCGGCTGGTGTGTGAGGTGGAAGCCGGTAGAACCTTAACGCACGGTGTTAGCCGTCGCCCGGAAGGCGACGCGGCGGATCGCCAGAGAACGCGTCACACCTTCCCAAGCCCGCGCCGCCTTGCAGCCGGCGGCTAACGCGAAACCGACGATGTTGAGCACTACTCTTCTTCCCCCGGCGTCACCAAGCCCTCCCACGCGTTGCGCGTGTCGCGCAGGGCGCGGAAGGTGACCTCCGGTTCGTTGAGCGTCCCGCCGACCTGGATGCCGACCAGCTCGTTGCGCAGCAGGCGGAACAGGTCGCCGAAGGGCAGGTTCTCGCTGCTGCCGGTGATCTCGGTGCGCAGGCGCACGTCCAGCGCCATGTCCGGGATGGTCAGCGTGCCGTCGCCGGCGATGCGCAGCCCCTGGCTGAGGACGCGGATGCCGGCGAGGTCGAGGTGCCGGCCGGGCGTCTCCAGCCAGATCGAATCGAACACGACCCGATTGCCCGACACATCAAACTCGGCGCCGCCGCGGTCGAAGCCGCGGTTGTCGGGGATGTTCAGGTTCATCGCCTGGATCAGCCACAACTCCAGCGGGGTGTCGGCGAGCAGGCCGGCGTCGCGCAGGCGGATGCTGCCCCGGCCGTAACGCGGGCCGTCCTTCGCGTAGCTGGTATCCAAGAGCAGCGACGCGCTGAGCAGGCCCGACTTGAGCGTGCGCTCGATCACGCGTTTGTCATCCGGCTGCTCCTCAACTCCTTCGGGCTTGAGCAGCGGCGCGAGCTCGGTGTCGTGGATCGACGTGTTCAGGCGCACCCCGCCCTCGGCGGACAGGTCGGCGGAGGCCTCGAGCACGACCGTCCCGCCGTAGAGCGAGCCGGTGCCGCGGCCGGTGCGCAGGACGCGCGGGTCTTTGGCGTTGTCTGCGGTGATGCGGAATCCCTCGACCCGCCTGCCGACCGCCCCGAACGCGTCGGCCTTGAGCGTGTACGCCATCGCGGGCAACACATCGCTTGGCGTGTCGTCGATATCGACGACCAGCTCGCCGACGAACCCGGTGATCGGCAGCCCGCCGATCGTCATCGCGTTGCCCGGCAGCGTGAACGTGCCGTCGAACCGCGTCGCTTGTTCCGCCCCGCCGGTGTTGGTCATCGCGAGCTCGGCCTGGTCGATGCGCAACGCGCCCTCGAATCGGATCGAGTCGATGATGGTGTTGACCGCGTCGGGCAGGAGCAGCCGCGCGGTCCGTCCGATCGCGTCCGTGTCGCCGGCGAAGGTCAGGCCGACGCGCGGCTCGTCGTCGAAGGTGATGTCGCCGGATGCGCTGAGCCGACCCTTTGCGCCATCGGGGTCTTCGAAATCACCGGCGAGATCCTCGAGCTGCATCAGGTCGGGGAAGACCACCGCCCGGCCGGACATCTGTGTGTAGCTCATGCGCCCGCCGAGCAGGTTGAGCGCGAGACTATCCGGGCGGAGGTCGGCGGCGAAGGTGTCGGGCTCGTCGCCGGGCTTGGGCTGCCAGTGCAGCGACCCGCTGAGCACGCCCACGGGCTCGTACTGCTCGTAGAGATCGGTCAGTTGTGCACGCAGCCCGCTCTCCGGCGGCAGCACATCGACCAGCTCGGGCGCAAACGCGAGGTCGTCCACATCGAACGTGAGGTCGGCGGTGGTGCCGCCATCGTCGGCGGACCAGTCCACGCTGCCCGCGATAGCAATGCGCGCATCGCCGCGCATGCCGACCAGATCGAGTTTCGTCAGCCCACCGGCGGTGAGGTCGAACGCGCCCTTGGCATCATCGATCGTGACCCGGCCGGCGTAGGGCGTGGCGCCGCCCTCGCGGAGGACGACGCGCAGGGCGAGGTCCGGTTCGGCGTCCTGCGGGCGCTGGAAGACCGAGCCGTCCAGCGACAGCACGCCGGAGACGCCGAGGTCGGTGAGCAGTTCTTCGGCCTCGTCGCCGAGCGCGCTGAGCAGCAGCGGATCGATAGGCAGGCTGGCGTTGCTGACCGCGATCGCCGGGCGGTACACGCCGTCGGCGCCCTTGCGCGCCGAGCCGTTGAGTGTCAGGCCGCCGCCGGTCAGCGCGGTGAGGCTGAGGTCCTTGATCTTGACGAAGTCCGGGCCAACGGTGAGCTCCCCGCCGTCCGCGGTGACGGGGTATGGGAAGTCGCGCATGAGTGCGCTCAGCCCCTTGGCCTGGATGACGGGGACGACGGAGTAGTCCTGGCCCTCGCCGTACGGCCGGTAGACGGGGACGAAGACATCGACCTCCCCGCCGAGCGCGAACACGGGCGCGTTTGCGTTGTTGCTGCCGGGCGCGGTGATCAGGCCGCGTGCGATGAGCGCGTCGTAGGCCGCCTGATCGAAGAAGCGGGCGAGGTTCTCGCGCGCTTCCGGCTCGAGCGCGTCGCGCACCGCGTCGTCGAGCGGCAGGCCCTTGATCGCGATGTCCAGCTTCACCTCGGCGATGTCGCTCGCGGGCTGTGCATAACCGTCGAGCTCGAGGGTCGCGCCGTTCACCGACCGCGCGGTCAGCGGGCCGATCTGCACCTTCTCCGGCCGGATCCCCACCCACCCGCGCACCTGCTCGAGCGGCAGCGGGAACATGGCGTGCTCCATCCGGCCGTCGAGGATCTCCAGGTCCACCGACCAGTCGGTCGCGGTGTCGCCGGCGGGCGAGCTGAAGTTGGCGCTCAGCGCGAAGCGCCCGCTCGGCTCGAACCGCCGGTACCCCTCGCCGGTCAGCGGCGAGAAGGCGAGGATCCACTGGTAGCGGTCGTTGAGGGCGAATTGGTCGGTCTCGATGTCAACGCTGAAGTCGTCGTCCGCGAGCAGCCCGCCGGTCGCGTGGATGCGGTAGTCCACGGGGGTCAGGCCGATGCCGCTCTGCCGGACCGTGCCCTCCCCGACGACCTCGAACCGGCCGTCCTCGATCGTCGCGGTGCCGCTGAGCCGGGTCAGGCGGGTCTTGATCGTGCGCAGCAAGAGCGCGATATCTCGCTGGCCCGGGTCCGCCGTGTCCAAGACGTCCAGGTTCCAGCTGATATCCATGAAGCGGACGCGCACCGTATCCAGGTCGAGCTGGCCGTTGTCATCGGGCCGAAGCGCCAGCTCGAGCTCGGGCAGCTCCCCCGCCGGTGCCAGGCGCGACCACCACTGCCTGAACTCGGCGGGGACGAAGTAGCGCTGCTCGTCCGCGAAGCGGAAATGGTCGGCGCGCAGGTCCACGGACGGCGCGCTGAGGTCGAACCCGCCGGTGAACATGATGTTCTCCGTGCCCGCGGGCGCGTCGGCCTCCTTGATCGTGAAGGTGTAGGCCTTGGGCTTGCCGCTCTCGGGCTGGAGCATGCCGGCGACACCCATCTCGCCCAGCGAGACCAGCCCGCCCGGCGTCATCTGGTCGAAGCGGATGCGCCCCTCGGTCAGGGTCACGCTTGGGATCGGCGCCTCATCGTCGCCGGTCGGCGCGGTGAGCAGCTCGTAGTTAAAACGGCCGGTGCTGATGTCCTCGGTCAGGTGCAGGACGGGCTTGACGATGTCGATGGTCTCGGGGCGGTAGCTGCCGTCGATCAGCCCGCGCGCCTCGCCGACCATGTCGATGCGTTCGGCGGTGAGGAGCGTGCCGAAGTCGCCGTCGACGCCGGGCACGCGGAGGGTGACGCCCTCGAGCGTGACCTCGCCCTTGCGGTTAACGCGCGCGTGGTCGATGGTGGCCTCGCAGCCTGTGGCGTCGTACAGCGCTTCTTCGACGATGGGGATGAGCTGGGCGGGGCGCGTGTACCAGTAGACCACGCCGAGCGGCGTGGCGACGGCGAGCAGCAGCACGAGCAGTCCGATGCGCCAGACCCACCGGCTGGTGCGTTTGGGCTTGGTTGTGGCGGGGGCCGCTGGCATGGTTGTAGTGTAAGACGTTGCGCGCGTCGGGCGTGTTCCGGGCACATCCCCTCGAGCGGCCTATCTCTTTTTAGCAAGCCTGTTTGGCTCCCTCTCCCTTCCAGGGAGAGGGCCGGGGTGAGGGTCCAGCGTTGTATCCACAATGAAATTCTGAGCAGGCCGCGGTCTGCCGATCGCCCCACCCTCATCCCCCGCCTTCTCCCTGGAAGGGAGAAGGAGCCCAAGCCATGTCACAGGTGACGCGATCCACTAAACTCTCCGCCCGCGATCCTTCTTCCAAGGAAACGATATGCAAACCAAAGAGACCATCCAGTACGACGACTTCGCCAAGCTCGACCTGCGGGTCGCGACGATCACACAGGCAGAAGCGCACCCCAACGCCGACCGGCTGCTGAAGCTGCAGGTCGATCTGGGCGGCGAGCAGCGACAGATCTGCGCGGGCGTCAAGGCGTTCTACGAGCCCGGGACGCTGGTCGGCAGGCAGATCATCATCGTCGCCAACCTCGCCCCGCGCAAGATCCGCGGCGAGGAGAGCAACGGGATGCTGCTGGCCGCGTCGGCGATGGACGGCGGAGAGCTCAAGGATGTGGTGCTGCTGAGCCCGGGCAAGGACGTGCCCGCGGGATCGAGCGTGGGGTAAAGAGTGAGCATCGCCGCGACGCGTCGCTGGCGGACGATCTCAAACACGTCATGCGGGCAGATAAGACCGAGCAAACGGTCTATCGGTCAGACTTTGCCGGCGACGCGTCGCGTCGCGGCTATTCTTCTTCGTCCGCGTCTTCGTCCTCTTCACCGCCGCCCAGCGTCTCGGGGCCGAAGCCCTCGGCCCACTGAAACTGCGTCGCCGCCATGAGCGACTCGAGCGACATGGGGTTGGGCGCGTCGGCGGGCCGGCCGAGACGCGCTGCATTGGCGAGCACGCTCGGGCGCGAGGCCTGCTGGTTGAACGCGCTGCGGGTCAGCGGCCGGACCTTGTCCACGCGCACGATCGCGAGCTTGTAGTCGCCGGGCAGCTCGACCGCGAAGACCCGGTCGGCCTCGGCGGCGCCGTCCACGCCCGCGCCGGCGCTCAGCTCATCGGCGACGGCAAAGGCCTGCTCGAGGATCGGCGCGGTCGAGCCCACGCCCTCCATCGGCGGCAGCACGCCCCGGCCGAGCTCCTCCCGCGTCAGGGCGGTCAGCGTCTTCTTCGCGTCGGCGTTATCCATCAGCCGCTCGATCGAGCCCGACGCGGCAAGCTCGACCAGCGCATCCTTCTCACCCACCAACGCGAGGTAGGCCTCGACGTCCAGCGCGTCCTGACGGACCTGGTCGGCGATCGGCCCCAGGTCGGTCGCGGGGTGCGAGGGGTCGGCGGCGGTCAGACGCAGCACATAGGCCGAGCCGGATTCGTCCAGCAGGATCTCGCCGGGCAGCCCGACCTGCAGCCCGGCACGCGCCTGGTCCGAATCGTCATCGATGAACGGGCGGGCAAAACCCATCACGTAGTCCGCGATCCCGATGCCCTGGTTGAAGGGGATAAAGCTCGCGAACAGCCCCGCCCTGCCGCCGAGGACCACGCTGCGCAGCGTCCGCGGGCCGCGCTCACTGTTGACGCTTGTGCCCGGCAGCTCCCGGACGAACGCGCGGGTAAACGCGGCGGGGTTGTTGATGTCCTCCCGCGTGACCCAGTCCTCGACCTGGATCACCTCCGCGGCGACGCCGTGCTCCTGCTCCAGCTCCGCGGCGAGCTGGGCCAGCGGCATCGGCTCGAAGCCGTCGGGCAGCTTCTTGTACGCCCCGTCCTTCTCGAACCCGCGCGTCTGCTCGTTGAGCCGCAGCCGGGCCTGCTGGGCGAGCTCGGCGAGCTTCTCCTCGGTACGGTTCTGGATCAGCGTCAGCTCGATCTGCTCGGACTCCGCCGCGGTCGGCCGGTTCGCCGGGGGTGTGCCGCCTTCTTCCATCAGGGCGAGGTCGAAGGCCGTGCGGTTCTCGTCGAAGTACTTGCGGATGTCGGCGCGTTTTACGTCGTCTTCCACCGCCTCGCGGACCGCGTCGATCGGGAACCGCAGCGCCTCGAGCCTGACCCGGTCCGGCACGCGGTAGCCCAAGCCGTAGGGCTGGCCGGTGCCGGGCGCGTCGTCGGCGAAGCGCTCGAACAGCGCCTGGACCTTCTCGTCATCGACGCTGACCGACGCCCGCCGATCCTCGGCGTCGAGCACGACGACGGTCAGGTCCAGCTCGGTGAGCTGCCGCTGGAGCAGGTGCTGGACCTGGGCCGCGGTAACACGCTCGTGGCCGGTGGCACGCAGTACAGGATCGGAGTTGAAGATGCTTAAGAGCATCTGCTGCTGCTGCTGGGGCGGTAGAAACTGTGCGATCTGTTGGAACTGTTGGAGCTGGGGTTCGATCACCCGCATCGCGTCCGTCGACGCGTACAGCCGCTGCAGGCCCGGGCTAGCGATCTGGTTGCCGCCGATCGGCGCGGTGTATTCGATGCCCGCGACCATTTGGCGGTACTGCTCGGCGATCAGGTACTGCCGACCGAGCTGCATCAGGTATTCGCCGTTGGCGCTGAACTGCTTCTTCGCCTCCGCGTCCAGCTCGTCTTCGTCCTGCACGTCGAGCACCGACGCCAGCAGGTTGAACGACTCGTTGCGGCTCGCACCCAAGCCGTTGTGCTCCGCGGCACGCTGGAGCAGCAGCCAGTAGTACGCGTCCTCGCCGTCATCACCCGTGCTGGGAACCAGCGAGAAACCCCGGACCGGGTCCAGCCGCAGGCGGCGCAGCACCGAGAGGTCGCCGGACACCTTGTTCAGCGTCTCCTGGGTGATCTCCTGGTCGCCGTAGATCGTGGCCCGCGTCTTCTTACCCGACTGCGGCGCGAACTGTTGCGCGGCCTGGGGCACGAGGAAGGCGATCATCAGGCCGACGCAGAACACGGCCAGCATCCACTTCTGATACTTACGGAGGAACTTGAGCACGTCGGCGGGCTCCGGGGATCGGTGGGAAAAGGCATCGGCCGGGCCGATGCGCAGGGGCAGGATTATATCGGGGTTTGAGGAGGCTTGGGGCTTGGGGCTCGATCCGAGCACGAAGCGTCAGCGAGTGACCATAAGTCTCAAAACGTGTGTAAAGAGGTGGGGTGGGCATCCTCCCCGCCGTTCGAGCGCAGCTCGAACAGATGAACAGATATCTTCACGACTCCGTCGAGACGGCAGGCTGGAAGCCTACCCCACCTAATGCCCTTCTTGTACGCGTTCTCAGAAAACCCGGGTCACTCGCTTAGGCTCCGCGCTCGGATAACCCCCACCAGTCGGTCGCCGCGACCGCGTCGAGCACCGACCGGGCGATCACGCCTTCCGCCGGGCGGGCCGCGGAGCGACCGACGCGCGGGACCAGGGCGAGGACCTTGACGCCGGTCATCCGCTCGATCCAGCGCGGGTTGCC
>JANQKT010000105.1 GCA_028280965.1 Phycisphaeraceae bacterium
GACGATGCACAGCCGGTCGTTCAAGTCGCCGCGCAGCCTGGCCAGGCGCTCGGCGTAGTCGTAGGCGGCGTCCACATCGTGGATCGAGCACGGGCCGACGACCACGAGCAGGCGCGGGTCGTCGCCGCTGAGCACGGCCTTGACCTCTTCGCGCGCCGCGACAACGGTCTGCTTGGCTGTCTCGGTGATCGGGACCTGCTCGGCGAGCTCCGCCGGGCCGATCAGCGGCGACAGCGAGGCGACATTGAGGTTGTGGGTCTGGGCGGGCTCGGGCAAGGCGGCACCTGCGGGCTGGGGTCTATCGCGGATCGGCAAGCCCAGTCCTCCTCCGGCCGGGCCAAGCGGGGGATTGTACCGGCCCGGCGGGAACGTCGCGGCCGTCTCGTTACTGGCGTTATTTGCTTGGGCCAGCTATACTCCGCGGTCCCGCTGGGCCCGCCCCGGCGGCCGACGGGCCATTGGCGCAGTTGGCTAGCGCGCCTCGTTGACATCGAGGAGGTCACTGGTTCAAGTCCAGTATGGCCCATTTTCATAAGTCGTTCCTGTACGGGACTATCCGAACCTGCCAAAGGTCACATACCCGTGCACAGGCTTATGGCCGATCGGGTACAACTACCCGGTTGGAAACCCTCACTACCGGCGACCGCCGAGCTCATAGCAACCCTACGCGATTTTTCGCAAGGTAGCCGCTTATGCCCGCGCGTCCCCGGTCCCCAAAGCACAGACATCACAAAGGTCAGGACAAGCCCTCGTCGAATTGAGTGGCCGGCGTCACTATCTCAGTAAATACGATTCACCCGAGAACAAACAGCGCTACGAACGACTCGTCATTTTAAAGGCAGCAGCCCAAGAACAACTCGCCCCCGTTCTCGATCACAGCGGCCGGACACTCTATAGCAGCCGCGAGACGCTTATGAAGGGGGATGTCTACTTCCTCGGCATCAATCCCGGCGTCAACCCAACATGGGGAACTTATGTTAGAAATATTTACCAAAAGGTGTGTCTGCAACGGTTCGATCGGTTGTTATTCGTCCCGGCCGAGCAGATCCGTGCGCGTTGGATTGACTCGCCAATAAAACACCCCGATAGCAAGGTGGATGTGTCAACGCTGACAGTTCGCCTTGATCTTGAAGGGTATGTTGATGTTGAATAGACAGGTTCACGGAGCCGGCGGCCGTTTGATACCTCGTTTTGCGTGCCTGATGCTTGCTGCCACGCTCGTTTTGAGCCCCGGTTGTTCGGCGGTGCATGACGGACAAGTCGCCTATAAAAAAGGCGACTACGTTGGCGCCATCAGCGCGTGGCAGCCACTGGCAGATCAGGGCGATGCGTCGGCGCAGTACTTGATCGGGCTGATGCACGAGCGCGGGCACGGCATGCCGGAGGATGATGCGCTCGCGGCGCAGTGGTATACCCGAGCGGCGGAGCAAAACCATCCCGCGGCGATGAACAACTTGGGCATCCTGTATCAGGCCGGTCGGGGTGTCGAGCGCGATGTCCAGAAGGCGCATGACCTGTATGCCCGTGCATCGGATGAGCTGCTGCCCGATGCCCGCAGCAACCTTGGTGTGATGTATCTGTATGGCATCGGTGTGCAGCAGGACCGGCGGAAGGCCGCTGAGTTGTTCCGCTTTGCCGCGCTGCGTGGCAGCGACAAGGGGCAGTACCTTTTGGGGCTGATGTACCTGACCGCCGATGGTGTCCCGCTGAATACACGTGAGGGGGCGCGCTGGATCACCGCGTCGGCGGAGCAGGGCAACACGCTCGCGCTGTTTGAGCTGGCGCAGCTGCATGAGCACGGGCGGGGCGTGGTGACCTCACGCCACCAGGCGATCAGGGCTTACCGCCGCGCCGCGGTGAAGGGGCACGCGGGCGCGCAGAACAACCTGGCGATGCTGCTGCTGGAACGCAACAAGCCGCAGGACCGCGAGCAGGCGATGGTCTGGCTCGAGCAGGCCGGCGCGCAGGGCGTGGCTCAGGCGCAGTACGCGCTCGGCCGGCTGTACGCGGAGCCGGGCGAGACACAGGATGAACGCGCCGCGGTGTGGTGGCTGACCCGCGCCGCCGAGCAGGGCCTGCGCGAGTCGCTTGCATCATTGGCGGTGATGTATGACCACGGCAGGGGGACGCAAGTAGACCCTGAAACGGCAGCGCGGTTGTACGCGCGTGCCGCGGACCTGGACTGGCCACGCGCCCAGCACATGCTCGGCATGTTCTACGAGACGGGGCGCGGCGTCGAGAAAGACCTGCCCAACGCGTACCGGTGGTACAGCCTGGCGGCGGCGAACGGTTTTGAGCCCGCAGCTGCTGAGCGCGACCGCCTAAAGTTCGCGCTGCCGCCTGAGCAGCAGAGCCGCGGGGACCTGCTGATCCAGGACTGGTATGACGCGCGCGGGTCGGCTGGCACCGGCATCACGGGCAACGGGATTGCGGAAGTGCAGGCCCGCTGATCGACTCGGATCGGCTCGGTTTAGGGCTCCGCCTGTCGCTGCTCGATCCATCGCTTGACGCGCTTGTGCGTTGCCTGGATGTCGTCCTGAGACAGCTGCTCCTCGAGCGCTTTACGGCGTTCGGTCGCTACTGCATCGTTGCCAGTGTCGGCAAGGACGTACCAGAAGTAAGCCGCCTTCAAGTCTTGCTCCGCTCCGCGCCCTGATTCGTACATCTCCGCGAGCAGGCGTTGGGCCTTGGGGACGAACTGGTTCGCAGCCCGCTGGAACCACAACAGCGCCCGCTCATCATCTTGTTCAACCCCCCGGCCCTGCAGGTAGAGCACGCCCAGGTCGGTCTGCGCGATGGCGAGCCCCTGCTTTGCGGCCCTGGTCAGCCACTCCGCCGCCTTGTTCTCGTTGGCTTTGACCCCGGTCCCGTCGAGGAACAGTCGCGCGAGGGTGAACTGGGCCTGCGCGACCCCACCATGCGCGGCGCGGTTCAGCCAGAGCGCCGCCTCGCTGTAGTCCTGCTCGACACCATGCCCTTGATAGTAGAGAAGTCCGAGGTTGGTCTGCGCGCGGGCGTGGCCCTGGCTCGCGGCCAGGCGGTACCAGCGCACCGCCTGTTCGCCGTCTGCGTCGGTGCCCTGGCCCTGGTCGTGCATGACCCCGAGGGTGAACTGGGCGGTGGCGTTGCCCTGGCTTGCCGAGCGCTTGAACCAGCCGAGCGCTTCGGCGTGGTCTTCTTCAACGCCGAGCCCGTCGTAATAAAGGAAGCCGATCGCGGCCTGCGCGCGTTCGTTGCCGGCGTTGGCGTCGGGCAGCCAGATCTGGAACGCGCGCTCGTAGTCTCCGCGCTCATAAGCCGCCATGCCCTCGCGGTAGCCCGCCTGGGCCGTATCGGCGCACAGCGACAGAAGGCTGGCGAACACAACACTCGCAATTTTCATGCGACTAATGTTGCTTGCTTTGTTCATCGTGCAAACTCAATGCGTCTTCTTGGTTCAGCCTGAGCGTGCAAGTGTACGCCACGGATCCACCGGCAGATTGTTCAAGTTGCGCAAGAAAAGCGAGCGCCCGGTCAGCATACGAAGGCCTTTGTTGGCGGCAACACATCACCAACCAAACGCAAGCAATGCTGACCGGGCCCTTACGAATTTGCCTTGAAAATAGCGGGATTCTTCCCTTTCTTTAACCGCGTGATAGCAAGCCGGCGCTATCTTTTCCTCGCGTATCGGATGGTCACGGATGATCAGCCCAATCTCATGGACCGGTGGCCATGTCGAAGGGGAGGTGCTCATGGCATAAAGCTCTCATTCTTCGCCGGATAATCACAAAGTATTAATTTAACCCTAATGGGGGACAGATAACCTCCGCATGCAGACCGCGACAGGCCACTTCAGCAGGGAGGCGGCCGCATCGCGATCGCAAACCCACAGAGAAAGGACGCTGATCAGACATGAAGAAACAATTGACATCAGGGCTGCTGTGCCTCGCCGCGTTGTCGGCGGGCCAGATGCAGGCCCAGACGGTGTACGCCTACGTCGCCGAGACGATCCCGGCGTCGTCGGACGTGCTGGTTTCGGTGCCGGTCAACAACAACGTCGAGGTCGAGCTGACGACCTCGGGCGTGTCCGGCTCGGTGATCACGGTGCCCAACAGCGCCGCGTTTGCCTCCGGCGACTACAACGCGGGCACGTTCGCGGAGTTCTATGTCCGCTTCGTTGACGGCCCGGCCGCAGGCCTGTGGTCGAGCATCACCGTGAACTCGGAAACGAGCATCACGATCGAAGACGCCGCGGTCGCGGCGCTGGCCAGCTCCGGCGGCGGTGATACGATCCGCGTCTACGCCCACCACACCATCGGCTCGGTCTTCCCAGACGCGCTGCTGGACATCTCGTTCGTTACTGGTACGCAGCTGCTTTTCTACAGCGACGGCGACACCCAGAACAAAGCACCCGGCAGCGGCGCTTCGGTTGGCTACACCGAGTTCCTCGGGATCGGCTGGGGGTCGGATGCCGATCGCCCGCTTGAGCCCGAGCAGGCCTTCATTATCCGCAACAGCTCCGCCAGCCCGTTGACCTATGTGAAGGCTGGCATCGCACCCGATCACCCGGTGGCGTACCTCGTTGAGGCCGGCCCCGCGAAGGACACCGCCCTCGGCACCGGCTACCCCGCCAACGTGACGGTCGAAGAGACCGGCCTGGGCGGTGTGACCGGCCGGCAGATCCTGGTCCAGGGCACCGGCCAGAACTCGGCCCCCGGCAACGCAGGGACGTTCGGCTGGACCGCTTTCCTCGGGATCGGCTGGGGCGCCGACGCGGGCGTCAACCTCGCTCCGAACTCGGCGTACATCTTCCGCCAGCCCTCGGGCGACACCGGCGGCGTCTCGACCGTAGTTAAGCCCTACTAATCCACTGTCCAGAAACACCTATGGCACGGCGCCACCTGCTGTGAGCGGCGGCCGACTCCAACCTTTGAAACACCCCTTTGAGGAGATCCATTGATGAAAGCTACGACTGCATTGTTTGCAACCTCCGCCGTCCTTGTCGGCACCTCCGCCAGTGGCGCGGTACTGGTTGGCGGCACGATCAACGGCCTGAACACCGCTGACGGATCGCCTTCGCCCGCCGGCTCCAAGACCATCGCCATCATCGATGTAGACGGCGACGGTGTCTCCGGCTTTGACCTGGGCAACTGGGACGGCAGCAGCTTCCTGCCCGACCCGGACGACGTCATCGTCAACGATGAGCTCGGCGGCAATGGTGCCTGGAACGAGGCCACCGGCGACGACGCGGGCACGAACGAAGATTTCGGCACCAACATCCTGGTCGTGCCGACCAGCCGCTATCAGTTTGACCTGGTCGACCCCAACAGCCCCACGGTTGTTGGTGCCGGCGACGCGGTCTACCTGTTCCACTTCCCCGGCCTGGACATCAACGCCTCGGAACCCGGGGCTGGCCAGGACTTCGGCGTCACCCCGCTGGGTGAGCTGGACGCGGTCGGCGGCGTCAACTTTTTCCTGCTGACCGGCCAAGAAGACTTCCGCGCCACCAACACGACCATCCCCGAGCCGGGCTCGCTCGCGCTCCTGGGCCTCGGCGGCCTGGCCATGCTGCGTCGCCGTCGCTGAACTCGATTTCACGGTTCGTTTTTTTCGATTGTGTGAGTTTGTTACCCGCAGATGAAAACCAAGGCGATCACTGCGCCTACACCACCTTAATCAAAGGATAAAACGCGATGCGTTACACCAATAGACTCCTGCTTACCGCCGTCGCCGGCCTGGGCCTGGCCTTCAACGCCGCCGCCACCGACGTTCCCACCCTCATCACCACCGACACGGCCTACACCTCGGCCGACAACCCCATCTTTCTCAAGGGCCCGACCCTGGTCAGCAACGGCGCGTCGCTGACCTTCGGCCCCGGCTGCGTCGTGGTCACCCTGCCCGCGGACGACGGCGGCATCGTCGTTGCCCGCGGCTCGCAGATCTTTGTCAACGGCACCGCCGTCGCCCCGGTCATCATGACCTCGGCGGCCGACGTCGCGACCTGGACCGGCGCGGGTTTCACCGGACCGGCCGCCGCGCCGACCAACATCACCAGCGTCGGTTCCGCGCCTTACACCTCCGGCACCCACCGCCAGACCCACCAGGAATGGCGCAACCTGACGATCATGGGCAACGCCGTGATCTCCGCGTCCGAGTTTGATGGCATTGTCCGCAACGACCCGGACACCGGCTCGGCCAACCCGACCGTGGTTGACGGTACCGCCTCGGCGCTCATGGAAGGCCTGGACTCGGGCGACGAGCAGGGCCAGGGCGTCGGCGCCCGCACCTACGGCCAGGGCGACGACGACGACGATTCGGGTTCGATCTCCTACCTCTCGCTGCGTTACACCGGCCGCGTCCTGAACGCCGGCAACGAGCTCAACGGCCTGTCGCTAGGCGGCATCGGCCGCGGCACCGACATCCACCACGTTGACATCATGAACAATGTCGATGACGGCATCGAGATCTGGGGCGGCACCGTCAACATCAAGTACTTCAACATCTGGAACATCGGTGACGACTCGTTCGACATCGACCAGGGCTGGCGTGGCAAGGCCCAGTTCGGCCTGATCGTCCAGGGCTACGCGTCGTCCGCTTCGGTCGAGCAGGGCTCAGGCGCGGGCGACAACATCTTCGAGACCGACGGCGCCGAGCAGGCCGACATCCAGCCGCGCACGACCGGCGTGGTCTACAACGTCACCGCCATCGGCATGACCAACGGCGACGGCGCGACGACCTGGCGCGACAACGCCCGCATGCAGTACCGCAACATGCTGTTCATGGACATCGGCGAAGAGCTCGTCCGCCTGGACAACGTGGACGGCGACGGCGGCACGGGTTACGGCACCGGCGGGACGCACTCGTTCATCAGCACATGGACGACCCCGGCCTCGACCCTGCCCACGATCAACCAGGGTGCCGGTGCCTACAGCGCCGCGAACCTCTACACCACGCAGGTCGACGGCAACCTCTCGGAGATCCGTGACTCGGTCATCTACGACCCCGACGGCCTGAGCGACGGCGGCGATGTCGCCTTCGCGCTGGGTATTCTCGAAGGCGCGTCTGGCTCGCCCGCCAGCTCGGGTGCCAACGCCAACGTCTATTCCTCGGCCCTGCCGATCGCGGTCTACAACCGCACCGGCGCCTCGGCGGTGATCGACGGCAAGACCTACACGCTGATCGCCCCCGCCGGCCTGGACCCGCGCCCGGTCATCGACGCGGCCAGGGAGAGCGTCGGCACCGCGCCGGCCGACGGCTTCTTCACCCCGGCCCCGTTCCGTGGCGGGTTCTCACCGGACAAGAACTGGGCCGAGGGCTGGACCGCTGCTGATGCGTTCGGCTTCTTCGCCAACACCGGCACGAACCCGGCCGACCCGGCGCTGGGCAGCATCACCCTCGCGGCGAAGCTGAACTTCCCGACCGTGGCCGGCACGTTCTACACCGTGCTCGAATCGTCCGACGGCGTGAACTTCACCCCGATCGCGACGGTGGAAGGCACCGGCGGAACGGTCTCCGTCGCCGACGTGGAAGACTTCGATTCGTCGAAGCTCTACAAGGTCGAGGCCCAGTAAGGACAGTTTGAACAGACCGCGTCTCCTTCGCCCCAAGTTTGATGGCGGGCAACCGCCATCAAACTTTTTTCCCGCCACGAAAAAATAATGAATGTTATGTGGAACATGACTCATACTGTTTGCGGTTGCTTAGCGTGCCTCGTCCTGGCATGCGGTCTTGCCGACCCGACACACGCGCAAGACCCGGTCGGCCTCGACACCGGTCCCGCCAAGCCTCTCCAACTCAACGAACAGCGCGTCGAGGCGTACCAACTCGAGCTGCTGGACCTCGCCTGGCAGGCCGCGGTGGCCTACCCGATCAACCCGCACATCAAGAACCGCGCACGCGCTGAGGAACAAGTCGTGCTCGGCGCGGTGGCGATCGGCAAGCCGCAGCTGGCCTGGGACCGCGCCGACCGTGTCGTCAACTGGCGGCGGGGGGCCTGTTACGCGGAGATCGCGCACTACCTGCTTGAGAACGATCAGACAGAGCATGTCGAGTACTTCCTCCAGGAGGCGATCCGCCACTCCAAGGACCGGCTCCAGGGCTGGCGGCACGACCGGGTCAAGGCCCGCGTGGCCCAGGCCCGCATCCTGCTGGGACAAACGGAACAAGCCGATAGCCTGATCGCGGAGGAAGA
Organism: Phycisphaeraceae bacterium; assembly: GCA_028280965.1. Classification (GTDB taxonomy): domain Bacteria; phylum Planctomycetota; class Phycisphaerae; order Phycisphaerales; family Phycisphaeraceae; genus JAHQVV01. The sequence goes on from JANQKT010000105.1 coordinate 8,171, forward strand.
CCTGGCCGGTGAAGGCGAACGCCTGAGCACCGAGGCCTCGCTGGCGCGGGGGGATGAGGAATACGATCGCATCCTGAAGCTGTGCGATGAACTGGTCGCCAGCGAGGGCTACGAAGCGATCCTGGGCGCATTGTCTGCGTACGCCGACCTCTACGATCGCTACTACACCGACGCAGGCCGCCGGGCCCAGCTTAGGGAGAAGATGAATGCCGCCTGGCAGCCGATCCCCGCGATCCGTCGGTTCGAGCTGCTGGCCCGACTCACCGAGTCCGCGATTGCGCATAAGGATCAAGACAACGCGCGGTCGCTCGCGGAAGAAGCGGACGAGCTCCGCCACGGCTACGCCTGGGGGCTCGACTACGACCTGCGGCTGCGGTCGGACATGTCCCGTCTGTTCGCGGAGCTGGGTGAAGAAAAGCGTGCGAAGGCACTGCTCGAGGAGGCCCTGCCGATATTCGAGGCGGGCCACGAGAAGCTCGAAAACTTCTACCGCGGCGGCGCGCTGCGCCCGATCGCGGAGGGCTACGCGCGGCTGGGCGATACAGAGCGGGCGCATCAGGTCTATGCACGCGTAGTCGAGTTGGGCGCGGTCAACCCCAACCTCCGACCACGGATCTCCGACATCAACGCGACATGCGTCTCGATGGCGCGGCACGGCGTTCGGCCCAGCGCCGAACTGCTCGACAGGATCAGGGGCATCGTGGACGGCCTCGGCGAACAATGAAACGACCGTTTGTGTTACTACTCGGCCTGGGGGTCGCGCTGTGTCTGATGAGCGGTCGGGCGGTCGCGCAGGTCGCCGGCTCCATCCGCGGCCTGGTCACCGACCGCGACTTCAACGACCGGCCGCTGGGCGGGGTCAAGGTGCTGATCGTCCAGACCGAGCAGTCGGTGCTCAGCGATGACCTGGGTATTTATCTGATTGAGGATGTCCCGCCGGGCGTCTACACGCTGATCTTTTCGAAAGAGGGATTCACCCGCCGGGTGGAGACGGAGGTCGTGGTCAGCGCCGGCCGGCTGACGGAAGTCAACGCCGCGATGCCCAGCGAATTCACCGAGCTGGACCCGTTCGTCGTGCAGGACCTCAAGCTCGACGCGGGCTCGGAGATCGGCCTGATCGAGCTGCGTCAGGAGCTGCCCCAGTTCCTCGACTCGGTCGGCGAAGAGCAACTGAGCGCCGCGGGGATCAGCGATGCGGCGGGCGCGCTGAGCCTGGTCTCCGGCGCGACGGTCAACGATGACAAGGCCGTCATCCGCGGCCTGCCCGACCGGTATGTCAACTCGCAGGTCAACGGCGTGCGTTTCCCCTCCGCCGACGCGGAGACGCGGTCGCTCGAGCTCGACCAGTTCCCCACCGATGTCATCGAGAGCGTCCAGGTCACCAAGACATTCACCCCCGACCAGCAGGCCGACGCGTCAGGCGGGGCGGTCAACATCGTGCTCAAGGGCATCCCCGACGAGGACTCCATCAAGTTCGGTGTCGGGACCAAGTACAACTCCAACTACACCGGGCGCGACGACTTCCGCACCTACCAAGGCGGCGGGCTGAACTTCTTCGGCATCGACGACGGCCGGCAGACTCTACCAACCGAAGACCCCTCGCCGGTCACGCTCGGCACATTCGAGGACAACGCGCCTTACGACTACAACACCAACTTCACGATCGCCAAGCGCCACGAGTTTGTCGAGAGCGGCTGGACCGTCGGCGGGGTGGTCAATACGTTCTACGACCATACCGGCAGCTTCTACGACGACGGCGTCGATGCGGACTACGTCGTGGACTTCGCCAACGTCACGCCGTTCACCGACCCCGCCGCCGACCCGCGGGTGTTCTTCCTGCCGGATGTCGGCGGGGCCGCAGCGCTCTTCCAGCCCGACCCCCGCGATTCGAGTGTCTTCGACATCATCCGCAGCACCGAGCAGGTGCAGTGGGGCGGGCTCGGCGCGTTCGGTGTTGAGAACGAGTTCAACAAGATCGACCTGATCTTTCTTCAGACCCGCACAACCCAGGACACGACGTTTGTCGCGACCGATACCAACACGCGCGGCATCGTCGATGACCAGATCGCGTCGCTGCAGGCCGAGCTCGACCCGTTCGACTTCCTGTTTGCCGGGATCACCGAGCCGGACAACGCGGGCTCGGACCTCGCCTTCGTCCGCAACCAGACCCTGCAGTACCAGGAGCGCATGGTCCGCAGCCTGCAGCTCCGCGCCTCGCACACGCTGCCGTTCTTCGAAGAGAACGCGGTCGAGGGCCCGGAGGGCGAGGGCTTCCGCATGCTCCCGCCGGAGATCGACTGGACAATCTCGCACAGCAAGTCCACGCTGCGCGAGCCGGACCAGCGCGTGTTCCGCAGCTTCTACAACCCCGACTCGGCGAGTCAGGCGGTCTTCGGACAGGACTTCAGCAGCGCCGCGACCGTCGGCTACGCCCAGCGCTCCTGGGAAAACATCACCGAGAAGAGCGACCAGGTCCAGGTCAACCTCAAGCTCCCGTTCGTCCTACCTAACGAGGAAGAAGGGTCCTTGAAACTAGGCGTGTTTCGCGATCGAGTGGAGCGTTCGTTTGACCGCGAAACCTTCACGACCGAGAGCGGCGTGCAGCTCCCGCCGAGCGACACGCTGCCCGGCGGGGTGGACTTCACCGACTTCTTCCTCACCGATTTCCTGACGGACGCCGAGCGGTCGGTCAACTTCGCCGACCCGACCAACGATGTTGATTTCAACGGCAACTACGACATCGACGCCTACTACTTCATGCTCGATGTCCCGGTGACCGCCAGGCTCCGCGTTATCGGCGGGGCGCGGTTCGAGACCACGAAAGTCGGGATCGGGCTGACCGACATCGACGAGTTCGCCCGGGCGATCGACCTGGAGAACAACAGCGCGGACCCGCTTATCGTCGGCGGGGTGCGCCAAGTCAACCCGGACACCGGGCTTTTCCGCGGCGATGTGGATTACCAGCAGGACGACATCCTGCCCAGCCTCACGATGATTTATACCGCCACGGACCAGCTCACCTTCCGCGGCGCCTACTCCCAGACGATCGCCCGCGCGACGTTCCGAGAACTATCCACGATCCGTCAGCAGGAGTTCCTCGGCTCGACGCAGTTCTTCGGCAACGAGCAGCTGCGCTTCTCCGACATCACCAACTACGACTTCCGAGCCGACTACCGCCCGACGCCCGGCGGACTGGTCTCGTTTTCTCTGTTCTACAAGGACATCAAGAACCCGATCGAGTACATCGCTATCACCGGCAACAACGTCTTCTCCGGCTCGATCACCTACCCCGTCAACTTCCCCGAAGGCTCGATCCTTGGCGGCGAGTTCGAGGTCCGCCAGGACATGGGCGAGTACGTGCCCGAGCTGACCGGCCTGACGCTGGGCGGCAATGCGACGATTATTGACTCGGAGGTCATCGTCTCCGCCGACCAGGCGACCGTGCCGACCGGGCAGACCAGCCGGCCGATGCTCAACGCGCCGGACATGCTGCTCAACCTGTTCGCGGTCTACCGCAACGAAGAGACCGGGACCGAGTTGGGCCTGTTCTACACGATCCGTGGCGACACGCTGGTCCGCGGCGCGACGCCCGCGTTGACCGATACCTCACGCTTTACGCCCAATATCTTCGAGACCCAGTACGACACGCTGAACTTCACGTTCTCCCAGAAGCTGGGCAAGCACCTGAAGTTCAAGTTCTCGGCCAAGAACCTGACCGACCCCGACATCGAGCGCGTCTACCGCTCGCCGCTGACGCCGGACATCGTGCACAGCTCGTTCAATCGGGGGATCGACCTGTCGGTGAGCCTCTCCGCGACGTTCGAGTTCTAATCCAAGGAAGCCCCATGCCACGTTCTTACAACACAAAACGGGATCGCGGCGCACTGATCATCGCCGCCGCACTCGCGGCCGCGCCCGTCGCTTTCGCGCAGGATGAGCCTATCGATATCGGCTCGACGATCGAGGAGACGCGCGACAAACTGGATCGCTGGCAGGATGTCCGCCGCACGATCTCCAAGGAACGCAACAACTGGGTGCTGGCGAGAGAGGTGCTGCAGGCCCGGATCGATCTGCTCAGGCGCAATATTGAGCAGACACGCGAGCAGGTCGAGGCCGAGCGCATCAAACTGCAGGGCTTCGGTGAGCGCGCCGCCGAGCTCGAAGCGCAGAACGAGAAGCTCAAGCGGGCTTCTGAAAAACTCGAACGGCTTGTTCAGACGCTTGAAGCGCGGGCGTTGACGCTGATCGAAGGCGCACCCACCCCGCTGGTGAAGGAGGTCCAGCCGTTGGCGTTGCAACTGCCTGGCTATACAGGGATGAAAAAAGGGCAAGCATCGGCTGATACAGGCGGGGGCGCCGAATCAGAAGCGGCGAACAAGACAACGCCGATCGCACGCCGCGTCGAGAACGTCGTCGGCGTGCTCTATCTATTCAACAAGTATGCCGGCAAGGTGGACCTGGTCAGCGAGCAGGTCCAACGCAATGATGGGACGACCCTGCTGGTCGACACGCTCTACCTCGGCGTGAGCTACGGCTTCTACGTCGATGCCGAAGACGGCCAGGCCGCGGCGGGCTGGGCCGGGCCCGACGGCTGGGGATGGTCGCCGATCGACGGTTCCGCGGCGCGGGTCCGCGAGGCGGTCCAGGTCCTCAACGAGGATCAATCCGCCGCTTTCGTTCCCCTCCCGGTTGAGGTGAAATAACGATGCAGCACAGCACTTCTTTTATCCATCGTTGTGTTTGTACGGCCCTCTTCGCAACACTGGCCTTGTCCGCGCTGCCGATCTTCGGGCAAGAAGAACCGGCCGACGACAAGGGCGAACGCCTGATCGAGACCGCCGATGGCATCGATCAGAGGCTGGTTGACAGCGAGAACGAGCTCAAGGCCCTGCAGGCCGCGATCACCGCCGAGAAGGCCCCACTCAACGCCGAACTGCGTGAGCTGGAAGAGCAGCTCGCCGAGATCCAGCGGGAGTTTGACAAGCTCTCGCGCGAGGCCGCGATCCGTTCGCTCGAAGAAGAGAAGCTCAAGAGCACGATCAAGGACCGCGAAAAGGCCGCGGGCTTTGTCGCCAACCGGTTCGACGAGTACATCCGCGAGTTCGAGGCCGGCCTGCACATCGCCGAGTTGCAGCGCTACGAGCAGACGCTGGACGCCGCGAAGCTGGTCATGGAGAACCGTGACCTGGCGGCGCGCGACCGTTTCGATGTCCAGGCGCGCGTGCTGATCGCCTCGCTGGACCGTCTCGAAGAGTTGCGCGGCGGGGTGTCGTACCAGGGCTCGGCGATCGACGGCGCGGGCGTGCTCGGCCAGCGCGGCGCATCGGTCGCCGGCACCTTCGTGCAGTTCGGGCCCTACGCCGTGTTCAGCGATACGACCGGCGAGCTGCAGGGCTTTGTGGTGCAGCCGCTGGGCGCACTGCTGCCCGAGGTCGTCCCGTTCAACATGCCCGAAGACAACGCCGCAGTGAAGCAGCTTGCTGAAACAGGCAGGGGCAGCCTCCCGTTTGATGCAACGCTTGGCGAAGCGCTCGTCATCGAGCAGGCCGAGACCGGCACGCTCCTGGACGAGATCAAGCTCGGCGGGCCGGTCATGTACCCGATCCTCGGCCTGGCGGGCCTGGCTTTTCTGGTCGCGCTCTACAAATTCTTGGCGATCATCTTCACGCCCTCACCTTCTCGGCGCAAGCTTGCCGGCCTGATCACCGCCGTATCTCAGCGCGACAGCGCCAAGGCGCGGGAGGTGGCACAGGCCATGCGTGGCCCGTCGGGTCGGATGCTACAAGCGGGCGCGGACCACATGTACGCCCCGCGTGAGCTGATCGAGGAGGTCATGTACGAGAAGGTGCTCGTCGCCAAGCTCCGCGTCCAGCGGATGCTGCCGTTCATCGCGATCTGCGCCGCCGCCGCGCCGCTGCTCGGCCTGCTCGGCACGGTCACCGGCATCATCAACACCTTCGAGATGATGCAGCTCTCCGGCGGGGCGGACATGGAGAACGTGTCCGGCGGGATCTCCGAGGCGCTGATCACGACCAAGTTCGGCCTCATCGTCGCGATCCCGACACTGCTGCTGCACGTGTTCCTCTCGCGTATGGCCCGGCGGGTCGTGGACCAGATGGAAAAAGCCGGCATCGCGTTCATCAACGCGATCATGAAGATGCCCCCGGCCGAGGAGGACGCAAGCCCGGCCGCCGCCGCGCCGCCGCCCGCGCCGCAAGACGACACCCCGCCGACCGAACTGCCTGACGTGCAGGACAAAGACCAGGAACAAGGCGAGCCGAGTGACGCGAACGATGAAACGGTGCTGCTTGAAATGAACGAGGCGGGCGAGCCGGCCAAAGAGGACAAACCCGAACTGGTCGAGAGCTCGACCGATCTAAGGTGAAGACGCGATGCAACTGCCCGCACAACTCGATCAGCTGTACCGCCAGGCGCTGGAGATCTGGCTGGACGGCGGCTGGGCGATGATCGCGATCGCGGCCGTCGCGGTGGTGATGTTCGCGGTGGGGATGAACATCTACCTGCGCCTGACGGGCAAGGGCTTCGAGTTTGTACGCGAGCGGCGCTGGCGCACCTGGATCGATGAACCTGGTCAACGCCGCGGGCCGATCGGCCGGCTGCTCGATTTCGTCTCGGATGCGAAGACGATCGAGCAGGTCGGGCTGTACTTCAACGAGCTGCGTTCGATCGAAGTCAACCCGTTCAAGCGCGACCTGCTGGTGATGCGTGTCTGTGTCGCCGCGGCACCGCTGCTGGGGCTGCTCGGCACGGTGACGGGCATGGTCGCGACGTTTGATGCGCTCAACCAGGGTTCGGGCGGCGATGAGACCCAGCAGATGGTCGCCGACGGCATCTCGGTCGCGCTGATCACGACCGAGACGGGCCTTGTCATTGCGCTGGTTGGCTTGTTCTTCCAGTACCAGCTCGCCCGCAAGCACCAGCGGTACCAGGCGTTCATCGCCCACCTCGAGACCGTCTACACACAGACGGTCTACCACCGCGGCCTCAAGGCAGGCAATCACTAGATACCGTGGCTAAATCCACTCGACACCAATCCCATGGGACGATTCAGCGAGAACATCGAGAACGACGAGGTCAACGCCGACATCGACATGTCGCCGCTGATTGATTGCGTCTTCATCCTGCTGATCTTCTTCATCGTCACGACGGTGTTCGTGACCGAGACGGAGGTCGAGACGGATCGGCCGCTGGTCCTGAACGCGACACAGCTCGAGCGCAACAGCGTGCTGATCGCGATCACCGCGGACGACGAGGTGATCTTTGGCGGGCGCGACATCGGCGTCGCGGGCGTCCAGCCGCTGATCAAACGCATGCTCAAGGATGAAGACCTGCCGATCATCCTGATGCCCGATAGCGGCGCACCCGCGGGCACTGTGATCCGCGTGCAGAACGAGGCGAAGCTCGCCGGTGCCGAGACGATCCACTGGGCGGCCACGACCGGCTCCTAAACAACAATAAGCAGACCCAACGAGGCAAGAACGTGGCAAGGCGGTTCCAACCAGACGAGTCGGATGGCGAGACGAAGGTCGATATGTCGCCTTTGATCGACTGCGTCTTCATCCTGCTGATCTTCTTCATCGTGACGACGACGTTCGTAGACGAGAAGGGCAAGCTGATGCCGACGCCCGACTCCGCCTCCGCCGCCGAGCCGACCGACGAGGAGCCGATGACGGTCGTGCTGGAAGTGAACGGCCGCGGTGAGGTCCTGCACGAGGGCCAGGCCATCGGGATCGGCGGGGTGCAGACCGTGATCCAGAACAGCCCCAAGGGCAAGCAGTCGCCGGTCATCGTGCAGGCGGTCGGCGAAGCCCGCGTAGGGTTGATGATGCGTGTCAAGGAGGAGGCCGAGCGCGCCGGCGCCAAAACCATCAGCGTGACCCACCGCCACGAGGCAACGACCGGCGGGTAAGCCGCAGCATCTGATAAACGATCTGTCAGAAGAACGATGAAAGTCATCAAGGCCATCCTGACCCGGCTGCTAAGCGTGGTGTTCGCGCTCGTGGTGACGCTCGCGCTTTTTCTGATCCTGCCGATCATGCAGGCGATTGGTGAGAAGAACGACGACACGATTGAGGCCGAGGCGATCAGTATCGCCCTCGAGCAGCCCCCGCCTGATGTGCAGGAAGAGGAACAAGACCCGCCGGAGGATGTCGAGGACCCGCCCGAGCCGCCGGAGGTCGAGCTCGATGACCAGCCGATGATGACCGACCTCAGCCAGCTCGACCTGCTCGGCGGGAGCGGCGGGATCTCGATCCCCGGCGTGGACAACACGATCAACCTCGACCAGTTCGACACCGGCGGGGGGCTGGACGACCTGTTTGACCCCGGCGCGCTCGACCAGCCCGCGCGCGTCCTGTTCCAGGCCCAGCCGAAGATGACGCCGGCGCTGCGCAAAAAGACACCGGCCGTCGTCGTCGTCGCGTTCATCGTCGACCCGTCCGGCCGGGTGAGCGAGGTCTCGGTCCTCAAGTCGTCGGACACCTCGTTCAACACCGCCGCGATCAACGCGGTCAAGAAGTGGCGGTTTGAACCGGCGCAGCGCGGGGGCAAGCCCATTGAAGCCCGGATACGACAGACCATCGAGTTCCCAAAATAGAGCGAGTGATATCATGCCAAACCACCGCACCCCACGAATCGTTGCATTGGCGCTGGCCCTGCTGTCGAGCACGGCCGTGTGCGCTGCGGTCCCGACCGCGGCGCAGGGCGACACCGGCCTGACCCAGCAGGAGCTGGACATCTGGAACGACCCGGGCTTCCGCCAGCGGTTTGTCGAGAGCTACATCGCCCGCAGCGATGTCGAGCCCAAACCCGCGTCGCAGGAGGAGGTCGATGCGATCAACCGGACGCTCGAGCTGATGCGCGCCGACGACCTCGAAGGGGCGCTCGAAGCCGCGGTCGCGGCGCGCGACAACCCCGAGGCGGACATGTCGGCCTTGATGGATTTCCTGGCCGCCAACATCCAGCTCAACATCGCGATGAACCTCAAGGGGCCGGATGAAGACGCGAGCGAACAGCAACGCGAGCGCTACACGATCGCGCGCAACAAGTACCTCGCCGACGCCGCCGCCGGCTACCGCAGCGCCACCGCCAAGCACGCGAAGTACCTGCGTGCGTGGAGCAACCTGGCGATCGTGTATCTGCGGCTGGAGGACTACAAGGGCGCCCGCGACGCGTTCGTGAAGGTCATCGCGCTGGGCGGCGCGGGGGCGGACACCTACGGCCTGCTCGGGTTCTGCCACACCGCGCTCGGCGACCACCTGCCCGCCGAGTCCGCCTACCGGATGGCGAACCTCATGCAGCCGGAAAAAGAAGAATGGGAGCGGCGGCTGGTGCAGAGCTTCCTGATGCAGAAGCGGTACCACGAGGTCGTTGCGATGACCGGCACGATGATCGAGGACGACCCGGAGAACGCCGACCTCTGGTTGATGCAGGCCAACGCCTACATCGGCATGGAACAGCCGGGCAAGGCGGCGGAGAACTACGAGATCCTCGACGGGCTGGGCAAGTCCACCGCGCAGACGATGAACATGCTCGCGAACATCTACACCAACCAGGGCCTCTACGACGTCGCCGTTGATCGTTACGCGAAGGCGCTGGAACTTGCCGATGAAGACGGCCGTAGGGCGATGCTGCCTCAGCTGCTGACCTCCGCCCGCGTGCTGTCCAGCCACGGTGAATCGTCACGCCCGGCGACCAGGGCGCTGATCCGTCAGATCAACGAGTCCTTCAAAGAGGTTCTCTCTGAGAAGGACCAGACGATGCTGCTCCGGCTGCAGGCGCGCATCGCCCTGGCCGAGGGCGCGGATGATGAGCAGGCGAAGATCCTTGAAGAGGTTGTCAATATCGACCCGATCGACGGCGAGGCGTTGCTGCTGCTCGGCCAGCACTACGCGCGGCTGCAGGAATGGGACCGGGCGATCAACTTCTACGAACGCGCGGCGAACATCGAGGGCTACGAAGCGGATGCCAAGGTCTACCACGCCGATGCGCTCGTCAAGAGCGACCGCGCCGCCCAGGCCGTCCCGCTGCTCCGCCAGGCCCAGGAGATCAAACCGCGCGAGAGCGTCCAGCAGTACCTCGAAGCGGTCGAGCGGATGAAGTAATACGGGGTCAACATTGCTCACTGATTTTTAGCAATCACTGCGCATACATGGCGTGCGAGCCCAGCAAGACGGGCCGATGCCACCGGGCCCAATCAGCCGTCACGCAATCCTAATCGTTCCTGAATACTGCCGTTAAATCCCTGACGTAATCTTGACGCTCCTTCGGGGCCGAGATGGCTTTGCAGGTATCGAGATCGGAGTTCACCATGCAAACTTGGTTCAGATATGTGTGCTGGGTCGGTGTGGTATGGCTTGGATTATCTGCTGCACACGTTCATACCCAGGAAGCGCAGGCCGATGCGGACGCGGCCGACCGTGACGCCGGTGGCGAAGAACTGATCCAGTTCAACCTGCCCGAGAACACCAGCCTCAAGGTCCTGGCAGACTTCGTAGGGCAGAAGCTGAACCTCAACATCGTTTACGACAACGAAATCAACGGGCGCAGCATCACGATCAAGGCGCCGAAGGCAATGCCCGTCAGCTCGCTCCGCCAGCTGCTCGAGAGCATGCTGCAGATCAACAAGATGGTGCTCGTCGAGACGGACGTGCCCGGCGTGCTGCGGATCAAGCAGGTCGGCCAGCTCAACGAAGAGGCGGTCGGCCCGCTGGAAGAGGGCGACCCTGTGCCCGAGGGCGGCGCGACGCAGGTCATCTCCCGCATCTTCAAGCTCGAACACGTCACGCCCGAGCGCGTCAAGATGGTCGCCGGCCCGTTCATCACGGCCAGCGGCGGGGCGACACTGCTCGAGCTGCCCGACTACGACATGGTGATCATCACAGACTACGCCTCGAACATGGACCGGATCGAGCGGCTGGTCGCGCTCGCCGATCGCGCGGGCCGGGAGATCGCGATCAGGTTCGTGAAGATCGAGCACCTCGCCGCGACGGACATCGAGACACAGCTCGCGACGATGCTCGAGGCCCGCGGCAAGGTCCGCGGCCAGACCGAGCGCTACGCCATGGTCGCCAACGAGCGGACCAACCAGCTGTTTATTGTCTCCGACCCCAGCGGCCTGGAGGTGATCACCGAGATGATCGGCGCGCTGGATGTGGACCTGGGCCTGACAACCGAGGTCTATCGGCTGACGGTGGTAACGCCCGAACACATCGACCAGGTTGCGCGGGGCCTGATCGGCGAGGACAAGGCCAAACGACTCTATCAATCAGTGACCGACGAAGACTCGGGCCTGCTCGCGGTGACCACGACGGCGGGCATCCACAAGCAGCTGGTCGCCCTGATCGAAACGATGGACGAGCCGGTGCCGGAGACTTCCAGCCCGATCCGCTTCTACGACCTGGAGCACGCCGACGCGCTCGCGGTCGCCGAGACGCTCAACGGCATCGCGGGCGACGGCGGGCTCGGCACGGTTTCCATAGACGGCCTCGACTCGGGGCCCACCGGCTTTGGCCCGCCAGCCGATCCCGGCTTGGATGATGCCGGATTCGGTGACCCGTCCGGCCCATCCGGCGGCAGCCTGCCACAAGCGCGCGTGCTGGCGGACACCGCGACCAACACGATCATCGTCGTCGCCCCGCCTGGCCTGCAGCCGATCTATGAGACGCTGATCAAGAAGCTGGACAGCCGCCGGCCGCAGGTACGCATCGAGGCGACCATCGTCGCGATCGACACGACCGACGAGTTCACGCTCGGCGTCGAATTCTCTTCGAACAGCAACGCCGACGGCGGGACACTGCTCAACTTCAGCCAGTTCGGCCTGAGCACCGCGGACGACTCGACCGGCGCTTTGACGCTCAACCCCGGTTTGGGCTTCAACGGCGCGCTCTTGAGCGCCGATATCGCCGAGGTCGTGATCCAGGCGCTGCAGCGCGACGTGCGCTCGCGCGTGCTGACCCGCCCGAGCGTGCTGGTCAACGACAACGCCGAGGGCGAGCTCGACAGCGTCGATACCGAGCCCTTTGAGAGCGTCAACGCCAACGCGCAGGTCGCAACGACCAGCTTCGCGGGCGAGCTGGAAGCGGGCACCACGATCAAGGTCAAGCCCAGCATCAGCGACAGCGACTTCCTCAAGCTCGAATACGCGATCAAGGTCAGCTCGTTCGTCGGCGAGCGCACCGCGACCAGCGGCGGCGGCACACTCCCGCCCGCGCGCACCGAGAACAACATCGCCAGCACCGTCACCATCCCCGACGGGCACACCATCGTCGTCGGCGGGCTGACACGCGAGATCGACAGCGAGACGATCCAGCGCATCCCGCTGCTCGGCGAGATCCCGATCGTCGAGTACGCCTTCTCCCAACGGCGGAACACCAAGCGGCAGGTCACGCTCTTCGTTTTCCTGCGTGCCTACGTCATGCGCGACGACCAGTTCGAGGACCTCAAGGTCCTCTCGGGCACCGCTGCGGGCCGGGCGCGGCTGCCTTCCGAGTTCCCTTCCAGCATGCCCGTGGAGATCCGTTAAGGCCGTGAGCACCGCGACGCCGCTATCTGTGTTCGGCTCAACGCTGCCCGACACGACGCAAGAAGCGTCGGCGGACGAGCATGCGATTACACGCCCGGTGAAAGACGCAGGTGCTATCGAGCTGACGCAGCAGGCAGACCCGCTCGGCGGGGCACCGTCGGCCGAATTCATCAAGCGCGTACCGATCGGTTTTGCACGCTCTAAACAAGTGCTCGGGCTCGCGACCGACGATGGGCCGATGCGGATCGCGATGGCTCACCCAAGCGACCACCAGACCCGCGACATCCTCCGGCGGTGGCTGGGCGGGGCGATCCGCGTCAGCCCGGTCAGGCCCGAACAGATCGGCCCGGCGATCAACCACGCCTACGGTCAGCAGACCGGCACCGCGCAGGCGTTTGTCGAGCAGATCGACCGGGATCGTGTGATCGAAGAGGTCAAAGACCTCGATTCCCGCGAAGACCTGCTCAACGTCTCGGACCGCGCGCCGGTCATCAAGCTGGTCAACCTGCTCTTGTTCGAAGCGGTCCAGCAGCAGGCCTCGGACATCCACATCCAGCCCTATGAAGACCGCCTGGTCGTGCGGATGCGGATCGATGGCGTGCTCTTCGACACCTTCGACCTGCCCGCGGGCGTGCGGAGCGAGGTCGTCAGCCGCGTCAAGGTGATGGGCCGGATGAACATCGCGGAGAAGCGCCTGCCCCAGGACGGGCGTGCGACGGTGCAGATCGGCGACCGCGTGATCGATCTGCGCGTCTCGACCGTGCCCGCCAGCCATGGTGAACGCGTGGTTATCCGGTTGCTCGATAAGAGTGCTCGGTTGTATACGCTCGGTGAACTGGGCATGGACCGCGATACGCTCAAACGCTTCACCAGGCTGATCGGCGTCGAGCACGGGCTGGTCTTGGTCACCGGCCCGACCGGATCGGGCAAGTCCACGACGCTCTACGCGTCGCTGGGTCAGATCAACGCCAAGAGCCGCAACGTCATCACGCTCGAAGACCCGATCGAGTACCAGCTTGACGGCATCAGCCAGATCCAGATCAGCGACAAGAAGGGCATGACCTTCGCCAGCGGGCTCCGCAGCGTCCTCCGCCAGGACCCGGACATCGTCATGATCGGCGAGATCCGCGACCAGGAGACGGCGGTCATGGCGATCCAGGCCGCGCTGACCGGGCATATGGTCTTCAGCACGCTGCACACCAACGACGCCGCCAGCGCGGTCACGCGTCTGCTCGATTTGGGTATCGAGCCTTACCTCGTCAGCAGCTCGCTCGTCGGCGTGCTCGCCCAGCGGCTCGTCCGGCGGGTGTGCTCGGACTGCGCAGCGCCCTACACACCCAGGCATGAAGAGCTTGATGCCCTGCGGATCCAGCCGACCGTGGAGGAGACGGCCGGCTACCGCAAGGGTGCGGGCTGCGACGCCTGCCGGGGCACCGGCTACCACGGGCGGGTCGGCATCTTCGAGCTGCTGGCCGTGGACGACGAGCTGCGGTCGCTGGTGCACGACCGCGCGACGGCGACGTCGATCAACGCCTCGGCGAAGCGCGCGGGCATGCACGCGCTGGTGGATGACGGGCTGGACAAAGTCGGCCGAGGGCTGACGACACTCGAAGAGGTGATGCGGGTCTCGGTGCGCTCGGCGTTTTAAGCATGGCGGTCTACGCATACATCGCGACCCAACCCGGCATGGGGACTGGCACTTCCGGGGGGCCGGTCCGCGGCACGATCGCCGCGGACTCGCCGCGGCAGGCGCGCGACCAGCTGCGCGCACAGGGCCTGAGCATCCGTGAGCTCAATGAACAGAAGGCGGGCAAGGGCGGCACGGCCTTGTCGCGCTATCTCTCAAGAAGACAGTCGTCGAAGGTCGCCGGCTTGCTGCAGGAGCTGACGACGCTGCTCTCCGCCGGCATCCCGCTGCTCGAGGCGCTGGACACGATCACCCGCCAGCACCAAGGCGCGTTCAAGAAATCGATCTTGCTGCTGCGCGACCATGTCGCGGCCGGCGGATCGCTGGCCGAAGCGATGGCCCAGCAGCCGGCGCTCTTCGATGCGCTGTGCCTGAACATCGTCGAGGTCGGCGAGAACGCGGGCACGCTCGATTCCGCGCTCGCCCGCCTGGTCGAGTTCAAACGCCGATCGGCCACGCTCAAGAACCGCGTCGCGTCCGCGATGATCTACCCGTGCATCGTCATGGCGGTCGGCCTGGCGATCAGTATGTTCCTGATGACTTATGTCGTGCCCAAGCTGCTCAGCGTCCTGACCCAGAGCGGCAAGCCGCTCCCGCTCGCGACGGTGGTCGTGAAAGGCGCCAGTGATTTCCTGCTGGGCTGGTGGTGGGTGCTCGGCCTGGGCATCGTGGCTTTGATCGCTTTGTTTGCCGGGCTGCTGCGCCATCCGCGCACCCGGCGGGCCTGGCACCGGCTGCAACTCCGCGTCCCGCTGCTGGGCGAACTCATCCGCAAGCAGGGCATCGCACGCGTCGCGATGGTGATGGCGACTCTCCTCAAGAGTGATGTCACCTTTATTCAGGCGGTCCGCATCGCCCAGCGGACGGTGAACAACGAGATTCTTCGCGATGCGCTGGAGGCCTGCGAGAAAGCGGTCCTCAGCGGCAGCGACATCGCTGATGCGCTGGAGGAGACCTCGGCGTTCCCGCCCCTGGTGATCCAGGTCTTCGCCGTCGGCCAGGCGTCGGGCCGGCTGGAAACGATGCTCGAAGACCTCGCGCACGACTACGACACGCAGGTCGAGCTGACATCGAACCGTCTGACGGCGCTGCTCGAGCCTTTGATGATGATTCTTCTCGCGGTGATCGTCGGGTTCATCGCGTTCGCCACGATCCTGCCGATCTTGGAGGCCGGCAATGTGCTGTAAACAACAATCGAAACAACCCTTTTCTGTTGATCCGCGCACGAACAAGAAAAGCCGCGGCTTCTCGCTGGTCGAGGTCATGGTCGTGGTCGTGATCATCGGCATGCTCGCGGGCGCGGTCACGATCGCGGTTGGCGGGCACCTCGAAACGGCCAAGACCAACCGCGCCAAATCCGACATCGCAACGATCGTGGACGCCGTCGAAGCGTTCCGCTTGACCAAGGGGCGCTACCCCACCAGTGAAGAAGGGCTAGAGCCGTTGCCGCTGAAGAACGGGCTGGACCCGTGGGGCCGGCCGTACGGCTACAACACCAACGGCGCCCAGGGCGAACCGTTCGAGGTGTACACGCTCGGGGCCGACGGCCGGGACGGCGGCGAAGACGCGGATGCGGATATCTACTCGTGGCAGCTCGGCGACACCGAAGAGGTCAGCGAGTGAGACACGCCGGCTCTTACACCGATGCAAACCGCGCTTTCACACTCATCGAGGTGATGGCGGTTGTCGCGTTGATCGGGCTGCTTGCCGCCGCGACGGCCTGGTCGTTGGCGGGCCAGGCGCAGCAAGCGACCTACGATGACGTCATCGACCGCCTGTCACACGCCGATCACACCGCCCGTGTCTCGGCGCAGCGGCTGGGCCCGAGTTCGCTTTGCTTTGACCTTGACGGGCAGCGCGTGCGGGTCCACAGCCCACAGTCGCGTGATGGCAAACCCGAGGCCGGCCACACGATGCAGCTCCCGCCGGGCTTCCGGATTGAACAGGTCGCATGGGTCGATACCACCACCCGTCCATCGCGGCTTGCGGGCCTTTGGTCAACGGTTACGGAAACCAATGGCTTGATCGAGTTGCCGGTGTCTTCGGAAGGGTTGAGCCGGACATACGCCGTACAACTGGTCGGCCCGAAGATCGTTGAAGACAACGCAAAAGGTTCGGGCGAAACAGAGCAAACCACCTGGCTGCTGGTCAGCGGGCTGACCGGTCAGGTAACGATTGAAGATGAAGAAAAAGCAATCCACAACCTGCTGCGCCGGACGGCGAGCGCGCGGCCTGACGCTGATTGAGGTCGTCGCCGCTATCGCGATCCTCGGCACGCTGCTGGTGGGTGTCGTGCTGGCCAAGTCCCGGCACACGCGCCAGCTCCAGCTCGCGCGGGCGCAGGCGCATGCGATCGGAGCAACCGATGCGCTGATTACCGATTGGTGGACGCGCGCCGATGGCCCGCCGATCGGTAAGCGCGGTGCGGTGCCCGGCGAAGAAGGCTTGATCTGGCGGACACGGCTGGTTGATAACCGGCCGATCCAGTCATTGGGGGCGCGCGTGCTGCGTGTCGAAGTGTTAGGCGTAGACGACAATCAACCGGAAAGCCGGTCTGATCCTCGCGATGCGCAAGCCCTCGTGGTCGTCGATCTGGTCGTACCCGACCCCGATGTCGAAGCACGTGAGGCCGGAGAACAGCGTGATGCTGAAGAGCAGGAGCGCTTGACGGAAGGGGGGCAAGGTGCGTAGCTCCGCCGGCTTCACGCTGATTGAACTGCTGCTCGCGACGGTGCTGACATCGCTGCTCATGCTCGGCGTCCTCGGGGTCATCGCGCGCGTCAGCACGCCTGCCGGAGCGGCTGTAGATGCACAAATACGCGCTGAAGACAGCGGCATGCTGAACTGCGTCCGTCTGCTGCGTACCGACCTATCCATCGCCCGCACGCTCGAGACCAACGACGGGGCGATCGAGCTTGTAAGCCACGGCGGGCTTGACCCGGCGACCTACGAGCGTTCGCAATTGCCCGTCGCGGTGAGCTACTTCGTTGAGACGGTCGGCGGCCGGCCCTGGCTCTTGCGGGAAGAGCGCTTGCTCGCCGGGCCGGACACGCAATCGCTTCGGGTCGAGGCGGTCCGCGCAGGCATCACCCGGATTGAGCTGCTGCCGCTGGTGGCGCATGATGCCGAGGGCCCGGCAACAGCTCATCAGAGCGCCACTGAGCTGGATGCCTTGCAGCGCCCGGCCGACACACGCTGGCTGCTGCGCCTCTGGGAAAACGACACGCAAGTACCCGCGATCGAAAAACGACTCGTGCTCCCGCGGAGGCTGGCGGGATGAAGCCAGCCGGCCGAAGACAACACGGCTACGCGTTGCTGCTCACGCTGGTATTGCTCATGATCGCGGCGGTAGCGCTGGCAAGCGTTGCCAGGCAGAGCACACGCGAAGCGCTCGACGCGAAGACGCAGGCCGAGTCACTGCAGCGGCGGTGGGCGGAGACAAGCTGCCGCGCGACGCTGCTACCGCGCGCACAGGGGTTGCTGGCCAATGATAAAAACCAGCCAGAGCGCTCGGAGCGCGAGCGCTCGGCTACCCGGGCCGAGATCCGCGTGTCCTGCGAACTGGCGGGCATCGACTACGACCTCGTACTGACCGACGAGCAGGCGAAGTACAACCCGACCGCGATGGGCGCGCTCATGCTCGATGACCAGCCGCTTGTCAACGAACGAAAGCTGATTGCTGCGGTCCGCGAGTTGGCTCGCCTGGATGCGTACGCCACCAGGCGGTCGGGCCCAGCTGTCCGTCTTCGGCCGATGATCGGCATCGATCGTGATGGGCAAGTGATCGACGAGACGCAGCCCGGCAGCAACGGCCCGATCACCGGTATCTACGCTGGCTACGGCCAACTCTTTGATCGCGTCTTGCCAGCCGACCTGGTCGGCACCGGCCGTTACCCCGGCCTCGGATCACAGCTCACATGCTGGGGCGACGGGCGGATTAATGTCTCGCGTGCGTCACCTGCCGTCATCCGCCGAACACTCGGCCCGGTGCTGGGTAGCGAAGGGGTTGCGGAACTATTGGCTGAGCGGAATCAATCGCCGGGCGTGAGCCCGTCCAAGTGGCTGGAAGCTGTAGCCAGTGCAACGCCGACACAGCGCACACTCGCGAGCGCGATGCTGACCGAGTCTTCCAACGCGCATGGCCTTTGGGTGATCGCTCACGGCCAAACGCGTTCTTGGTACGCGTTTTCGGCGAGGGTCTACACGCCGATCGAACAGCTGGAAGCGCGACGAGAAGCGCAGATCGCATTGTCTCCGGGATCGACTGGGCTTCTCGATCCTGAGCCGCTGCCCGACCCGGTCCAGTACTACGAATACGCCTGGTAACCGCCGATGACCACCAAGCAGATCAAACGTTGGATGAACCTCGGCGGCGGCCTGCTTGCGCTCGGTTCCTTGGTGGTGCTCGCCTGGGGGATCGTGGTGCCACTGCGTTCGCCGGTCGACGATCGCAGCGAGACAGAGGCATCGGGCCTGGAGGTGCTTGGCCCGGAGCTGACACCGGCGCAGCGCGGACCCGCGCTTGACGCGTTGCAATCGATCGCGTTACTCGAACTCCGCCGACCGTTGCGCGACCCGCCCCCGCTGATGATCGTGACGACACCGCTACAGGCCCGGTTCGAGGGCACGTTCTACGAGCCGAGCAACCCGGATGCGTCAACGGCGCTCTTCAAGCTCGCAGACGGCAGCCAGCGTTTACTGAAGGCCGGCGAGCAATTCAGCGACCCGGCCGGCACGGTAACGGTCAACCGCGTCGGCGACCAGAGCGTGTTGATCGATCTGGCCGGGGAAGAGCGCGAACTCAAGGCAACAACGCCTTAATATCGAGAAATGGATTGACATGACCGCCCGATACACCCTGTTTGTTGATGATGACCCATGGCGTTTGGTCCGCGTCGAGGCCGGCCGTGCGCAGCGCGTGGAGACTGGCTGCGCTGAAAACGCGGGCATCCCTGAGCGCGCCGGGGCGATCGCGGCGCAGATCCATGACTCCGCGGTTGGTAGTCGCGTCGTCGTCGCGATCCCCTCGGACTGGTGCCTCTGCGCAGTGATCGATGTGAGCGAGCTACCGCGTACCAACCGTCGGCAGGCGATGCAGTACCTGCTCGAAGAGCACCTGCCGTTGTCCGCCGAGGACGCGGTAATGGACTTCAACCAGCGGCACGGCCGTGCGCTTGGCGTCTGCGCAGAACTGGACCGCCTGCGCCCGATCGTTGAAGCGCTACGCGGCGCAGATGTCCAGGCCGTACACCTCTGCCCGGCCGCGCTGCTCGCCGGTGCGTACCTCGTCGATCAACACCCCGATGCCGCGTTGATCTGCCTGTCTATACCCAGTGGGATCGACCTCATCCGCCTGGACCAGCAATCGCCTACGAGCTGGCATTGGTTCAGCAGCGAGGCAGCACTCGCCGATGGCGACACAGATCTGGATACCGATCCTGATGAGGCCTCTGCCGGTACATGCGTGTTGTTTGGCGAGGCGGCTGATCTCCCGATAGATGCTTGGGTTTCCTCAACAACAGAAACGGGCAACCAGAATCAACTCGAGGACATCGCTGCGATACAAGCCGCACGATACCTTGACGGCGAAGCCCCGCCTTGGATCGATCTGGGCCAGGACGCCTTGGCAGCGTCGGGACGCTTCGACGCGGTGCGAAAGAACATGACCGGCCTCGCCGCCGCGTTGGCCTTGTTCCTGCTATGTACTGGCGTGATGACCTACTGGCGCGGCGAGCGCTACGCCGAACAGGCCGAGCAACTCCAGGCGCAGCAGGTGAGCATCTACAAAGAGGTCATGCCCGGCCAGCGTGTGCCTACGAGCATCCACAGCCGGCTCAAGAGCGAGCAGCGCCGCCTCGCCGGTCTCGGCGGTAATGCAGGCACAAACGCAACCGACCAGGACGTCCTGCACCCGACCTCCGCGCTCACGCACCTGTACATGACCCTGTCTGTTTGGCCGACGGGCGATCGCTGCCGGCTGTCAGGCATCACCATCGAGCCCGGCCTGATCCGTCTCAACGGCGAGGCGGCCAGCAGTGTCATCCCCGAGCAGTTCGCGGCTAAGCTGCGCGAGACAGGCGCATACGAGGTGACCCCGCCGAATATCAGCGCGCTGAGTCAGTACGGGTTTTCCTTCGGTTTCCTTGCCCGGCCGATCAAGCCCGACGCGGCCGAACCGCTCGCTACGGAGACACGCCGATGAAGCCCGAGAAGCGACAAGCCGTGCTGGTCGCCGTGATGCTTGCGATGCTGATCGCGGGCGTGGCCTGGTCGGCACTGCGGATGCTCGACCACCGCCGGTCAGCCGCTTATGCCGCAGAAGACACGGCGAGCTGCGCTCAGCTTGCAGATCAGATCACACAGCTGCGCGGCCAGGGCACCATCGCCGCGGCGTCCGATCAGGCCGATGAGCAGCAGCAGGAACTCGCGGGGGCGGTCAACCGCGCCGCGCAGCGGTCCAACCTCAACGCAGAGTGGCAGCAGGGCATGCGGATCGAGCACAAACGCGCTGTCCGCATCGACGACACGCCGTACATGCGTAAGCCGGCGCTGCTGATCATGAAGGGCCTCACGCTCGAGCAGCTCACCATGCTGCTGCACCACCTGACGTATGACTCGGCGTACACCGCTGAGCAGATCCAGCTCGACGCGCCGTCCGGCGAGGACACCGGCAACCGCTGGGATGCGGATGTGACCCTGACGTATCTGATCTATTCCCCCACCCCGAGCCAAGGCCAGGGACGATGACCATGCGATTGAAGATATTTCAACCCCGACGCCCGCTGCTTGGGCCGTTGTTGCTGGCGCTGTCTATCGTGTGTGTTCATGTAGGCTGCGCAAATCAGCCGGGACCGCAAGCCGAGGCCGATGGCGGGTACCGCACAATCAACGCAGGCCCGCTGCGCGACACCGCGGCCGCGCGCGAGGAGAACACCAAGGGCCTGGCGCATCTGGATGCGGGCGAGCTGTATCAGGCCGAACAGGCCTTCAAGCGCGCGATCAAAGCCGATCTCGAGTTCGGCCCCGCGCACAACAATCTTGGCAAGATCTACTTCCTCAAGCGCGACTTCTACCTCGCGGCGCACGAGTTCGACGACGCGATCAAGCTGATGCCCCGGCACGCCGGCCCGCACAACAACCTCGGGCTGACTCTCCTGGAGGCGGGCAGGCTCGACGACGCGATCGATGCTTTGCGCCAGGCGACGACACTTGATGCGAGCACGGTCGAATACCAGGCCAACCTTGTCCGAGCGCTTGTCCAGCGTGGCGACCGCACTGAAGAGGTTGTTATGCTGCTGCGAGTAGTCGCGACCCATGACACTCGTGTCCAGTGGCGTGCCTGGGCAAGTCACCAACTCGGTGCGATGGGATTAGACCACCGTACAGCAGGGTGATAATCGAATTGAAATACGGTGTGACGGCCGACGCCTTGGCGTGTGGCCAGGCGGGACATCACTCCCGAAAAGACAATCTTCTGACCGAGCCTCAAGCGTCGAACTGAATGGATCCGGGCTTTGACCGAAGTCCGCCGGGCGGCCGATCAAACCGGCAGCGTGATGTGCCGCGTGGGCATTGATGCGAGAAGGCCGCTA
>JANQKT010000107.1 GCA_028280965.1 Phycisphaeraceae bacterium
GAACCTCAAATCATCCGCGCGGCAAGCCGCGGCGCTTCATTGCAATTCTTCGCTTAAATAATCTTGCACCCAGTCCTTGATCTGATCGCGAACCCGGCGGAAGCACTTGATCGGGTCCTCATCCGGGTCATTCGGGTGGTCCGGGTCTTCAAACGGGTGGTGTAGTACGCTCTTGGCGCCCGGGAAGACCGGGCAGGCCTCTTTCGCCGAGTCGCAGACGGTCAGCACGCCGTCGAAGTTCTCGTTGATGTATTCGTCGATGTGGTTGGAGGTGCTCTGCGTCAGGTCGATGCCGACCTCTTTCATCACTTCGACCGCCATCGGGTGCACGCCGCCCTTGGGCTTGCTGCCCGCAGAAAACGCATCGACCCGGTCGCCGCCGAGGTGCCGCAGCCAGCCCTCGGCCATCTGGGATCGGCAGTAGTTGCCGGTGCAGACGACCAGATAACGCTTGTTTTCTGTTGTTTCAGAAGTCATAGCCGGGGTCCATGTCGTGTTCGGTTGAGGGTATGCCAGTCGGTGCGGTGTCGGCGGCGACCGGCAACCGGGGCAGCGCCGTAAGGAAGCGTCGGCCGTAGGGCTTAGCAACGATCCGCCGGTCGAGGACGAGGATGGTACCGCGGTCTTGTTTGGATCGGATGAGCCGGCCGAAGCCCTGCTTGAACTTGAGCACAGCCTCGGGCAGCGCATACTCGGCGAACGGGCTGCCGCCACGCGCTTTGATCCGCTCATTGCGTGCCTCGATGATCGGGCGATCGGGCACCGCGAAAGGCAGCCGCATGATCACGACCAGCCGCAATGCCTCGCCGCGCACATCGACGCCCTGCCAGAAACTGTCGGCGCCGAGCAGGACACTGCGGTGGTTGTGCCTGAAGCGCGCGAGCAGTTCGCTGCGCTGCACGCCGTCGCCCTGTACGAGCATTGGCATGCTGCGCGATTCAAGCGGTGCGCGCAGCCGCTCGGCCGTTTCACGGAGTTGGCGGTAGCTGGTGAACAGGATGAACGCGCCGCCGTCGGACTGGTCGAGGTGGTGTAGCAAGGTCTGTGTGGCAAGATTGGTAAAAGCCGCGTCGTTCGGCTCGGGCAGCGACGGGCAGACGATCAACTCAGCCTGATTGGCGTAGTCGAACGGCGAGCCGAGAAGCAGGGTTTGTGGCTCATCGCAGCCGATGCGACCACAGAAATGTGAAAAAGCTTCATTAAAAGTGGGGTCGGTATCCCGCCTGCCATCCGCTGTTGCTTGAATCTCACCCAATTCGTCGGCACGCGGGGTGCTCGCCCCACCTGGACCCGAAGACTGCGTTGCAAGCGTCGCGCTGGTCAGCACGACCGGCAGCGGTTCCTGCCGGGATGTTGTTGCTTCGAAGAGCCTTTCGCGCAGCAGCCCGCCGACCTCGATCGGGCTGGAGCAGAGCTTGACGCGGTTGAACCGGCCCTTGCGCGTGGCCTCGACCCAGTAGACGCTGTCGGGCACGGCCTGCTCGACCAGCGCTTTGATCGTTTCGGCGAGCGTGCCCGCCCGGTCGGCGTACCCGCTGATCTCCATCTGGTCTTCTTCGTTTTCAAGCACGTCCTTGACCCGCTTGAGCATCAGCGAAAGATCGTGCAGCGCCGGCGTCAGCGCGTTGTCGATCTCCAAGGGCCCACGCACCCGGCCATTGTTCGCGCCATATCGCTCGTGCCAGGCCACGACCTCGTCGAAGAACAGCTCGGCGACGTTGCGCGCGGTCTCCGCCAGGTGCAGCGCACGGTTTAGCATCTCCTGGTCGGCCTTGCCCTGGAGTGTAACGAGCAGCCCGCGCTGGCGACGCGCGGTGTACAGCCGGCTGATCAGGTAGGCCGCCTGGTACCGGCTGGCGGAGAGGCCGAAGTGCTCGCTGGCGACGTCCTCGATCGTGTGGGCCTCGTCGAGGATCACCGCGTCGTAGGGCGGCAGCAGACCGTAGCCCTGGGCCCGCAGCGCGAGGTCGGCGAAGTACAGCGCGTGGTTGACGACGAGGATGTCCGCGTTCTGCATCCGCCGGCGGGCGGCCTGGTAGAAGCACTTGTTAAACGTCGGGCAGCGCTTGCCCAGGCAGTCCTCGCTGTCGGACTGCACCTCGTTCCAGACGCTCGGCGCTTCGAGCTGCGGCAGCGTCGCGAGCGAGCCGTCGTCCGTGCGTTTGGACCAGTCCAGCACCTGCTCGAGCGCGCTAAACTCCTTGGA
Organism: Phycisphaeraceae bacterium; assembly: GCA_028280965.1. Taxonomy (GTDB): domain Bacteria; phylum Planctomycetota; class Phycisphaerae; order Phycisphaerales; family Phycisphaeraceae; genus JAHQVV01. Next base: position 2,207 of record JANQKT010000107.1, read on the forward strand.
CTCGTTGAAAAGCGTCGCCTGCCGGTCCCACGCGCGCTTGGCCCGGCGGAGTGAGACGTAGTTGCCCCTGCCCTTGACCAGCACCGCGCTGAACTCGACGGGCAAGACCGCCTGCAAAAGCGGCACGTCCTTGTTGATGATCTGTTCCTGCAACGCGATTGTGTGTGTTGAGATGACGACCCGGCGTTTCTGGTCCTTGTCTTCCTGGAACTTCGCGATGTGCTCGATCGTTGGCAGTAGATAGCCGAACGATTTGCCTACGCCCGTGCCGGCCTCGACGACCAGCTTCCCGCTCTTGTCCAGGGCATGACCGACGGCTTCGATCATGGCCTTTTGCTGCGGGCGCTCCTCGAAGTCACCGCCCAGTCGATCGGCGATCGGTCCGTCGGGGCCGAGGATGTGCGAGAGGTCGAGGGTCACGGGGGGATTGTAGGTGTCTGGATGATTCAGGTGGGGTGGGCATCCTGCCCGCCGTCAGGACGGGTCCTGATCTGTTGCATTCATTCAAGGCTGTGCCTTGACGGCGGGCAGGATGCCCGCCCCACCTTACAATGAACCTATGCCCGACTACCCCACCGACCCCGACTGTCTCTTCTGCAAGATCGTCGCCGGCGAGATCCCATGCCACAAGCTCTACGAGGACGACCGCGTCTTGTCCTTCCTCGACATCGGCCCGCTGAGCGCAGGTCACGCGCTGGTCATCCCCAAGGGGCACTACGAGACGATCGACCGGGTGCCCGCGGAAGACGCCGCGGCGATGTTCCGCATCGTGCCCGCCTTGAGCCGGGCGATCATGCGGGCGGCGGGCGCATCGGCATGGAACCTGCTGCAGAACAACGGCGAGGCCGCGGGACAGGCCGTCGGGCACGTCCACCTGCACATCATCCCCCGCCCGGCCGGCAGCTCACGCGATGCGCCAATAGAGGGCAATGGACTGCCGTTCAACTGGCCCACGGGCGAGATCGATCACAAAAAAGCCGGAGGCCTCGCAGAGACAATCAGGCAGTATGTTTGACTTGATCGGCTTCATCTACGAGTTCATCGTTGATCGCTTGTTCTGGTTGATACAAGTTTTTGTCCGCTTGACCTGTGTTATGCTCGCGATTCCGTTTGTATTCTTCATGCCTAGAGGACATGCGTACCAACACCTCAGCTACGTACAGACGCTTGTCGTGCGGTTTAAGTTCTTGGGCAAGTCACTCACTGACGCGTTCAAAGGCAACGTGTCGTAAGGAGCTGGGAGTTATAGCGTCCCCTTCGTGCTCGGCACATCATCACCCGTAACCTTCACCGCGTCGCGAAGCGATCGGCCGAAGGCCTTGAAGACCGCCTCGGCGATATGGTGGTTGTTCTCGCCCCAGGGGACCTCGATGTGCAGGTTCATCTTCGCGTGGTTGGCCACTGCGTTGAAGAACTCTTTGACCAGCTGCGTGTCGAACGTGCCGATCTTGCCGGCCGGGTCGTTGAAGCTGTTGGACTGGACACGAAACACCAGCGCCGGCCGGCCGGACAGGTCGAGCGCGACGCGGGCGAGGGACTCGTCCATCGGGACGGTCGCGCTGCCGTAGCGCTCGATGCCTCTCTTGTCGCCGGTCGCTTGTGTGATCGCTTCACCGAGCGCGATGCCGACATCCTCGACGGTGTGGTGGTCGTCCACGTGGGTGTCGCCGTCGCAGGTGATGTGCAGAGCGAGCCGTCCGTGGCGGGCGACGTGGTCGAGCATGTGGTCGAAGAAGCCGACGCCGGTGTTGTGTCTGTAGTCGCCGGTCTTGGCGGAGTCGAGGTTGAGATCGAGTTTGATCCTGGTCTCGTTCGTGTCGCGTTGGATGGTGGCGGTGCGCATGGGTTTATTGCGTCTGGCGTGTAGGGCCTGGCGTCTAGATGAGTTGACTGATGGCGTTGAGCAGCTTGTCGATCTGCTCGGGCGTGCCGACCGTGATACGCAGCTTATCGTCTAGCCGCGGCGCGTCGAAGTAGCGGACGAGGATGTTGCGGGCCTTCAGTTGCTCATAAAGGTCAGCCGCGGGCACCTTATCGGGCGGGGTGCAGAGCACAAAGTTGGTCTGGCTGTCCAGCACCTCAAAGCCGCGTCGCCGCAGTTCACTCGTCAGCAGGTCCCGCTGCGCAATGACTCTCTCCCGAGTCTGCTGTGCATATGCCTGATCGCTGATCGCGGCGACGGCGGCGGCCTGGCTGATCGCATCGGTGTTGTAGCTGTCGCGTGCCTTGTCGAGGGTCGTGATAACGACCGGGTGCGCCAGGCCGTAGCCGAACCGCAGGCCGGCGAGGCCGTAGCCCTTGCTCAGCGATCTCAGCAGGATGACGTTGTCCAGGCCGTCGCGGACAAGCTCGATCGCGTCGGCGGGCGCGAAGTCGGTGTAGGCTTCGTCGATCAGTAGCAGCCCCCCGAAGTTATCAGAGAGCTTGCGCAATGTATCCGTCGTCTCGAACCGCCCCGTCGGCGCGTGCGGGTTGACGATCATGCCCACCCGGCAGCCCGCTTCGTTCCAGCACTCGATCGTGTCGGGCGAGAGCGAAAAATCATCCTTGCGATCAGTGCTGACGACAGGCGTGTCCTGGATCGCGGCAAGCACGGGGTACAACGAATAGGTCGGGTCGGTCACGCCGATGCCGCCTTGCGCATTACCGCCGGCCGGTTCGCAGTAGCATGTCAGGATCAGGCGCAGCAGCTCGTCCCCGCCGTTGGTCGCGATGACGTTGTCGGGCGAGAGGCCGTGCAACTCGGCCGCGGCGGCGCGGAACGGCTGGGCCAGCGGCGGCGGGTAGACGCGCAGCCGCTCGGCGGGCAGCGACTGAACTGCTTCCATCACCGCCGGCGAGGGCGGGTACGGGTTCTCGTTCGTGTTCAGCTTGGTGACCGCCGACGTGTCCGGCTGCTCGCCTGGCGCGTAGGGGCTGAGCCGCTGGATGTTCGTTCGGGGCCGGGGCATAAGCGGGATAGTGTAGCGTTGGTTGCCTCTTGCAAACACCCAAAGGCTACACTGTAGCGATGCTTCTCCCCCGCCCGATCCTGCTCGCCGGCATGGCCCTGCTGGCCCTGCTGGTCGCACCGCTTGCTCCTGCGCGGGCCGATGAAGCGGGCTACAACGCCGCGGTGTATCTGCTCAGGCAGACGACCCAGCCCTACCGAGACGGACGACACAACACGATGCTGCGGGCGCTGCGCCAGCTCGGCGATGACGACCTCCAGCCGCTGTTCGCGGCGCTCGCCGGTTCGTCGCATGCGCCCCAACGGGTGCACGGGCTGCTGGGTCAGGCGGAGATCAGCCCGAAGCGGCGGATCGATCTCGCCGCGCTCGCCGAGCTCGAAGACGACCGCGAAACCGTCGAGGTGCTCGCGGCGGCGATGGACGACGACCTGATCGACAAGATCGGGCTCGCGGCCGTGCTCGGTTGGGAAGGGCTCTCCCCCGCGGTCAGGCAGGCCGTCGCGCTGCGGCTGTTAAGCGAAGGCGGGTCGGTGGACACCGCGCCGTTTGCCGTGTCGCTTGAGATCAAGCTGGACGAGGACCTGGAAGCGGGCAAGATGCTGCAGTATGCGATCGGGGCGCTGATCCTGGCCGAGGCGGGCGACCCGGCAGGCGCGGAGGCTTTGTCGAAAGTAGCGGGCCTGCGTGGCAGCACGGCCGACGCGGTCCTCGCCCAGCTGCTGGACGGCGCAATGCGGCGGGAGCTCAAGACGGTCGGGCCGACCGCGCTGCGTATCGCTCAGGACGAACAGCGCGGCCCGAGCCTGCGCCTGCTCGCGGTGCAGGCGGCGCTGAGGCTGAAGGTGCGCGGGGCCGATGTCGTCTGGCAGGGGATGTACCAGAACCAAACCGAGGCGGCCCGAAAGGTGCGCCTGGCCCTGATCGCCCTCGACGCCGCGGCTGCTGTTGACCCCGCGCTGTTCGATTCGCTTGTGTCGAGCGACCAGGAACTGATCCGGCTGATCGCGCAGGCGGGCCGCGCGATTGCCAAGCGGCAGGCCGACACGGCCGAGGCCCTGGCCCCGCTAATCGCGTTCGGCCAGCCGTTGATCAATGCATGGGCCGTCACGTTTTGTCGGCGTGAAGAGCCCGCTTATGCGCCGGACCTGCTCGAAGCGGTGATACGGGCTCACAACGCCGGCGAGGAGCGTAACCGTGGAAGGCTCACCGAGGCGGCGATCGCCGCGGTTCATGCGATGTGCGAACTCAACCCCGAGCAGGCAACCCAACGGCTGCCAGCCCTGCTCAGAGCATCCACCAAGCCGGGCGACGGCACAGATAGTCTCGAACTACTGCGTCAGCGGCAGCTCCTGCTGCTCGGGATCGTGCGGGCTCATAGCGCGGACCTCAGCTCACTGGCCGACCAGATCGGGACCGACGAACATAAGGACTTCACGACCGAGGCCCTCCGCCTGCTCGCGCGGGCCCGCTACGGCGCAACACTGGCCAAGGACGAGTGGGCCCGGATCAGCGACCTGGTCCAGGGCGTCGGCCAGATGGAACTGGGTCTGCGCGTCCAACTCGCGTGGCTTCACCTCGAACGCACGGGCAAGGCCAGGCAGGCGATCGGCGAGGCGTTAAAGTAGTTGCCTTGCATCGCTCCGCGCGGAATCCGGGAGCGACGCCAAGACCCGTACCCACACCCAAATCATGTCCGACATCCCCCTCAGTTCTCCTGACATCAGCGACGCCGAGATAGACGCGGTTGCCGCCGTGCTCCGCTCGGGCCGGCTGAGCATCGGGCCGAAACAAGACCTCTTCGAACAGCAGGCCGCGGCGCGCTGCGAGCGTTCGACCGGTGTCGCTGTCTCGTCCGGCACCGCCGGGCTGCACCTGGTGCTGAGCGCGTTGGGTATCGGGCCGGGCGACGAGGTCATCACCACGCCCTTCAGCTTTATCGCATCCAGCAACTGCATCCTGATGGTCGGGGCAACGCCGGTGTTCGTCGATATCTGCCCGCAGTCGCTGAACCTCGACCCCCGGAAGCTCGAAGCCGCGATCAGTGAGAAGACCAAGGCGGTCATCGCAGTCGAGGTGTTCGGCAACCCGCGGCACCTGGACACGATCGAGTCCATCGCCCGGCGGCACGAGATCCCGCTGATCGAAGACGCCTGCGAGGGCCTGGGCGGCAGACTCAACGGCCGACCGATCGGCTCGTTCGGGCGGGCCAGCGTCTTCGGCTTCTACCCCAACAAGCAGATCACAACCGGCGAGGGCGGGATGATCGTCACCGATGACGACCGCCTGGCGGAAATGTGCCGCTCGCTACGCAACCAAGGGCGGGCCACGAATACCGACGCCGGCGACCGGGTCAGCACGGCGAACACCGGCAGCTGGCTGGCGCACGACCGCCTGGGCTACAACTACCGCCTGTCGGAGATCAACGCGGCGCTGGGGTGTGTACAGCTGGACCGGCTCGATGAGATGCTCACCCAGCGCCGCCGGGTCGCCCACGCCTATACGCAACGCCTGCTGGACCACCACGACCTGATCCTGCCGTGCCTGGGCGATGACGACCCGGACAGCTCGTGGTTTGTTTACGTCGTGCGGTTGGCCCCCGAGTACGACCGTGCGGCCAGGGACCGGGTGATCGCGGCGCTCCGCCGGCACGAGATCGGCTGCAGCAACTACTTCCCGCCGATCCACCTCCAACCGTTCTACCAGAAGCAGCTCGGCTTCAGCGCGGGCGACTTCCCGATCACCGAATCGATCAGCGACCGAACGATCGCCCTGCCGTTTTTTAATCAGCTCGATGAGACACAGATCGAGCTGGTCTGCCAGACATTGAGCGTGATGCTACAGCGCGAACGATTGTTGTTGGATGACGACGCGGCGTAACGCCCGCCGATAGCATCGGCGGGCATTACAATCCTTCGCACTTCTCGATCACACCACGCACCGCGCGGGCGGAAGCGCGGAACAGGTCAAACTCGGTCTGGCTCAGTGTCGGCCGCAGCACGCGGTGCACGCCGCGTTCGCCGACGACACAGGGCAGCGACAGGCACACATCCTCGACACCGTACACCCCGTCGATCAGCGTCGAGACGGGCAGCGTGTGGCAGGCGTCCTGGCTGATCGACTGGACCAGCAGCGTCACGGCCTTGGCGACGCCGTAGTTCGTGTACCCGCGCGTGTGGAAGATCTTGTATGCCGACTCGACCGCCTCCTGAAAGAGGTTCCAGTCGGTGAACTCGCTCTCCGCGGGCTCGCCGCCGATCGAGGCGATGGAGTTGGCCAGGACCTGGCTGTCGCCGTGCTCGCCGATGATGTAGGCGCGGATATCCATCGGGTGCACGCCGGTCTCGCGGGCGATCAGCATCCGGTAGCGCGCCGAATCAACGAGCGTGCCCGTTCCGATCACGCGCGACGGGTCAAGCCCGGTCGCCTGGATCGTGCGGTAGGTCAGCACATCGACGGGGTTGGCAACGACGAGGTAGACCGCGTCCGGCGCGCGCCGAACGATGTCGGGTAGTATCTCGCCGTACAGCCGCCAGTTCTGGAGCGCCAACTCGTCACGCGTCCAGCCGGCGTGCGGCTGAGCGGGCACGGACGCACAGAGCACAACGATATCCGAGCCCGCGACATCTTCCACGCCGCCTGCATGGATATCCATGAGCGTGTCGCCGAACGCCGAGGCGTGCGACAGGTCCAACGCCTCCGCTTCCGCCGTGTCCCGCGTGCGGTTGATCAGCACCAGGCGCTTGCACATCTCCCGGATCGTGAGCGCGTGCCCGACCGCGGCCCCGACCTTGCCGATGCCGATGATGCTGATCTTCATGCGGTCAGTGTAACGCGCGCTGCCGTAACCGCCGCGCCACCACCCGGCGGCCACCACGGCGCCCAACACCGATCACTCAAACTCGACTTCCCGGACAATAAACCCACACGACCGGGCATGATCGATAAAGACCGATTGATCTTCCAACAGCGCCTGCCCAAGCTCGGCAAACTCGGCGGTCTCCGTCACCTCCATCAGGTCCTGCTCGGACTCGAACCAGACCTCGGCGACGCCATCGAACGCGTCCTGCATCCCGCGGGACTGCTGGAGCCCCGCGTTCAGCGGGCTGTCGAGCGTGAGCGACTGGACGTACTTTTTGCACCGCATGATCGCGGCGTTCTTCATGAAGAACGGGCCGTGGTTGTTCTGCCAGTAGTCCTGGAACGCCTCGCGGGTCATGCCTTCTTTGCGGTGCAGGCACATGATGAGTTTGATCATGACAGAGCTCAATCCTTATTTTGGTGCCACACTGCATCTCGAAGGCGCATTGTGCGAAGGTTATTGTATGAATGTATCACAGTTCGCACCCAGCGCCCTTCGGGTCGCAGTATGGCACCCGGCCACCCGCCCGTTTGCCCTCGTGTAGTCCTCGGCGTCCCTCAGGACTGTCGTGCTGAGGGGTGAGTAGACGGCGTGGGTTCGTAAGATAGAGATGCGGGGACTGATCTCATACCGACAAGGCACTTCATGCCACAATCTTCCATGCTAAGTTCGGATGAACTGGACGCGATGCTTTCATATCTAAGGATGTCATCAGCCCCTGCACATGCGATACGCCGGATGCATCACAAGGCCTCTGGTAGTCAAAGTCGCCGTGAATTACTCATGGCTCGATACGGTCAGATCTTTCAAGGGTCTATTGTGGATCTACACCAAAGCGGAGATGCGCCGGCACCTGCAAAATCCTATGCACAGATCGACGCTTTAGCTTGTCTGCAAAAGATGCCACAGACGCTCACTTGGTACGCGCAGCAAGGCATACCCAGCGAGGTGGCGGCCGCAACTTTATCTGACCTGGAAATCTGGATGCACGACTACTTCAGGCAATCCGGGCAGTGGGGGCTGACGGAAGCGGCGTGGGTCGCGATGGGGTTTGCATGCAAAGTCTTTCGCTTGGGGCGGCTCCAATTTGAGCCTGCAACTTTTGACACGTCGATGTTCGTAGAGACTGCCCCCTTTCCACTCACGCACGGCGATCTTGTCTTAAATGTACATATCCCCGCTTGTGGACCGATGTCGCCGAAAGCTTGCGACGACTCGTTCCGCCGGGCCACACAGTTCTTCAACCGCTATTTTGCGGGTCGTTCATTCAAGGCATTCGTTTGCTCTTCATGGCTGCTCGATCAGCAGCTCACCGAGTACCTCGCTGAGGACACCAACATCGTCCATTTCTTGCGGCGTTTTGAGCCGCTCGTGCTTAAAGACAACTCGGATGCGCAAACCATTCAGCGTGTCTTTGGGCAATACCCCATCAACCTTGATCAAGCACCAAGGGATACGACTTTGCGGCGAATTGTTATAAAGCATATTCAGAATGGCGGGCAGTGGCGGATGGGGTCCGGTTACATGTTGTGCCCGAACGACTGACAAGAGACCGGCCGCGGCCTGACAAAGTCCCTGGCTGTTATACAAAGCGTGTGATACGACGCATTAGCCCACTTAGAATTACTGTTTGTGTGCCCTGCACCTTCATGCCCCAGTCAGGAAGTGGCAGATATCCCCATCACTCACAACATAGTCCTTCCCCTCGACGCGCAGCTTCCCCGCGTCGCGGATGGCTTTTTCGGTCTCGTGGGCTTCGAGGACATCGAGGGTGTAGACCTCGGCGCGGATGAACTTCTTCTCGAAGTCGGTGTGGATCACGCCCGCGGCCTGCGGGGCGGTGGCGCCGACCGGGACCGTCCAGGCGCGCACTTCCTTCTCCCCAGCGGTGAAGTAGCTCTGCAGGCCTAGCAAGGCATATGCAGCGCGGGCCAGGGTAGCCAGGGCCGGCTCGCTTAAACCGACGGCTTCGAGCATCTCGCGTCTGTCGTCGCCATCCAGCTCGGCGAGCTCGCTCTCGAGCTTGGCGCACACCGGGACGACCGCCCCACCTTCGGCCTCGGCACGCTCGCGGACCTTTGCGACCAGGTCGCCCTCGCCGAGCACGTCGTCCTCATCGACATTCGCGACGTACAGCACCTTCTTGGCGGTGATGAAGCCGAAGCCCTTGAGCGCCTTGGCCTGCTCGGGGTCGAGCTCGATCTGGCGGAGTGGCTTGCCCTCGTCGAGCAGCGTCTTGGCCTTTTCGAGCAGCTCAACGCGCAATTTCGCTTCTTTGTCGCCGGATTTGGCCGAGCGCACGGCCTTGGGCAGCGCGGTCTCGATGGTTTGCAGGTCCGACAACATCAACTCGGTGTCGATGACATCGATATCGCGGATCGGGTCGACGACACCATCGACGTGGGTAATGTCGTCGTTCTCAAAGCAGCGGACGACGTGCAGGATCGCGTCGACATTGCGGATGTGGCTGAGGAACTTGTTGCCCAGGCCCTCGCCCTCGCTGGCGCCCTTGACGATCCCGGCGATATCGACCAGGCGCAGCGCCGCGGGGATGACCTTCTGAGGCGGGATATATTTGGTGATCTTGTCCAGCCGCGGGTCGGGCACGGCGACAACGCCGACGTTCGGCTCGATCGTGCAGAACGGGTAGTTGGCCGCCTCGGCGCCCTGGCTCTCGGTGAGCGCGTTGAAGAGGGTGGACTTGCCAACGTTCGGTAGACCTACGATGCCTGCTTCCATGGGCGGGATTGTAGCGTCTAGCGTTTAGCGTACAGGGCGTGGCGTTGAACCGCCGACATGCGGTGCCTTGTTGGTTCAACGCTACGCGCCAGACCCTGAACGCCAGACGCTCCGCTACTGCCTATACTCTGCCACCCCCAGATCACATCAAATTGAAAGATCACACAAATGGACACGATTGAAGCCATCTACCAACGCCGGGCGGTCAAGCACTACGACCCGGAGCACGAGCTGACCGCGGAGGAGGAGCGGAAACTGCTCGAGGCCGCGATCCAATCGCCGACGTCGTTCAACATGCAGAACTGGCGGTTTGTCCTGGTCAAGGACAAGGGCCTGCGTCAGCAGATCCGCGCCGCGGCGTGGGACCAGGCCCACATCACCGAGTCGTCACTGCTCATCGTGCTGTGCGCGGACCTCAAGGCCTACGGCAGGGAACCGGCCAGGTACTGGGTCAACGCGCCGGAAGAGGTCGGCAAGATGCTGTCGGGGATGATGATCCCGTTTTATGAGGGCAAGCACGAGTTGCAACGCGACGAAGCGATGCGATCGGTCGGCATCGCCGGGCAGACGATCATGCTCGTGGCGAAGACGATGGGCTACGATTCGTGCCCGATGATCGGGTTTGACCCCGGAGCGGTCGCGAAGATCATCAACCTGCCTGGAGACCACACGATCGGTTTCATCATCACCGTCGGCAAGGCGACGCAGCCCGCCTGGCCCAAACCGGGGCAGCTGGCGCTTGACGAGGTCGTGGTGACGGATCGGTTCGCGTGAAGTGTCGTGGTTATCGACGACGGCGCGTGCGTGTTGCGACGCACCATCCGCCGAGCGCGAGGAGCGCGAGACTGCCCGGCTCCGGTACATAGGTCAGGCTGAACGAACGCATCTCGATGAATGTGGCGTCGGTAGTCGCGTCCTGGTCGCGCGAGAAGCCAATCCCGCCGATGCCGGGGTTGCCCGGATTCGGGAAGGCGGCGGCCGGGCCCTGCGGGACACCGTTGATCAGCCACTCGGCGGTCCAGAACTCGCCGGTCGTGTCAAGCACGATGTCGAAGTCGATGAACGTGTTGGTATCGAACAAGTTGCCGTTCCACGGCTGGGCGCCGCCCACGCCCGGGCCGAGGTAGGCCGCCTGGTCAGGGCCGTTGCGGTCGGCGGTGAGGATCCAAGCGTAGCCGGGCGCATTGTTGTGCGTGACGCTGAAGTTCTCCGCGGCCCAGTCCCCAGACGCCGGCGTCGCGGGCAGAAAGCCGAAAGCGAAGAAGTTGGCGTGCGGGTTGCGCACGCGGGCGCTTGCGGTGTAGACCCGGCCGGGCTGGGGTGTGTAGTCGAGGTGCGACGCCTGCCCGCCCGCAGTGGGCGAGAAATGTATGCCGTCATCACCCCACTCGTCGCCCGCTTCCCAAGCCTCGCCGTTGGTCGTGGCGTCCGGGGTCTTGCCGTTGAGCGGGTCGCCGGTGCCGAAGAAGTTCTCTTCGAAGACTACGGTTCCGCCGTGAGCGAGGCCCACGCTGCCCGTAGCGAGGGTACCGACCAAGATGGCTTTGTACAGCGGTTTCATCCCTAATCCCCTTCCGCCACACTCGGCGGTACAACAGGTGCTCGGCCCCCGCGGAGCCTACCTATAAGGTGTTATATCACGGGCCGGCCAATCGATGTCAGGGAAATTGAACACCGCACGCAAATAGTGGCTGCCGGCAGCGTTCGGCGGGGCTTAATACCGGGCCTAGAGACCATTGCGGGATGGTACGGGGGCCCTTAAAACCAGCGTAGCGGGCTGAAATCGGCTAAAATAGGCGGATGCCCGAAGACGCGAACCCGCCTGACAATCAGCCCGAAAACACCCCCCCGGAAGGTGCCTCGGAAGACGCCCCCACGCCCGCCGACCCGCCTGGCCAGGTGGTCGATCTGGCGATCGAGCGGGAGCTGGCGGACAGCTACCTGACCTACGCGATGAGCACGATCGTCGATCGTGCCCTGCCGGACGTGCGCGACGGGCTCAAGCCCTCGCAGCGCCGCATCCTGGTAGCGATGAACGACCTCAACCTCTCGCCCGGCCGGAAGCACAGCAAATGCGCCGGCATCGTCGGCGAGACGATGAAGAAATACCACCCCCACGGCGACGGGGCGATCTACCCGACGCTGGTCAACATGGCCCAGGAGTGGAAGACCCGCTGCCTGCTGATCGACAAGCAGGGCAACTTCGGCAGTATCGACCCGGACCCGCCGGCGGCGATGCGTTATACCGAGGCGCGGCTGCACCGCCACGCGATCGAACTGCTCGAAGACCTCAAGCTCGACACCGTTGACTGGCAGCCCAACTTTGACGAGACCGTTGAGGAGCCGAAGTATCTGCCGGGCAAACTGCCGAACCTGCTGGTCAATGGCAGCACCGGTATCGCGGTCGGCATGGCGTCGTCGATGGCTCCGCACGCATTGGGCGAGGTCTGCGACGCGATCACCGCGACCATCGACAACCCCGACATCGAGCTGCGCGATCTGATGGAGATCATCCCCGGCCCGGACTTCCCGACCGGCGGGATCATCCACGGCCGGGCGGGTATTGTCCAGGCCTACGCGACCGGGCGTGGCCGGGTCACCGTGCGCGCGAAGATCGAGCACGAGCAGCGCGGCGGGCGCGACATGCTGGTTGTCAAAGAGCTGCCGTATCAGGTCAGCAAGAACGACTCGGTCATCGAGAAGATCAAGCAGCAGCGCAAGAACGACAAGCTGACGGATATCAGTGCGGTGACCGACGAGTCGAGCAACCGTGGTGGGATGCGGCTGGTCATCGAGCTAAAGCGCGGGGCCGACCCGGATGTGATCGAGAACCAGCTCTACCAGCTAACCCCGTTGCAATCGACCTTCTCGATCATCAATATCGCACTGGTCAAGGGCCAGCCACGGACGCTGTCGCTCAAGGAACTGATCGACCTGTACATCGAGCACCGCGTCGATGTGATCCGCCGACGCACGGCGTACCGCCTGCATCAGGCGCAGCAGGAAGCGCACCGGATCGAGGGCCTGATCTACGCGGTCTGCGACATCGATGAGGTCATCAAGCTGATCCGATCGAGCCGGACGCGCGACGAGGCGATCCAGAAGCTGATGCAGCGCGGCTTCCGCATCCCCGCCGATCACCCGCAGGCCCCGCACATCCCCGGCCGTTTCCTCGCACAGTCGGCGGACAACGCGGTCATCCTGTCACGCACGCAGGCCGAGGCGATCGGGCGCCTGCAACTCATCCAACTCGTCGGGCTGGAGATCGAGACACTGGTCGCCAACTACGCCAAGGTGCTCGGGCAGATCGAGGAGTACGAAGCGATCCTCGCCAGCGACGAGAAGGTGCTCGGCCTGGTCAAAGACGACCTGGCGATGCTCAAGGACAGGTACGCTGATGAGCGCCGGACGCTGATCCAGCAGGGCGAGGTCGGTGAGCTGAACATCGCGGACCTCACGCCCGTCGAGCAGGTCGTCGTCACGATCTCGCACAAGGGCTACGTCAAGCGCCTGCCGGCCGAGCAGTACAAGGTGCAGGGCCGGGGCGGCAAAGGGATCATCGGTGCGAAGAGCAATGATGATGACTTCATCGAACACCTGTTCGTCGCGTCCACGCACGATGACCTCTTGTGTTTCACCGACACCGGCCGGGTCTTCAAGATCAAGGTCTTCGAGATCCCCGAAGCGGCGCGCACGAGCAAGGGACGGGCGATCATCAACCTGATCAACCTGAAGGAAGGCGAGCGGATCTGCTCGTTCATGCCGATCGCCGACTTCGAGAAGAGTGAAGACTTCCTGCTGTTCTCGACGAGCAACGGCCTGGTGAAGCGGACAGCGTTGAAAGACTACCGCAACGTCAACGCGTCCGGCATCATCGCGCTCAACCTCCGCGAGGGCGACACGCTTGTCGGCGTGACGTTTACAACCGGCAGCGACCACATCCTGCTGGGCACGGCCAGCGGGATGGCGATCCGGTTCGATGAGAACGACGCGCGGGTTATGGGCCGCAACGCGTCGGGCGTGAAGGGCATCGACCTGGCCGCTGGCGACGCGGTGGTTGGCATGGTCCGTGTGCCCGCGGACGAGCAGGAAGCCAATCTGCTGACCGCAACCGAGGGCGGCTACGGCAAGCGCACGCCTGTCGGCGAGTACCTGGTCCACGCCGAGGACGGCAGCACGCGCACCCAGAGCCGCGGCGGCAAGGGCCGGCGGGACATGAAGACAACCAAGGGCAAGGTCGTCACGATCAAGCTGCTGGCGCCCGGCGATGACCTGATGCTGATCACCTACAACGGGATGATCGTCCGGATCTCCGCCGACACGATCCGCCAGACCGGACGCAACACCCAGGGCGTACGCGTGGTCAACCTCAAGGGCAGTGACCGGCTGGTTGCGGTCGCCCGCGTCGCGGACGATGATGATGCGGCTGACACCCCAACCGACCAGACCCCTCCCCCGCAAGCACAGGAATAGCCATGCCCACCGAACGCTGGTCCGATGAGATCTGGATCGTCCGCCTGCAGAACGAGCCGGCGTTCTCCGACGAGATCCACCCGCTGCTCCAGCGGTTGGGACGCGACGAGGCCCCGCCGGCGATCATCGTCGATCTGTCCGAGGTGACGCGCATCAACAGCTCGAACCTCTCGCAGCTCTTAAAGCTGCGCAAGACCGCGGCCGATCACAACGTCGAGGTCCGGGTGACCAGCCCGACCAACGCGGTCTGGTCGGTCTTCCTCATGACCGGGCTGGACAAGGTCTTCCCCTTCGCGCAGGACACGGCGACGGCGCTCGCGGAGCTGCAGCTCAACGAGTAGCAAAAGATTCGGCTCGTTGGCTTTATGCCTGATTGTGCATCAGCCGCGACGCTACGCGTCGCAGGCGAGCAACAATTCATGCATCATGCTTTGCTGTGACGCGTAGCGTCGCGGCTGTCACGATCCGCCTTACTCCGCTGCCGCGCCCGATCGGGCGGACTGAATCAATCCGCGATAAAGCTGGACCTGTTCGACCGCGGCCTGTCCCTCATCGGTGCTGACGTCGGCGGCGCCCTCGATGCTGTCGGCGGTGCCGTTGCTATCGACTTCTTCGGCGAGCTTTGTGGCGTCTTTTGCAGATTTTTCGGCCAGGGCCTGCATGTCCTTGATCCGGTCGGTCATCGCGGTGTGCAGGCCGGGGCCGAGCACGTCCGGGCCGCTGGCGGCGAGTGATTCGAGCAGGGCTGCGTACGACCGGGCCGACAGCGACTGCTGCTGCAGCGAGCGGGCACGCAGCAGGTAGATGGCCATGGACTGGTCCTGCCCGGCCCCGCCGCCGATCTTGGCGCCAGTAAGTGCCTGGCCGGCGGCTTCGAGTTTCTTCTGCGCCTTGGCCATGCGGTCAAAGCCGAGCACACGCATCTCTGTATCCAGGCTGCTGAACTCGGCAGTCAGTTGCGTCACCATCGTCTTTCGGTCGGTTTCGAGCTCGGCGAGCTTGCCCGCGATCAGACGTTTCTCCGCCTCGACCTGCTCGATCTTGCCTTCCAACACCTTGACCACCGCTTCGCTGCCGGCCTGCCGGACCTCCGCCAGCTCGGCCTGGCCTTCCTGGATATCGGCGTCGAGCCCGAGCGATTCGGCCTGTGCCTCGGCGGTCTGAGCCTCGTAAGCCGCGGTCGTCGCCTGGTCAAGCTTCTCAAAACGGGCGGCGCCCTCCGCACTGAGCGCCTGGTTGCTCAGGCTCAGCTCAAGCGACTCATACTCCGCGACTTCGTCACGCAGCTTGTCGATCTGCTCGTTGAGCTTGGCGAGTTCGGCCCGCGCGGCCTGCGCATCCTTCTCGGCATCGGCGGCGACTTCGGTGAGCTGGCTGATGCCCTGGACCGAGGTGTTGTCATCGACCTTGCCAGTACGGTAGGTCTCGATCTCGGCGGACCGGTCGCCGGAGAGCTGCCGACTGATCGCGATATTGTTCTCGATCGAGGCGATCTCCTGACGCAGGCCGCCGACTTCGTTGGCGGTACTCTGGAAGCCCTGCTGGGACACGGTGATCAGGTAGGCCGCCTCGTCGGACAGGATCATCGCGATGATTCCGTTGGCGGCGGACTTCTGCGCATCGTTGCCCGTCGCAGCGACGTTCTGTGCCAGCGGCAGTAAGGCGAGCGACTGGTCGATGTAGGCCGCCTCAGACGAGTGCACAGGGGGGATTTCAACATCCTGCACGGTCGCTCCGCCGGAGTACAGCCGCTTGTTACCCTCCATCGGCGTGGCCGGGGCGCTGAGCTGGCGGTTCATCTGCGCGATGAGCGTCTCAAGCTCCTCGGCGGACTGCGAAGCAGGAGACTGGTTGCCGCAGCCGGTCAGGCCGACAGACAACAGGCAGGCGGCGGTCGTTGCGATCAGGGGTTTACGCACGTTGGTCTTCCCTATAAAGCCTTGAAAAACGGTGCGAGCCGCACCGCGTGTCGGATCACTCTGCGGGGGCCGGGCGCTCGCGCTCCTGCCCGGGGATGCGGTAATCGATGCCGTAGGCCGAGCCCTGGTTGGCGCGGATCAGCGACTTGATCCAGTCGACCAGCTCCTTAA
The DNA here is from genome assembly GCA_028280965.1 of Phycisphaeraceae bacterium. Classification (GTDB taxonomy): domain Bacteria; phylum Planctomycetota; class Phycisphaerae; order Phycisphaerales; family Phycisphaeraceae; genus JAHQVV01. The sequence goes on from JANQKT010000107.1 coordinate 18,319, forward strand.
ACCGTTTGTCATCGCTGTTGCGGAAACGCGGCCGCCAGCCATTGACCTGCGGCGCGGCGAACTTCGCTTCTTCGCGCGGCAGCGCCCACTGGAGCAGCAGCGACTCCTCGGGGTTGTTCCGGTCGATCATGGGCTGGCCGTCGATCTGGACCTGGGTGAGGATGTAGAAATTGGTCATCTCGATCTGCTCGGTCTCGCGCCCCTTGTCGAAGAGGTAGAGCCCGCGGACCGCGCCGTCGCCGAAGTGGTTCCGGAAGTAGCCCAGCACGTGCGAGCCGTGGATCCGCCGCCAGGCCCGCAGCGACTCAACGCTGCCCTTGACGCGGACCTTCTTGTAGTACTCGCGGGCGCGGAGCTGGAACATGAGGTCGAGCTGCTCGTAGCCCTCGGCCTTGTTGACCCAGTCGTCCTGGGCCTTTTTGCCGCGCGGGATCCGGTCGTCTGCCTTGAATTCTTCGAGGAAATCCCTGAGCACATCCTTCTCGATGTCGATCCGGGGCTTGGTGTCCAGATCGACCTCGTAGACCTTGATCAACTCGATGTCGTCTTCGGTGATCATCGCCGGCCGGCGGTCGCGTTGCTGACGCGGCTCTGCGGCGATGTTGTCTACCGGGGCGGGCACCGCGACCGCGAGCGAGCCCACACTCATCACACACACGGCGGCCAGGCAGGCCCACAGCGGCCGGTTCAAAGTCCCTCGGTTTGACGATCTCATAGGCAATACTCCGGGTCGGGCCAGACCCGCCTTCGCTCGCAAACCCTTGTAGGCAGCGGGCTTCGGCGAGATGGCATTATACGGCAACTCGGGCGGGCACGAAACCCGCCACTCCTGAAAGACGGCGGCCACGACCGGGCCCGTACGTCTTAACCGGCAGATCACCGGGCCGGCTTGCGGGCTTCCCAGGGAACTTCCGGGGTCAGCCCGCCTGCGCCGGCGGGCCGACCAGTTCCTCGGCTAAGGCGATCAGTCGCTCGAGCCGCACCGGCTTGAGCAGGTAGCCGTCCACGCCCAAGGCCTCGGCGTAGACCTGGTGCCGCTTGCCCTCGTTGGCCGTCACCATCACGACCCGCGGGCAGTTCTCGAAGTTCTTGATCTTTTCGAGCACCAGGAAGCCCGACCGCTTGGGGAGCATCATGTCCAGCAGGACCAGGTCCGGCGGGTCGGTCTCGATGATCCGGACCGCGGTGTTGCCGTCGCCGCAGGTCTGGGTCAGCGCCCCCTCGGCCTGGAGGGCGTGGTCGATCGCGCTGCGGATCTCCGGGTCATCATCAACGATCAGCACCTTGGCGTCTTTGAGCCGCAGGTCTTCGGCCTGTTCGGTCATGGTTGTCACTCTCTGAGGAATCGGCCGCCGGCCGGCGGCCTCGGTTGCGGGCCCCGTATTGTCACCCTACCCGCCCCGCAGGTCAACTATACGAACGGATTATCGCACGGCCTCTACCGGTTTCTCCAATTCGCGCATCAGCTCGTCGGTCATCCACGGCAGGGCTTCCAGGTTCCGCCTAAGCACGCGGGATATCGGTTTGCCCTCGCGCTCGTGCCTGGGTCGGCTCTTCCACCGCCGGTGCATCCACCAGTACTGGTCCGGCTGCATCCGCACGGCCAGCTCGAGGGCACGGGTGTATCGCGCAGTGATGTAATACAAGGGATCGCGCTGGTCCGCCCAGTCCTCGGGGTAGATCACGTCCGTCGTGCCGACCTCGTACTTGAACTGCTCGCCCCGCCGCATCGCGTAGCCGCAGACGACCGCGGCCTCGAACCGCTGGGCCAGGAGCGCGATCGACTTGTACGCGCTCGCCAGCCGGCCCATGAACGGGACGAACAGATGCTTCTCGCCCGCGTTCTGGTCGGCGATGAAAGCGAGCGCCCCGCCGGACTTCATCACGGCGACCATCTCATCCGTCGCGTCCCACTTGGTGATCACGCGCATGCCCTTGCGCTCACGGATACCCAGCAGCCAGTCGTAGACAAGCGGGTTGTCCAGCGGGCGCGCCAGCGCATCGACGTGGTAGCCGAGCGTCGCCAGCGCGTAGCCGAGCAGCTCGAAGTTGCCTAGGTGGCCGGTGACGAGGATGACCGGCCGGCCGGAGTTGAGCACGCCGATCGCCTCGCCCAGGCGTCCGGTCTCCAGGCGCTCGGCCCAGTTGGTCTCGTGGATCAGCCGCGGGGTGTGCATCGTCTCGATGACGAAGCGGATGAGGTTCTGCATCGACGCCCTGGCCGCCGCATCCACCCGTGCCTCGGGCCAGTCGGGGAAGCTTCGGCGGATATTGGCGCGTGAGCGCTCGGCCCGCCGGCCGTCCAGCCGGTGGACCAGCGAGCCGATCATCGCCGCGGTCTGGAGGTTGGGGTCGACATCAAACGCGGTCAGCGCCGCCGCCGCCGACCGGGCCGCGAGGTACTGGGTCCACATCATCACCGGGCCGGGCTTGGCCAAGGTCGGGGCTCCTGGTGAAATTCCAAGGCAGGACAGTGTAATCTGAAGCGGCCGAGGTGGCTTGTGCCAGGTTGCCCAATCAGCCGGGTTGGGCTAGACTACTTGGCTCGAAAATCGAGCCCTACCCCGCACCCGGAGCCCCGCTCATGATCGAAGCGCTCAAAGACGACCGTGTCATCAACGAACTCGGCGGCCGGTTCAAGTTCACCGCCCTGGTCCAGCACCGCGTCCGCCAACTCATGAACGAGGACGCCCGCCCGCTGGTCGAGCGCAACGGCCGAAGCAACTTCGAGGTCGCCGTGCAGGAGATCGTCGAGGGCAAGATCACGCTGGAGATGGCGGAAGACGCGGACGCCGAGTAACAACCCGCCTGACTGATATCAAAACAACAGCCCCCGCCGCGAGGTGGGGGTTATCATTTGGGTATGGCTCACGACACCCAACAACTCACTGGGAAAAAGATCCTCATCGCCCTCACCGGCGGGATCGCCTGCTACAAGACCGCGACGCTCGTCAGCCGGCTGGTCCAGCGCGGCGCCGAGGTTCGGGTCATCATGACCGATGCGGCGACGAAGTTCATCACCCCGCTCACGCTCCAGTCGCTCTCCGGCCACACGGTGCTCACCAGCATGTGGCAGCATGACGACCGCCCGGACAGCCAGCACATCGGCCTGGCCCGCTGGTGCGATGTGCTGTGCATCGCGCCCTGCTCAGCCGACATGATCGCCAAGCTGGCCCACGGCCTGACGCCGGACATCGTATCACTCACCGCGTCCGCGCTGCCGAGCGAGACACCGCTTCTGTTAGCCCCGGCGATGAACGCGGATATGTGGGCCAACCCGGTCTGTCAACGCAACCTCTCGCTTCTGCGCGATCTTCTGCCGAACCTCAACGAAGTCGGCCCCGACGAGGGCTGGCAGGCCTGCCGGACCTCAGGCGGCGGACGCATGAGCGAGCCGGAAATGATCCGCGACGAAACCATCAAGCTGCTGGGCGCTTAGTTAAGCGCTGCCTCAGTTCAGCCCGCCCGGCGCCGCCCAGCGGTAGACGCTCAAACCCTTCAACTCGCGGATGATGATCAGCTCGCCGTCCACCGCGATGTGCCCCCACGTCTCCTGATCGGCGATCTTCCGCTCCGATACGATCTTGCAAGCCTCGTCCGGCGTCGCGTGGATCAGACGCAGCGTGCCATCAAAACCCAGCGCGAGGATGCGGTCGCCCTGGCGGACCGAGGACCAGTACTCGCCGTACTTCTTGTCGGTCGTCCACTCCGCCTCGCCAGTCTTCATGTCCATGCAGCGGACCTTCTCGTCCCGGCCATGCAGGTAGAGATAACCATCGATCAGCAAGGGCGAAGACATGTATCCTTCGATCGGATTGTTCCAGACGAGCTTGGAGGTGAAGGTGCCGTCGTCGTTGGCGGTGATCTTGAATAGGAACGAGCCGCCGCCGTAGCTGCTGGTGAAGACGTGGTCGCTGTCGAACACGGTGGGCGGGAGGATATTCATGCCGCGGAAGGACTTGATCGGCTCGCGCCAGAGCACGCCGCCGGTGTCGAGGTCGATGCCCGCGAGCTCGCCGCGTGTCTGGACGAGCAGCTGCCGCTTGCCGGCGACGGTATCGATGACCGGCGAGGAGAAGTTGCCGCCGATCATATCGCGCGCGTCGTGCATGGACCGCCAGATCGTTTCGCCCGTCTTCTTGTTGAGCTTGCAAACCGACAGCCCGGCCTGGACGTAGACGGCGTCGCCATCGATCAGCGGGGAGCATGCCTGGCCGAACATCGGCTTGGCGGTGCCGTACCGCCCCTTGAAATCGACGTGCCAGACGACCTCGCCGGACTCGACATCGAGGCAGACCAGGTCGTCGAGCATGCCCATGACGTACAGGTGTTCGCCATCCGTCGCGGGCGTAGACTTGATCCAGCTCCCATTCCGCCGGGCGAAGAACGGGACCTTCATCGCGCCCGGCCAGCTCGTTTCCCAGAGCTGCTCGCCGGTCTTGAGATCGAACGCGCGGACGACCTCGTCCTTCTCATCGAGCGTTTCAACAGTAAACACGCGGCCGCCCGACACGACCGGTCCGGGATAGCCGGCGGCGAGATCGACCCGCCAGACGGACTTGAGCGCGTCTTCGCCTAGCGTCGATGGCCACTTCGGCCCGGCGACCACGCCGTCACGCGTCGGCCCGCGCCACTGCGGCCAATCGGCAAGCACCGCGGCGGCGGGGATGAAAAAGGCAATACTTAAGACGAGCGATGTGATCAGCCGGGAAGTGTTCATGTTCGGCCTTTCGTGGTTGAGCCCCCAACGGATTCAGCCAATCATAGGGTTTTCTCTATCTTCCAGCCGAACCCCCGCCGGTTGTCGATCCAGCGCAGCCAACTCGGTGTGAAGCGGTAAAAAAACTGCATCTTCATGGCTTGATCATAGGGTGGGCCGGTGACGAACGGGTACTTGGATGCGTAGAGCTTGAACGCGTCTGCAACCTTACCGCCGTCGAGGACCTCCGCTCGGCCGCGCATCTGCAGGCCGTGGATCTGCTCGGGCTCGTCCTGGTGCGCGTAGATCGCAACAGCCACTTGCGGCTCAGCAAGTAGATTTCGCGAGTGCGCTGAGGCCTCAGCACTGACCCAGTACAGACGCCAGGCGTCGTCGGCGGCGAACTGGATGTTCGCAGCAAAGGGCGATCCGTCCGCGTCCACGGTCGCGAGCGATGCGGTCCGGCACACCGCGAGGAAGGTGGCGATCTGCTGGTCAATGCTGAGGTCGGTTGTCATTCCAAAAAGCCCCTGCTCATGAGATGCCAGACGCCAAGACCCGCGGGCAGGAGCACGCAGATCACCATAAAGATGATGAAAAGCAGGCCGGGCATACGGCCCCACCCGCGCATCGGAGCCATGTCATAGGAGTTCGATCTGAGTCGCATTCTCTAAGCGTACTGCAGGATCGCCTCTCGATGATCGGATTGGCGATTGTTGGTTTCCTACGCCCGCTACACCGCGACCTTCGCCGTGATCCGCTCGATCGCCTCGATCACTTTCTCCCGGCTGTTGAACGCGCTCAGCCGGAAATAGCCTTCCCCGGACTGACCAAAACCACTGCCGGGTGTGCCGACCACGTGCGCTTCGTTTAACAGCTTGTCGAAGAAGTCCCAGCTGCTCAGACCGTCCGGCGTCTTGATCCAGACGTACGGCGCGTTGACCCCGCCCGAGCACGACAGCCCACGCTCGGCCAGCCCCCCACGGATCAGCTTCGCGTTCTCGAGGTAGAACGACACCAGGGCCTTGACCTGCTCCTGCCCGGCCTCGGTGTATACCGCTGCGGCACCGCGCTGGATGATGTAGGACGCGCCGTTGAACTTCGTTGACTGTCGGCGGTTCCACAGACTGTGCAGAGCCGCATCACCGCCGGAAGCGTCCTTGCCCATTAGCTCTTTCGGAACAACCGTGAAGCCGCAGCGCGTGCCTGTAAAGCCCGCGTTCTTCGAGAAGCTGCGGAACTCGATCGCGCAGGTGCGGGCCCCCGGGATCTCATAGATGGAGTGCGGGATGTCTTGTTCGGTGATGAACGCCTCGTAGGCCGCGTCGAACAGGATGACGCTGCCGTTGGTATTGGCGTAGTCCACCCACTGCCTGAGGTAGGCCTTGCTCACCACCGCGCCCGTCGGGTTGTTGGGGTAGCAGAGGTAGATGAGATCGACCTTCTGCTCCGGGATCGCAGGGGTAAAATTGTTCGACTCGGTTGCGCGGAGGTAGACGAGCCCGCCGTATTCGCCCGACTCATTCGCCGGGCCGGCGTTGCCGCACATCACGTTGGTATCGACGTAGACCGGGTAAACAGGATCGGTCACCGCAATCGTATTACCCGAGCCGAAGATGTCCAGGATATTGCCTGTGTCGCACTTGCTGCCGTCAGATACAAAGATCTCATCAGCGTCCACATTGCAGCCATGTGACTTGTAGTCGTGCTCCGCGATCAGTTCGCGCAGCCAGGCGTACCCCTGCTCCGGGCCGTAGCCGTGGAACGATTCGCGGCTGCCCTGGTCGTCGATCGCTTTAAGCATCGCGACGCGGCAGGCCTCGGGCAGCGGCTCGGTGACGTCGCCGATGCCGAGCTTGATGATCGCTGCTTCCGGGTTCGCCTCGGCGAAAGCGTTGACACGTCGGCCGATCTCAGGGAAGAGGTAGCCGGCCTTGAGGTTGAGGTAGTTGCTGTTGATGGTGGGCATCGGGGTAGGTTTCCGTTGCGGGGAATGTGCTGGGGGCGGGTAGATCGTAGGCGGGATCAGCCGGGCCTGTGCCGCCGGGTCAGCTTGCGGATCAGGCGTGTCTCCTCCGGATCAAACGGCGATCCGTCGGGCCGGACGATGTCGTGGAACCAGACATCTGGTTCGGGCAACCTGCCCGGGTTCTTCCACGACTCCCAAGGGTAGATCGTATTGGATCGGCCTGCGGCGAAGCCCCAATTGATCGCGCCGATATTGCGCTCGGCCATGATCGGCAGCGCGCCTTGAAACGTGCTCTGGGCATTGCGGGCCATGTACTCGGTGCACACGATCGGCCGCCCATCGGCGACGGGTTCGAGCTTGTCGAGGTAGCTCTTAAGGTTGGCCGCGTCTTTGTAATGATGGAACGTGATGAAGTCGCTGTTGGCCAGAGAATACGCGGCGATCGGCTGATCGAAGTTCGGCGCGCCCCAAACACCAACGGTCAGCGGCTGGCCCGGATCGACTTCGCGGGCCCAGGCGAACACGGCCTTGACCAGGGCGAGGCTGCCCTCGGGTGTGCGCGGGCCGTTCGAGCCGTCGTCGAGCCGCGCGGTGTTGCCCGGCTCGTTGTACAGGTCCCAGCCCAGCACCCGGTCGTCGTCCTTGAACCGGGCGATGACCGCTTGCACATACGTCTTGAGACGGGCTTGCATCTCCGGATCGTCCGGGAACCGCTGGACGTTCATGTACCGCGGGCTCTGCAGCCAGATCGAGTTGTGCACGCCGGGCTTGGGCTCGAACTCGGTGTCGGCTTCGAGGTCGCCACGCCAGCAGTCGTCGAAGAACACGACCAGTGTTTTGATGCCGTGCTTGTCGGCGATCGCGAGGTAGCGGTCGACCCGGTCCAGGAACCCGTCGGGGTCCATCGCGTAGACGGCGTCGTGCAGGTACACACGCATGACGTTCATGCCGATCCCCGTGGCATAGCCCAGCTCGCGGTCGATCGTCTCGGGGTCGAAGTCATCGGCCCTGAACATCTCGGCCTGGTTGCCGGCGGTCGAGGGCAAGAAGTTCGCGCCGACCAGCCAGGGGTGCGCGTCGTACCAGGCATTAATCGACGCGACGTCCCAGCGGGTATTGGGCTCGCGCGTGTCCCACGGGCTTTCGGTGCTCTGGCAGCCAACGCAAGCCAAGACGAGCAGCGCGATCAGCATGATTCGGCAAGCGGGGTGTCGATGTGCCATGGGATCAGCCTCGGAGTATGTCCTGTGCGAATGTGAGTGCCGATGCGAGTGCATCGTCGATCTTGCTTGGGTCTTTGCCGCCGGCCTGGGCCATGTCGGGCCGGCCGCCGCCCCCGCCGCCAACGATCGGCGCGGTGTGCTTGACCCAGTCGCCCGCCTTCAGGCCCCTGGCGATCACATCCTTAGGCACGGACGCGAGCAAGGCGACCTTGCCCCCGCCCGCGTCCGCGGCGAGCATCATCGCGGCGTCCGGCTTCTTGCTGCGGATCACATCCATCGCGGTGCGCAACGACTTGGCGTCCGCCCCATCGACCTTCGCGCAGATGACCGAACCGTCTGCCGACTCAGCGATCGCGCGGGCGGCCTCGACGACGGCTTCGCCCTGCTCCGCATTCTGGGCCTTCTGGTGCTGCTTGAGCTTGTCGGTCAGCGATACGAGGACGGCCTGAATCTTGCTGCGCAAGGCCAGCGGCGTCTGCTGTTCGGCCATCGCCTTGGTGACCACGTCGATGCCCTCGGCGAGTTGATCAGCGGAAGCCTCAGCCAATGATTGAGCCCGATGCAAGAGCGCCTCGCCCTGGGCCGTGGCCTGATGCGCAGCACTACCCGTGATCGCGGTCAGTCGGCGGACGCCTTTGCTCACCGCGTCCTGGCTGACAATCACAAAGCCCTCCGCGTCGCCGGTCTTGGCCAGGTGCGTCCCGCCGCAGAACTCGATCGAGAGGTCCCGCCACTTGCCGCTGCCAGGCTCCGCAAGCAGGTCATGGACATCCGCGCCGATCGACACGACTCGCACCGTCGGCGGGTACTTCTCGCCGAACACCGCCCGCAGGCCGTTGATCTTTAGTGCCTCGGTCTGCGGGGCGTAGTCGGCGAAGACCTCAAGATCCGCGGCGATGTCGTCATTGACCTGTTTCTCGACCGTCTCGACCTCTTCTGCGGTCAGCGCGTTGCCGTGGCTGAAGTCGAAGCGGGTCTTCTCATTATCGACGAGCGAGCCTTTTTGCATCGCGTCTTTATTGACATGATCGCGCAGTGCACGGTTCATGACGTGGGTGATCGTGTGATTGGCGGTAATCGCGGCCCGCCGCTTGGCATCGACGTGCAACGACGCCGACACCCGCGGGTTGCCCGCGACGACCTCAAGCCGGCCTTCCTCGATCGTGCCGAGGTGCAAGTGGACGCCGCCGATCTTGACGCAATCGCGGACGCAGGCCTTGACGATCTCCCCGCCGGTGGGCGAGGTACTGTGGCGGATCATGACCTCGCCGGTGTCGCCGACCTGGCCGCCTGCCTCGGCGTAGAACGGTGTGGTCTCGAACACGAGCGCGACCTGGTCGCCTTCGTTCGCTTCGACGGCCGACTCGTAGACGCCGTTGCGCATCCGCAACAGGTTCAGCACGTTCGGCTGCTCGGGCATCTCGGTCGTATCGTGGCCGACGAACTTGGTCTCAGCGAACCAGCCGGCGTCCAGGCCTTTTTGCACGAGTTCGAGCAGTGATTGCTTGGCGTCCGCGCCGCCGACCTCGCCGCGGCTGCGCTCGCGCGCCGCTTCCATCTCGCGTTCGAAGCCCTCGAGGTCGACGGTCAGCCCGCGCTCCTCGGCCATGAGCTGGGTCAGGCCGATCGGAAAGCCGTAGGTGTCATGGAGCTTGAAGGCTTCGATGCCGGGGAACACGGGACGCTTCGCGTCTCCCGCTAAACCACTGAGGACTTCTTCAAACAATCCGATCCCGCGGTCCAGCGTCTTGCGGAAGCTCTCTTCTTCTTCTTTGAGTTCCGATTCGACGTCCGCCTGCTTGGTTTTGATCTCGGGGAACACGTCGCCGAAGTGCTCGACGACCGCCGGGACGAGCTTGTAGAAGAACGGCTCCTCGACACCGAGCGTCTGCTTGCCGAACCTCACGGCGCGGCGGAGGATCGAGCGCAGCACGTAGCCGCGGCCTTCGTTGGTGCAGTGCGCTCCGTCGCTGAGCGCGAAGGTCAGCGTGCGGATGTGGTCAGCGATCACACGGTAGGCGATGTTGACCGGGTCTTCGAGCTGTTTCTTATCTGCACCGGGCACGTAAGCACGAGCACCGGTGATCTTCTGGATCTCGGTAAAAATCGGCTGGAATACGTCCGTGTCGTAGTTGCTGTCGACACCCTGCAGCACGCGCACGATACGCTCGAAGCCCATGCCGGTGTCGACGTGCTTCGCGGGCAGCGGGACGAGCTCGCCGGACTGCTGGCGGTTGTACTGGATGAAGACCAGGTTCCAGATTTCGACCACGGTGTCCTGTGCGTCGGCGTTGACGAGGGCAGCCCCGCTCTTGTCCGGGCTGCGGTCGTAGTGCAGCTCCGAGCAGGGGCCGCACGGGCCGGTGTCGCCCATCTCCCAGAAGTTATCCTTCTTGTTGCCGGGGTGGACCCTGCTTTCCGGGAGATATTGCAGCCAGAGGTCGCGGGCTTCTAAATCCGGCTCGAGGCCTTCTTTCTCATCGCCCTCGAAGTAGGTCGCGTGCAGGCGCTCGGGGTCGATGCCCCAGATGTCGACGAGCAGCTCCCACGCCCAGGCGATGGCTTCTTTCTTGAAATAGTCGCCGAACGACCAGTTGCCGAGCATCTCGAAGAAGGTGTGGTGGTAGGTGTCCTTGCCGACATCGTCGAGGTCGTTGTGCTTACCGCCGGCGCGGATGCATTTTTGGGTGTCGACGGCTCGGGTGAACGTCGGCTGTTCGGTGCCGAGGAAGTACGGCTTGAACTGGTTCATCCCGGCATTAGCGAACAGCAGCGTCGGGTCGTCGTGCGGGACGACCGGCGAGGACGGGACCTCGGTGTGGTTGCACTTCTCAACAAAAAAGTCGATGAACTGTCGGCGGATCTGGGTGCTGGTGGGGGTCATGGCGGGGTTCGGAAGCAGTATTGGACCGGGCAGTATACCCATCCGGGTCACACCGTTGCGGGATCAGGCCTAGACTGATCCGCCATGGCTACGAAACAATCATCCACACCCGCGACGACCACCCCGCCGCAAATCGTCGTGGTCGGCTGCGGGTTCGGCGGGCTGGCGTTTGCGCGGTCGTTCCGCGGCGATGCGCAGATCACCATCGTCGACAAGCAGAACCACCACCTCTTCCAGCCGCTGCTGTACCAGGTCGCGATGGCGGGCCTGTCGGCGCCCGAGATCGCCGAGCCGATCCGATCGATCTTCCGCAGACGCCCGAACATCGCCACGGTGATGGACACGGTTGAGTCCGTTGACCTGGCGGGGAAGACGGTCGGTCTTGAACTCGGCGGGACGCTCCGGTACGACTACCTCGTGCTCGCGGTCGGCGGGCGGACGAGCTATTTCGGCAACGACCACTGGGCCGAGCACGCCCCGGGGATCAAGACCCTCGAGGACGCGATGCGTGTCCGGCGGACGGTGCTCACCTCCTTCGAGCTGGCCGAGGCGATCGATGACCCTGATGAGCGTTGCAAGCTGACCACGATCGTGGTGGTCGGCGGCGGCGCGACTGGCGTCGAACTCGCGGGCGCGATGGCCGAGCTGTCACGCATCGTCTTCAAATGTGATTTTCGGCGGATCGACCCGACCGAGGCCCGCGTCGTGCTTGTCGATGGGGGCGACCGACTGCTCGAGGCCTTCCCCGAGAAGCTGTCCGACAGCGCGAAGCGCCAGCTCGAACAGCTCGGCGTCGAGGTCATGCTCAACACACGTGTGCAGGACATTAACGGCGAGGGCGTGACGCTCAACAACGGCCGGCACATCGCGACGCACAACGTGCTCTGGGGCGGCGGCATCCAGGCGCCTTCGCTCACGCGTCGGCTCGGCGTCGAGTTGGGCGGGGGCGGGCGTGTCGTGGTCGGCCCGGACCTGAGCATCCCCGGCCACCCCGAGGCGTTTGTTATTGGTGATGTTGCTGACGTGACGCTGCCCGACGGCACGAAGGCGCCCGGCCTGGCGCCCGCCGCGATGCAGATGGGCAAGCGCGTCGCGAAGACGGTTAGCGCGGAGATCAGGTCCGGCAAAACGTCGCCCGTGAGGCGCCCTGCGTTTACGTACCGCGACAAGGGCACGATGGCGACGATCGGCCGGAGCCACGCGATCGCGGACATCGGCCCGCTGCACTTCGGCGGGCCGCTGGCCTGGCTGGCGTGGCTGGCGGTGCACCTGCTGCTGCTGATCGGCTTCCGCAACAAGATTGTCGTGCTGGTGCAGTGGTTCTATTCGTACGTCACGTTCAGGCGGGGCGCGCGGATCATCATCGGCGAGGCCGAGCACCGCGACGAGGTCGCCGAGGCGATCGAGGAGCGTGAGGAAGCCGCCGAAGGCAAAGCAGAACAGGCCGGCTCGAGCCTCTAAGCGTTTGTCATCCGGCCGCGGACCGGTCACAATGCCGCTGCCCACCGAGGAGCGCTGTGCGATGCCGGATGTCTGTTTCTACTTTCAGGTCCACCAGCCTCGGCGGCTGCGTCGGTACAGCGTGTTCGAAACCGAGCCGACGTACTTCGATGACGATGCGAACAGCCGCATCCTCCGTCGGGTCGCGCAGAAGTGCTACATGCCGGCGACGGCGTTGCTGCTTCGGCAGATCGAGCGCCACGCCGGGCGGTTCGTCGTCGCCTTCTCGCTGACCGGCCAGGTCATCGAACAGCTCCAGCGGTGGTCGCCCGAGGTGCTCGGCCAGTTCCGCAAGCTCGCGCAGACCGGGTGCGTCGAGTTCCTGTCAGAAACATACGACCACTCGCTCGCCTCGCTCTACAGCCCGGACGACTTTGCCCACCAGATCGGCCGGCACGACGAGCTGATCGACAACCTGTTCGGCCAGTCGCCGTCGATATTCCGGAACACGGAGTTGATCTACCACAACGACCTGGCGGACACGCTCGCGCGGCTCGGCCGGTTCCGTGGTGTGCTGGCCGAGGGCGTCGATGGATTGCTCGACGGGCGGAGCCCGAACCACATCTACCGCTCGCCGGGCGCGGTGGGCATGCCGGTCCTCTTAAAGAACCACCGGCTCAGCGACGACCTGGCGTTTCGTTTCTCGGATACCAGTTGGCCGCACCACCCGCTCAAGCCCCAGACCTACGCGAACTGGCTCAAGGAAGCGACCGGCGAGGTCGTCAACCTCTTCATCGACTTCGAGACCTTCGGCGAGCACCAGTGGGAGCAGACCGGCATCTTCGGCTTCCTCGAAGAGCTCCCCGACGCCGTCCTGTCCGGCGGCAGCCGCTTCCTCACGCCCAGCCAGGCGATCGAGCGGTTCGACCCGGCCGACGTCTATGACGCACCGCAGGTCACCAGCTGGGCCGACACCGAGCGCGACATCAGCGCCTGGCAGGGCAACGCGATGCAGGCCGCGGCGCTGCAGGAGCTGTACGCGATCGAGGGCTCGGTCAAGCAGACACACAACGCCGGGCTGATCAAGGACTGGCACGCGCTATCGACCAGCGATCATTTCTACTACATGTGCACGAAGTACTACGCCGACGCCGCGGTGCACGCGTACTTCAACCCGTACGAGTCGCCCTACGACGCGTACATCAACTACATGAACGTGCTGGACAACCTCAAGGGGCGGCTTGACGCGGCATCGGCGAACGCCTTGTAACTCTTCGCCTAGCATGTAGCCGCCTGAATCAACCCCAACTACGGAAACCGTCGATGCCACGCTCGATTGCCTTCGTGTTCCCGGTTGTGCTGTTTGCCGCTGCCGGTTGCCGCACCGAACCTGAGATCTCGGAACAAGTATTCGCGCAGCGTGTCAGTGCATTTGATGAGAAGCTCGTTGCGGACTACAGCGCGATCCGCAAGATCACGATTGATGTGGCGGACGATAAGCTCGACGCGTGGCAGGCGGGCGACCGCGACAGCCCGCCGACGATCGATATCCTGATCCTGTCGTCCGGCGGGCCCGATGGTGCGTTCGGTGCGGGGGTACTCGAGGGCTGGGGCAAGGTAGCGGACCCTGAGCTGCGCCGGCCACAGTTCGACCGCGTCACCGGGATCAGCACCGGGGCACTGATGGCCCCCTACGCGATGGTCGGCACGGACGAGGCGTATCACGAGCTCGCCGAGTTTTATGCCAACCCGGACCCGGATTGGATGGGCGGGTCGATCCTCTGGTCGGTCCTCTCAAACAAGCCCTCGCTGTTTGACAATGCCAAGCTGGAGGCGACGGTCCGGCGAGCGATCGACGCGGAGATGCTCCAGGCGATCGGCAGGCGCGTGGAAGAGAACGCGATCCTGCTGGTTGGCGCAACAAATATGGACCTCGGACGATTCCGTGTTTTTGATCTCACTCGGATCGCGGCGGAGGGAAATGAGAAGCGGTTTGAAGATGTCATGCTCGCGTCGGCCGCGATCCCCGGCGTGTTCCCGCCCGTCATCATTGATCACTTCTCCTACGGCGACGGAGGCGCGGTCGCGAACCTGTTTCTAGGCGTTGATCGCGATCTGATCTGGCGGGAGCAGGCCGGGCCGTGGTGGGGCGAGAACCGCGTCAAAGCAGGCGTGCCCAAGCTCCGCGTCCGGCACTGGATTATTGTCAACGGCAAGCTCAAGGCCGACCCTAGCCCGGCGCCCAAGACCTGGTCGGCGATGGGGCAGCGGGCGATCAGCCAGATGCTGCGGGCGGCGAATATCCGCTCGCTTCAACAACTCGATGTCATGCGCAGGCTCGCGACGCGTCGCCCGGATGTCGCGTTCGAGGTGTACTGGGTCGCCATCCCGCCTGAGTTTGAACTGCCCCAAGCAGCGGACGGGATGTTTGACGAGCAGTACATGCGGGCGCTGGTCGAGCTTGGCCGCGAGATCGGCGCGGACCCGAACAGCTGGCACACCGAGTCGCCTCTGCTGGAACTGGATTGGGAGCGGTCTGCCCCTTGAGCGATCAGAGCGCATCAAACGCGCTCTGGATCAGCTTGTCATGCCCGCAGTACATGCACTTTTTGTGCCGTGCGTTCATCGGCCGATCGCACCTAGTGCACTGCGAAACGGTGCGGGTCGCCTTGCCGTCTTCCTGGCCGTCCATCAGGTCCAGCAGCTTGACGCGTTCGAGCAGTTCTTCCTCCGACACGCCGGTCTTGTCCCGCATCAGCGACCACATGGCCATGCAGATCAGCGACAGCCGGTCCACGCGGTCCTCAAGGTAGCGGAGGTCGGCGTCGTGGCGGCCAGATGAAAACGCACCGGTCGGCGAGGTGTTGGTGATCGGCCGATTATTGCGGCCGCCGGAGTCGAAGCCGAAGAGATGAGAGTTGAGCATGTGATACCTCCAGAAAAGTTGACCGGGAGGTCAAAGGCTTCCGCCGGCCGTGTGGGCCGGGGCCGTCACTTGGCGAAGCGGAACTGATCGAGCAGCGGCACACCTTCTTTGAGCCTGCCCTCTTCTGTCGTGGTAATGCGCAGCTCGACGCCGTACAGAACACCATCGCGTCTGACCGCATGAACGTACATGCGCTGCCATTCCTCGGGGATGCCGCCATCCGCTTCGCTGTAGGTGCCCATCACGCGCCAGGTCACACCCGCGGCCTGATACGTGCCGAGGTCGGTCACCTTGGTTGCAAAACCATAGTATGTCCCGTTGAGCGAGGCGTAGAGCCATTCGTTGCCAGCGCTAGCCGGGGCGTCGGCGTGCGCCAGCCAGCGGGCGTAGACACGCATGTCGTCCCCAAAACGGTCATTGAGCGGGGTCAACCTGACGCCGTACAGCGGGCCCGCGCCGCTGGGTTTGCCGTTTCGCCAAGGGTCGCCGGGATAGACAAAGCCGACGCCGCTGTGAGGGTGGACATAGCCCTTGTCGGGATCGAGTGTGACGGGCTGGGGTGGCGCTGCGGCCTTGGGCGTCTTATCTGTGGCAGAGGGTTTGTCTTCACCGCCGCCGCAGGCTGTCAGGATTAAGATGGCAACAACGATAAGGCTTCGCCGGGTTGCCTGAGTCAGTGAGTCTATTTTCATAGCGACTTGAATCCAGTTGCTGTGGGTGAATGCCTGTGCCGAAAAAGCTATATCACTTCGCCCGCGCGCGGGAACGAGCCAAGGATGATGAGCTGTAGACAGTGCTTTTTCGCCTCGGCGATAGCCTGCTGGAACGCGTCGTCGTCGCGGTGGGCGATCAGGTCCACGAAGAAGTCGTACTCCCAATTCACACGCTGGCTCGGGCGCTTGTCGATGTGCGTCAGGTTCAGGCCGAAGTCGCGGAAGACGTTGAGGACCTCGGTCAGCGCGCCGGACTTGTGCTCGGTGGTGAACATGAGCGCGGTCTTGTCGTCGCCGGTCGGCCTGGTGGTCTGCTGGCCGATGACGAAGAAGCGGGTGGTGTTGTCGGCGTTGTCCTCGATGTTCTCGAACTGGATACGGAGGTTGTGCAGTTTCGCGGCCAGCGACGAGGCGATCGCGGCGGTGTTCGGCTCGCCGGCAGCGATCTCCGCGGCGCGGGAGGTCGAGGCGGTGGCGACACGCTCGACGTTGGGGAACTGCGTGCTCAGCCAGCCGCGGCACTGCGCCAGCGCCTGCGGGTGCGAGTAGATTGTCTTGATGTTCGGCGGGTCGCAGTTGGCCAGGAGGTTGTGGTGGATCGCGATCAGCACCTCGGCGCAGACCTTCGCCTTCGTGTCCGACAGCGCGTCCAGCGACGCGGCGACGCTGCCCTCGGTCGAGTTCTCGATCGGCACCAGGCCGTAGTCGCAGTCGCCGCGATCAACGGCCGAGAAGATCAGCGGGATGTCGGCGAGGTTGTCGTACTCGACCGACTGACCGAACTTGCACGTCGCCGCGAGGTGCGAGAACGAGCCCGGCGGGCCGAGGTAGCCGATCCGCAGCGGGCGCTCGAGCGCGAAGCTGCCGGACATCAGCTCGCGGTAGACCGCGTCGATGCACTTGTTCGGCAGCGGGCCCTGGTTGTAGCCGCGGACCTGCTCGAGCACGCGCCGCTCGCGGTCGGGTACGTAGATCGGCGTGTTGCCCGCACGCTTGACCCGGCCGACTTCGACGACGACCTTGGCTCGCTCGTTGAGCAGCTTGATGAGCTGCTGATCCAGTTCGTCGATCCGGGCACGCAGCGGCGCGAGTGACTTTTCGTCGGCGGAGTTGGGGCCGGTTGACTGGTCGGGTGTTTCACTCACGGCGGCATTGTAACGGGCACACGGCCGCGTCGGCGATAATGGGTGTGGCCGGATATGCGTCGTTGCAGCGCAACCAGACCGAAAACTGATACAACGGAGACCCGTGGAACCTACCCAGGCCCTCGAGCAATGGTTTGAACAGGCCGATCAGTCGCTGCCGGTGCTGACCGTCACAGCGCGTTGGTGCGTGTTCGGCTTGGGCGTGGTGCTCTGGCTCGCCGGTGGGCGGCTGCTCAAGGCCGCCTGCATCCTCGGCGGGGCGATGCTGGGCATGATTGTCGGCGGGCTGTCGCTGGCGTTTGTCGAGTCCGTCGCCGTCGGTATCGGCTTCATGATCGGGCTGGGGATGCTCGGGGCGCTTGGGGCATGGCTGATGTTTCGCGCGTGGGTCGCGTTGGCGGCGGCGGTCGTGTTCGCCATTGCTTCGCCCGCTGCGGTGATGGTCTGGCAGGGCGCACCCTCGGATGAACTAGCTGAAGACACGCAAGAGGCCGCGGCGCAGATCGAAGAGCGCTACAACGCCGCGGTCGATCAGCTCAGCGAAGAGGCGCAACTCGAAGTCCAGTCGCTGATCCAGCAAGGCGACGCTGATGCGCTCCAGGAAGCCGACGCGATCTTGCAGGAGCAAGGCGAGAAGGCGTACCAAGCGGCGCGCGAGATCGTCTTCCGCAACCTCGAAGATGTGGAGGCCTGGTGGCAGTCCAAGGACTCGGCCGGCGTCCGCACGATCGGCCTGGCGATGCTGATCGGCGGCGGGGTCGGCTTCCTGCTCGGCTTCCTGCTGCCGACCCACGCGGCGGCGATGCAGTCGGCGATCGTTGGCGCGGTATTGATCGTGATCCCCGGCCGGGAGCTCTTGGTGTCTTACGTGCCTGGTGTAGCGGATTTAACGCCCACCACCGCCCGCGGAACACTGATCACGATCGGTCTGATAACGATCATCGGCATGGTGCTTCAATGGACGCTGTATCTGCGTCGCGACGATAAGCAGGCTTAGCCGCCGAAACGCGTGTGCTGTTGCGCATGCATCGGCGGACACAGGAGCCTAGCCATGCTGACCACGCTTGCGCAGACCGCTTCCGACTCATCCCCGGCCGAGGCGTCCGAAGCCGCCGCGGCGGCCGCCGACGGACGCACCATCGACCTCTGGGCCGAGGCGCACCACGTCTTCTCGACGAGTGTCGAGATCTTCTCGCGTGGCGACACGCTTGCCAAGCCCGACGAGCTGATCCCCGAGCTCGCGCAGCTCGGCACGATCTGGGCGCTGGTCTTCGTCGTGATCGGTATGATCTGCCTGCTCAACGGCTACAAGTTCCACAAGGTGCTGACGGTGGCGCTGCTGGTTGTTGTCGGGGCACTGCTGGGCTATTGGATGGGGCTGGAGATCTCCGGCCCGCCGTTTGTGGTTGCCGGCTGCGTCGGGGCCCTGCTGGCGGTGCTGTCGTTCCCGCTGATGAAGTTCGCCGTCGCGGCGCTCGGCGGGCTGTCGGGCGCGTTTATTGGCGCCAACCTCTGGGCCGGGTTTGGCCGGGTGATGGACAAGGCCGCCGCCGACCGTGTTGCTGCGCAGGGTGAAGAAGCCGCTGCGGGAGAGCTGATCGTCAAGGCCGCCAACGCCATGCCCGCGGACGCGTTCTGGATCGGCGCGCTCGTCGGCCTGGTGGTCTGCGGGATCGCGGCGTTTGCACTCTCGAAGATCACGATCCACCTGTTCACATCCGTGAGTGGCTCGACCATCGCGGTCTTCGGCGCGATCGCCCTGCTGCTGTCGATCGACGGCACCCGCGAGACCGTCGCCAACGAGCTGAGCAGCAGCGCGTTGATCATCCCGCTGCTGGTCTTCGTCCCCGCGGCGATCGGCTTCCTGCTCCAGGAGATGTCGTCCGGCGGCCTCGGCGAGAACAAGGCCGCGGCGGCTTAGCGGCGGCTCGACTCTTTTGCTGCTTCCCAGGCCCGGCTAAAACCCGGGCCTGTTTCATAAAGCAGCATGAATCGAAACAACGCCCTGCCGTCTTCATCGCAGACGATCAACCCGCGTTGCGGGCCGTTGGCCGGCTTGTCGATCAGCCACAGGCTGTGCAGGTCGCTGTCGCGTAAATCAACGGCCAGGCCCGCGCTGCCGATATGCAGGGATTCGGGCGATGGCATCGTCAGGCCGATCCCTTCGGCTTCGTAGGTGACGCGGTGTTCGCCGTCCTGATAACGCAGCTGCACCTTTCCCCACGTGGACATGTCGGTGAGCAGCGGACGCCACTGGTCACGCGGCACTTCGCGGCACTTCGATTCCGGCAGTGCGGCAAGCACCGCGGCATCCGAGACGCCCAGACGCCCTGCCAAAACGCCGATCGGTATCCTCGGGTTTTCTTCAATCAACGACCGGACCCGCTGGATGTCCTGGTCTGTTGGTTCGGTGACGGCACAGCCCGGGCCGAACACGAGCAGAAGCAGTGCCGTAATGCGGCAGATGTGAAGGAGCCTCGGTGCTGGCATAGGCCCAGCATAACCCGTTGGATCGTGTTTCGCGATTGCTCGGTGGTCGCAGCCGTTACTGGTGGGGGAGGCGAACAGTCTTGCTCTCCGCGTTCAGCGAGGGGCCTGCGACGGTGACCGTGAGATCGCGATCGCCGACCGTGTCGAGCGAGATCGTGGCTTGGCCGTTTTCATCAAGTGCCTGGACGGTATACCCGCCGCCCTGCTGCCAGACGCAGACGCGTGCGCCAGGGTGATTGCCGAGGTTGGTTTTGAGCTGCAGCTCGACGCGGGCCTTGTCAACCGTCACTCTGGTGACGCCCGTTAACCGAGCCTGCAACCCGGCATCCACAACCCGCTTCGCCCGCATGCCGAGCGTCGGATCGCCCAGCAGGTTCAGCTCGCACTGGCACCAGTGATACCCCGCGGTCTTCTCGGCGTGCATGGCCATCTCGGCCTTCATCGCGACAAACGCCTCGCCGACCGTGCGGTACGTGCCGTCCTCCTTCGGCGACAGGCCGTTCATCCAGAACCGTGTCATCGACTCGGTCGTCCCGTCCAGCTTGCCCTCGGTCACCATCAGACGGAAGTCCTCCCGCGGGTTGTGGAAGATCGGCACGCCCTCGCGCGACGGGCAGACGATCGCGACCGCGCCTTTAATCGGCGCGCGCAGCATCGTCTCGACGATCGTCGGGTCCTCCTTCGCGTCGTACATCCCGGTGAAGCACGACACGGTCGTCATCACCAGGTACGCGTCCTCGTTGGTCAGCTTCTCGACGATCCTGGCGTCGCAGCGCGTGTGCCCGCCGTCGTCTTCGAGGACCCAGTACCCGGGCATGCCGTGGCCGTGCATGTGCATCTTGCTCGCGGACTTCGCGTTGATGCGCTCGACCCAGTTGCTGGTCTTCAGCGAATAGTCGCCGCGTTTCTCACCATCCCAGGGCGTCTCGGTGTGGAAGAAACGCAGGGCCTTGCCGCCCTCCCACGACTTGGACAGGTAGTCGTCCCAGCTCCGCCGAACCTTCGGTTCGGAGTGATCGACGGTGTTGGTGTAGAGGATCGTGTTGGCGAAATCACCTCCGGGGTACTTCGTCTCGTAAGCGATCACCTTGTCGGTGTAGGCCGCGACGTCATCCGCGGTGCGCAACGGGATACGCCCGAGCGATGCGCCGCTGGGGTGCGTGTACTTGATCGCATCCTTGTCGTTGTTCCAATCGCCGAACACGCCGTCGTTGTTCGCGTCCCAGTCGAATTTGCCGGGGCTGAGGTAGTAAAGATCGGTGGGGATGTCCTTGTAACCGAAGCCGGGCATGGGAGAATGCGGGCTGTCGCGGTCCGGGACCAGGCCGCCGCCATCGGGCCAGGTCCCGGGGGCGCTGTCGCCGCCGAGGATGATGTAGTACGTTTCATGGTTCTCGACATGGTCGAGCACGCAGGCGCGGATCTTCGCCTGGATGTCTCCGCCCTCGTACTTGGCTTCGATCGTCTGGACGGTGGTGACCTTCGTCGGCAGGCCGATCTGGGTCTTGAACGCCGCGAACGGCTCCCAGGCCTCGGCCAGGGTTTCGTCGGTGATCAGCAGGACGGTAGGCGGCACGCCTTCGGGCAGTTTGTCGGCCCGCACCTCGGCGTTGTGGCTCACCAGCAGGAACAGCATGACCAGGGGGAGCAGTTCTCGCATCAAAAAACCCTCATGGATCGTTGAGCCGTGCAAGGCGGGTAAGTCAGTCACCGGCCTGGAGCCTGTCCTACGCCGTTTGGTGTACGCCGGTTCAGCGTTTGATCGATCCGGCCGAACCGCCGATATGATAATACGCAGACCGCCCGGAGCCGAATGATGCTGAGCCCGCTGTATTCAAGTTCTGATCGCCGCAGCTTGTCGACGCTGGCCTTGTCCTGCTTGCTGCTTCTTGCCGTGCCCGTGGCGGCGCAGGACGGTGGTGAGGCGACGGGTGAAGAAGAAAACGGCCAGCCGTCATCCCCGTTCGATTTCAAGGACGGCGACACGAGTCAGAACAACGAGATCCTCGAGAATATCCTCGAACGCTTCCCCGACTCGGACACGAACAAGGACGGGGTGCTCGACGCCGAGGAGGGCCGGGCGTTCATGGAGAAGCAGCGCGAGCGCTGGCGGGACCGCCGCGAACCGCCGCAGCGCCGCCGGCGGCTGGTCGCCACACACCGCGATATCGCCTACGGCCCCGAGGCCAAGCACCACCTGGACCTGTACCTCGCTGAGTCGGATGAGCCCACCCCGCTGGTCGTCTTCTTCCACGGCGGGCAGTTCATCACCGGCGAAGAATCCGACCACGGCACACTCGACATCCGCGGCCTGCTGGACGCGGGCATCTCCGTCGCTTCGGTCGATTACCGCACCGCCGGGCAGATGCCCTTCCCCGGGCCGTTTGACGATGCGGCCCGCGCCGTGCAGTTCCTCCGCCTCCAAGCCGAAAACTACAACCTCGACCCCGACCGCTTCGCGGGCCACGGCGAAGAGGCCGGCGGGAATCTGGCGCTCTACCTTGCACTGCACGACGACCTGGCCAAGCCGCTGCCACGGCCCAACAGCTCTGTTTCGCTTGAGGAGGATGAAGACCCGGAGTTCCCTGAAGAAGAACGCGAGCCCTGGGATGACCCGCTGCTCGAAACGATGTCGACCCGCCTGACCTGCGCGGTAGCGAGGCACCCGATCGCGTCGTTCGATCCACGCAGTTGGAAGAAGCACAAGCTGCCGATGAATGGCCACGAGCGCCTGATGCGGCGGTACCTCGATGTCAACTACATCGAGCCGCTGGATGATGACGAGGTGATTGCGCTGGTCGAGCAGGTCTCGCCGCTGGCGCTCGTGTCGGCAGACGATCCGGAGCTGCTGCTGATGAGCCAGTACCCCGACGATGATCTGGCGGAGAACACGGTCTGGACGATCATGGCCCACCACCCCAGGCAGTCCCAACTGATCGCCGAGGCGATGCGAGCCAAGGGCAACAAAGCGACCGTGCGCTACCGCGGGATGCGTAACGACCCCGGGACGACGTCGGTGGAGTTCTTCATACAGAAGTTGAAGGGCTGAAGATTGCCGCGATTACGAGAGTCGTGGTCTGCCGACGAAGCATAGCTTCGCTGCTATTGCCCCGTGATCTGCTTCACAACCGCATCCACCGACTCGGGCATGCCGTGATGCGTGCCAAGGTACTTCGGCCAGTCGCGCACCGGCTGGCCGTTAACCTCTTCGCCCGGCCATTTTCGCGTCGCGTCGACGCCGAGCTTCTGCCCGGATCCCAGACGCGGCGCAGCGTGGTCGAGGATGTCCAGCGGGCCATGCACGACTTCGAGGTCACGCCCCGGGTCCACATTGGCGCACAGGTGGAACAGCACTTCCTCATGGTTGTGGACGTCCACATCCTCATCCACGACGACAATAAACTTCGTCCAGGCCATCTGCCCGGCGCCCCAGATCGCGTGCATGACCCGGCGGGCCTGCAGCGGGTACTCCTTCCTGATCTGTATGAACGCGCAGTTGTGGAACGCGCCGAACATCGGCAGGTCGTAGTCGAGGATGTCCGGCACGAGCGTCTTGAGCAGCGGCAGGAAGATCCGCTCGGTCGCCTTGCCGAGGTAGTAGTCCTCCTGAGGCGGCGGGCCGACGATGGTCGTCGGGTAAACGGGTTGTTCGCGCATCGTGACCGCGGTGGCGGTGAAGATCGGGTAGCGGTCGGGCAGCGAGTAGAACCCGGTGTGGTCACCGAACGGGCCCTCGAAGACCTCGTGCTGCGGGTCAAGTGGCGGGGCGTCTTTGGCGCGCGGGTCGTAGCCGATGCCGCCTGCCTGCGTCGAGACGGTCCCCTCGATCACGATCTCCGCGTTCGCGGGCACGTGCAGGTCGATCGTTTTGCACTTGACGAGCTTGATCGATCCGCCGTTGAGGAAGCCCGCGAAGAGCAGCTCACTGATGCCGGGTGGCAGCGGCGCGGTTGCCGCGTAGGGTAAAACGCTCTCGCCGCCGAGCACGATCGCGCAGGGCATCCCTTGTAAGTGGTCACCCTGCTTCTCGTTGTGCGCCTTCCACGCGCGCCAGTGCCGTGCGCCATCATGGTGGATGTGCCAGTGCATCGCGGTGTGCTTGGCGTCGATGAGCTGCGCGCGGTACATGCCGATGTTGCGCGACGGACGCGGCTCGCCATCGGCTTTGCCCGCGTCGTCTGGGTGGATCGTGTACATCCCTGCGAGCGTGATATACCGGCCCAGGCCCCCCGCCGTGCCCGACTGCTCGGGTGACAGCGGATACCCACACTCCCCGGGGTCCCCGTCGTCCGGCCAGCACTTGATGATCGGCAGTTGCGTCAGGTCGATGTCGCCGCCGGTCTGCACAACTTCCTGACACGCTCCGCTCTTCACAACCTTCGGCGGCAGCTGCGCGATCTTCGCCAGCTCCAGGCCCTTCTTGAGCTTGTCCATCAGGGTGGTCGGCGGCTCCGGCTTGACCAGCTCGCCGACGCGGTGGGCCAGGCCCTCCAAGCCGCCCTGTTCACACCCGAGCGCCATCTCGATCCGCCGATAGCTGCCGAACGCGTTGATCAGCAGCGGGATGTCGCTGCGTGCCCCGTCGGGCAGCAGCAAGTTTTCAAAGAGCAGCGCCTTGCCGCCGAGCGCGTGGTGAACCGGGTCGGTCGCGGGTGCGTGTTCGGACAAGCGCGGCGCGGGCGACTTGCTCACCCGGTCGGCGATCGCGGCGACCTCGAGCATGCACGATACCGGCTCGGCGACGCGGTGCAGTTCACCGGCCTTGTCCAGCGCTTCGATGAAATCGCCAAGGTTCGCGTATGTCATGCATGGTCCTGTGTGGATGCGCGATGCTACTTAAGCGGGCCATCGGGCTTGAGCGCCAGGGTGATCAGGATGAAGTTCTTCGAGAACGCGGGCCCCGAGTCGGGCCACCACTCCGGGCCCATGGCGATCACAAAACTCAGCAACATCAACGCGATCAAAATCGCTGACACCCGGCTGAACAGGCCAAGCACCAACGCGGTACCCGCAAGTATTTCCACCGGCGGCAACGCATAGCCGTATGCCTTGCCCAAGGCCTCGGGCAGCGGGGCCTTGCTCGCGGTGAGGGATGCGAAGCCATTCCAGTTTTCTGTCATGGCGTCGAGCGGTATCAGCTTGCGGACCCCCGCGAACACAAAGAGCATACCCAGGGTCAGCCGGTTCAGCAGGAGCGCGGCCGAGATCAGGTTGTTGTCAATTGGCTTCATGCCCAGACTATAGGCGGGGAAGGAGGATCGGGTGATAACCTCAGGCACCCAGTTGCTTGGCACGCGCGACCGCGGCGTGCATCGCGTCGATGATCGCGGGCTGAACGCCTTGGCCATCCATATGCGTCGATGCCGCGAGCGTGGTCCCGCCGGGCGAGGTGACTTTACGGCGTAATTCGCTTGGGCCTTCGCCTGATTCGAACAGGAGCTTGCTCGCGCCGTAGAGAGTCTGCGAAACAATCTGCCGGGCCTGACCGCCGAGCCCGAGTTCGTTGGCGGCCCGCTCCATTGCCTCGGCGAGGTAGAACAGGTAGGCCGGCCCGGAGCCGGAGACCGCACTGATCGCGTCGATCATGGACTCGTCGACCGAAACGACCTGCCCGACGGCGGCGAAGAGTTGATTCGTCAACCCATCGTCACCGGGGTTGGTGTCGGGTCCGAGCGCGACGCCCGCCAGGCCTTCGCCGACGAGCGCCGGCGTGTTGGGCATGACGCGCACGATACGGCACGGCCGCCCGACCAGCTCGGCGATCTTTGCCGACGACAGCCCGGCCATGATCGAGATGAGGATCTGCTCGCCGGTCAAGCCCGCCAGGTCCGGCGCGACGCTGGGGAAGACCTGCGGCTTGACCGCGAGCACGATCTGCTCGGCCTGCGTAGCAACAGCGGTGTTGTCGGGGCTGGCGTTGCAGCCCCACCGCTCAAACACCGCGCGGTTGTTGGGCGAGGGGTCAGACACGATGACGTCTGTCGGGGCGATAACGCCCTGCTTGATCGCGCCGGCGGCGATGGCCTGGGCCATGTTGCCGCAGCCGATGAATCCGAGTCGGTAGTTCATGGCGGCATGATACCCGCGCGGTCATGGGTGATTGGGCAGGACATACTGTTTGGTCAGGTTGTCGAAGACGAGGTCGTCGCGGTGCGTGTCGAACCAGTCCTTGATCTCTTGGTTCGACCCGCGGAAGCGGATGTACCGCAGGGCCCGCATGCGCGGGTGGGCGGCGTTCCAACGCATGCTCAAGATGTTCCTCTCCGTGTCCTGGATCGCGCCGATTAGCGCCGCGAGCGAATCGATGTGGCCCGACTCGGCGGCGAGCAGCACGGTCTGCTCATTCAATTCACCGATCCGGTTTACCCGATGGTGCAGGTCCATAAAATCGATCTCGATCGGGTGCGGCTGCATGGGCTCGTCCCCCTTGGGCCGGAGGCACACGTTGAGCGTGTGGTTCAGGTCGTAGTCCGGCAGCGAGCGGAGCAGCAGGAGGTGGTGCTCCCACTGAGGCGACTGGACCGTGATCTCGTGCATCCGCTTATAGAGCGCCGGGTCGGCCAACTCGACCGCGGCCTGGAAGAACCACTTGGCGGTCTGCGGGTCCTCGGGCATCTCGCCTTCGAGGACCAGGTGCTTCAGGTGCTCCTTGATATCCTGGCACCAGCCGTGGGTGACAACCAGGTGGATGTTGTGGGGGTACCGGTCGAGCGTCTCGGTGATGCGCTTGCGCACTGCGGCGTGGTCCTCTTCGTCGATCACGTACCGGACATAGCTGCCCAGTCGGGTGTTCTCGGATCGCTCGTCGATCAGCAGGTCGAGGTGTTCTTTGGGGACCGCCTTGAGTTTCTCGACGCACAGATGGCTGCTGCTGATCCGTCGCCGGTTCTCGACGGCCGAGCGCAGCTGGTCCAGGTAGGCCTCGCACTCCTGCCGTGTAGGCGATGGAGGGAGAAACGCCTTCTGAACCTCGACCAGCCCGGCCAGCGGCTGGTTCCTCCGCATCTCGCTTGCGATCGTGTCCAGCTCGGACCGCGCGGCGTCGCGCTTGTTCTGCAGCTCGCGGATCTCCTCGGACAGCTTCCGCAGGTCGTTGTTGATCTCGTCGATGCGGGCCTTTGAGTCCGTCTGCTCCGGGTCCTTTGCTTCCGCGCCCGCGACCGGCGGCAATGCCAGGACAAACAACGCGGGCAGCAGGCACGCCGGCAGGAAAAAACGGGACAGGCGTCGGTAGGCGTTCGGCTTTCGCATGTTGGCCCCTTCAGTTGTTGGTCGGGTCTGCCCGGATGTTTATGACGCTCTTAATCGTCGTCAACCAGCAGCACGAACCGCTTGCTGAGGTGGTCGAATACGAGCTGGTCCTTGTGCTTGTTGAACCACTGCTGGGTCTCCTGGTTGGACCCGCGGAACTCGATGAAACGCAGGGCGTTGGTTCGGCGGCTGTTGTAGGCCGTCGGCGAGATCGTGAAGTTTGATGTGTTCTGGAGCTGACCAATCAGCAGGCCCAGGGCTTCGGCGTTGCCGATCTCCGCGGCCATTGTCGCAAACGAGGTCTGGCTGATACGGATCCGGCCGTCGCCGGCACGCTCCCAGCATGCGTTGATCGTGTGCGCCAGGTCGTAGTCCGGCAGGGCCCGCAGCATCTGGAGGAACTGGACGGCGTAGCGTGTGTTGC
>JANQKT010000078.1 GCA_028280965.1 Phycisphaeraceae bacterium
CCGGACACCGCCGGGGCGCCGGTCTGGGTGAACGGCGCGAGCGCGCTCGCGTCGTCGAAGGTGTAGTCCGCGACCGGGGTCAGCGCCGCGTGAGCGGACGAAACAGCCACAGTGCCGGCGGCAAGGCCGGCGAGAAGGGTACGAATCCTCATATTTGCTTTCCTCCGAGAGATGGAGAGTTTGGCACCTGATTATGCCAATGTGTGTTGTCGGTACACAGAATGAGCACCGCACAACGGTAATACACCTGCCTTCTGGAGGAAAATTTACTCTGTCATTAGGCCAGGGTCAATAACTAAATATAAGTAATCCCAAAATGATGGCAATTCAGGAAAGATATGAGCAACAGGAGTTCCCCGACGTACTTGCCATTCTAAAGACTTGACATGTTGTGTACAGAAACAGTACGGGTGGACACTCCAAGCGATCGATCTCACCACTTGGCAGGCTTGTATCGCTTTAAGCGGCATGTATCGTTGTTTGCCGAGAACATTTGCATCGCCTACCACATGACGAAGGCCATACGGAATCAAGACAGCGTTAGGCAGGCCGGCACCGTCTCTTTTTAGTCGTTCCTAGTTGTTGTGTTCAGCGGGCGGTGAAAGCGTGGGGAAGCGGTTCGTCTGGGGGTCGGGGTGTAGCAGGCAGGATCAGTACGCCGCCGTCTCTGACAGATCCATCGGCTCGGACCAGCCGAGCGCCGCGTTGATCGCCAGCGCCGTGTCGATCATCGCCAGGTGCGAGTAGGCCTGGGGGAAGTTGCCCAGCTGCCGGCGGTTCTCGAACGTCAGGTCCTCCGCCATCAGGCCCAGGTGGTTCGTGCATTCGAGCAGGTCTTCAAACATCTTCTGTCCTTCCTCGACCCGGCCGATGCGGACCAGGGCCTTGGCCATCCAGAAGGCGCAGATCGTGAACGCGCTGTTGGTCTCGCCGAAATCGTCGAGCGCCTTGTAGCGGTAGAGCAGACCGTCGCGGCCGAGCTCTTCGAGTGTCTTATCTACGGTCGAGATGAAACGCGGGTCATCCGGCTCGCAGAAGCCGTAGTCGAGCATGAGCAGGTTGGACGCGTCCATGTGCTCGCTGCCGTAGGACTGGGTGTAGGCGCCGACCTTCTCGTTCCAGCCGTCCTTCTCGATACCCGCCTTGATCTCGTCGGCGAGTTGGCGGTGCTGCTCGGCCCAGCCGGTCCGGCCGAGCGCGACGGCGATCTTCACCGCCCGGTCCACCGCGACCCAGCAGAGGACTTTCGAGAAGACGAAGTGCCGCTTCTCGCCGCGGATCTCCCAGATGCCGCGGTCCGGGTCCCGCCACTGCCGCTCGACGGCGCGGGCGATCGAGCGCACCTGCGTCCAGACCGTCTCGACCTCGTCAAACCGCCGGGCGAAGTGCGGCAGCGTCTGCCAGATCACGTCCATCACCGCGCCGTAGATGTCGTGCTGCTTCTGGTGGTACGCCGCGTTGCCAGTACGAACGGGTTTGCTGCCCATGTACCCGTCGAGGTGGTCGAGGGTCTTCTCGGTGAGCGTGCGCTCGCCGCGGATGCCGTACATGATCTGCAGCTCGTCGTCCTTGGTCGGCACGGTGTCCATGACCCAATCGACGAAGCGGTGTGCCATGTCGGCGTGGCCGATGCGGCGAAGCACCGACACCGTCATCGACGCGTCGCGGATCCAGCAGAAGCGGTAGTCCCAGTTGCGCACCTCGCCGATCGATTCGGGCAGGGAGGTCGTGGCGGCGGCGACGACCGCGCCGGTCGGGCCGAACTGCATGAGCTTGAGCGCGAGCGCCGAGCGCACAACCATCTCCTGATACCTCGGCGGGCGGCAGGTGTGCAGCGCCCAGTTGAACCAGTACGCCCGCGTCTTGGTCAGCATGAGCTGGATCAGCTCGTGCGTCGGCTCGCGCAGCTTGTCGTTGTAGCTCAAGAGCAGGAAGCGTTCCTCGCCGAGCTCCATGAACCCGCCGTCGAGCACGGCGTGCGTGTCCAGGTCCGTGTGCAGGTAGACCGACTCGTAGACCTCTTCGCCGTCAACGATCTTCTCGACGGTGCTCTTGATCCGGCCGGGGCCGATGACGTGGCTGGTCGTCGGGAACTCGGCGAACTCGAGGCGCGGGTCGTAGTTGACCTTGAAGCGCGGCCTGCCCCAGACGCGCTTGAGCACGCGGATAAAGTCCGGCGGGTTGCAGGGCTCGGAGTCGTCGCCGTTGAGCCGGTAGCGCGGCATGAAATCGATGAGCTCAAAGCCCCCGGCGTCGGACTCGAAGCGCGTGACCAACACGTTGGTCGCGTGCTCGTAGCGCTGCCAGGTGGCCCTGCCGTTCTCGATGGCGACGCCGAACTTCCCACCCTTATCTTTCGAAAGCAGGTCGCAGAAGATCGCGCCCGAGTCGAAGTCGGGCAGGCACATGAAGACGACCGAGCCTTCGTGGTCGATCAGCGCGCAGGTCCGCCCGTTGCCGACCACGCCCATGTCGTAGCCGACGCTGGTCATCTTGGGCGGCGGCTGGCCGTTGGGGTCCATCCGCCAGGTCGTCACTTCGTCTTGCTGCTGGGTCACGCGCGGTCCTGCCTCGTCCTGTGGTTAACAGGGGTATCGGCTTATTCGGGCGTCAACCCTAACCGCTGACAGACCGCTTGCGCAGTCGAGCGCACCAACGCCGAGTCGTTATCGGCCGAGGCCAGCTCGACAACTTGTTCGCGGAGCGCCGGCTCGTCGCGCTCGGCCAGCGCGTTGCCGGCTGCGATCAGCGCGTTGCGTTGCATCATCTCGAGCTTGATGCGTTTGAGCGCCGAGCCGGTGAACGCCCGCCGGCGGTCTTCCGCCGTCCAGCACAGTAGGTCGAGCAGCTCGAAACGGCCGTTGACCCCGTGCGTGTTGTAACGCGCGTGGACGTCCAGCGGGTCGTAGCCCGACGCGGCCGCGTCGAGCCGCCTGCGATTGTGCGGGCACACATCCTGACAGATATCGCAGCCCGCCAGCCAGTCGCCCATCGGCTGGTGGTACTGCTCGTCGATGGGCCCGCGGTGCTCGAGCGTGAGGTAGCTGATGCACCGTCGGGCGTCGAGGCTGTAGCCCTCGGGCGCGATCGCGTCGGTCGGGCACGCATCGATGCAGCGTGTGCAAGACCCGCAATGGTCGGTCGGCGGCCCAAGCGGGGCGGGGAAGCCGGCGATCTCGCTAGTCTGCATCGGCAGCGTCGTTACGATGGTCCCCAGCAAAAAGTAGGACCCGTGCCGCGGGTTGATCATCAGCGTGTGCTTGCCGGTCCAGCCCAGGCCGGCCCGCGTCGCGAGTTCGCGTTCGAAGATCGGCGCGGTGTCGGTCGTCGCGCGGTAGGTGTGGCCGGGGTATGTTTCTTCGAGCGCGTTGCATATCCGGTGTAGCCTTTTCTTCAAGACCTTGTGGTAGTCATCGCCCCAGGCGTATTTTGCAACCTTGCCGACGGCGTGCTGGTTGCTGGTGATTCGTGGCTGAGTGATATGATACGCATCCGCCACGACGACCACGCTCACCGCGCCCTCGACCAGTCTGCCCGGGTCAACACGAACCTCAGCGTGCTCGGCGAGGTAGTGCATCTCCCCGTGCTTGCCCTCGGCCAACCAGCGCTTGAGGTCGTCCGCATAGGCGCTCGGCTCGGCGGAGGCGACCCCGCACAGCGCAAAGCCCTGCTCAAGCGCGAGTGCCTGCGCGCGGCCAGCGGCCTTGAAGGATTCATGCTCAGTATGAGGCACCGTCATCCGCCTGCCATCGTAGCCGCCGTGTCAAACGCGGGCGTACAAGCTCTCAGCCACTCGCCCGCCCGGGTGTGGGTCGGCGGCGACAAGCCGCACGACTGGACGCCCCGCGCCCCGCAACTACAATCTGAGGATACGTTTCGCCGATCAGGACCGATCATGCCCTACGACCTCAAGCCCATCGACATCGATGTCGAGACGACCCCGTACCTCGAGGGCCGCGAGGACATCGCCGGCGACCGCTGGACGCTCAACTTCGGGCCCCAGCACCCCGCGACGCACACGACACTCCGCATCGTCATGGAGCTCGACGGCGAGCGCGTCGCCCGCGCCGTCCCGCATATCGGCTACCTGCACTCGGGCTTCGAGAAGCTCGGCGAGGCCCTCGACTACAACCAGTACGTCACCATCGTCTCGCGGATGGACTACGTCTCGCCGATCTGCAACGACATCGCCTGGCACCACGCGGTCGAGAAGCTCTTCGACATCGGCATCACCCCGCGGTGCAAGGTTGTCCGCACGATCCTCTTCGAGCTCGGCCGGATCCAGAACCACCTGATGTGCGTCGGCGCCGCGGCGCTGGACCTGGGCGCGTTCACCGGCTTCCTCTACGGCTTCAACGAACGCGAGCGCATCTACGACATCATCGACTTCATCTCAGGCCAACGCTTCCACCCCGACTACACCCGCGTCGGCGGGACGATGCAGGACCTGCCGGATGAGGCGCTGTTCAAGAAGATGGTGAAGAACTTCATCACCGAGCAGATGCCGCCGGCGCTGGAAGACCTCGAGGGCCTGCTCAACCGCAACCGCATCTTCCGCGACAGGACCGAGGGCATCGGCACGCTCTCGCGCGAGGAGGCGATCGCCTGGTCGCTGACCGGCCCGCTGGCCCGCGCGTCCGGCGTCAAGCGCGACCTGCGTAAGGATGACCCCTACCTCTGCTACGCCGACAACTGGGACGGGCAGGGCAGCAGCGCCGTCAAGTTCAAGGTCCCGATCGCCACGACCGGCGACGTGTTCGGCCGGTTCCTCGTGCGCGTCGAAGAGATCAAGCAGTCCGTCGAGATCATCAAGCAGCTCATCGACGACATCCCCGGCGGGCCGATGAACACCGACGCGGATGGCAAGGCCGTCAAACCCGGCAAGGACCTGGTGTACGGCTCGATCGAGGGCCTGATCCAGCACTTCGAGCTGGTCATGACCAACCGCGGCTGGGAGGCCCCGATCAACGAGGTCTACGCCTGCGTTGAGTCGCCCAACGGCGAGCTGGGCTACACCATCGTCGCCGACGGCGGGCCGCGCCCCTGGCGCGTCAGCGTCCGCCCGCCTTGTTTTATCAACTACCAGACCTTCAGCCGGATGCTCGAGGGGCACCTGCTGGCCGATACGGTCGCGATCCTCGGCTCGATCAACATCATCGCGGCGGAGCTGGATCGATGATCGCAAACAAGTGGCTATTTGCATTTGGTTTTGGATTAGCCTTACCTGGCAGCAACATGATCCTGCATGGTGTGTTTGACCGAGCAGAGGATATAACGATCTGGGGGATCATCTTGCTGATAGCAGGCGTTGCATTGATTGGGTATTCGATAGACGATAGTTCTGACAAGAATACATAGCATGGACCGCAGCCACTTCCATCCCGTCGGCCCGCTCGGCTCGGTCCTCATCGGGCTCGTGCTGATCGCGCTGCACTTCGCCCGTGTGTTCCCCGGGCTCTGGGCCGTCGGCATGCTCGGCTTCGCGTTCGCCTTCGGCGGGGCCATTATGCTCATCGCCCGCATCATGAGCGACAAGAAGAAAGAACTGCCCAAGTAACAACAACCTCGATGCCCGCAAAACCTCGGACATCGAACATCCCACATCGGACATCCACCATGGCCTGGATCACCAAAAACTCAGCCACCATGCAGATCGATCGGCGGGACGAGCCCTACCTCACCGCCGAGATCAAGGCAGACTTCGAACAGCGCATGTTCCCGCGCTACCCCACCAAGCAGGCCTGCACGATCCCGCTGTTGCACGCCATCCAGGACCTGCACAACTGGCTGCCGTACCAGGCGATCGAAGAAGCCGCGGAGTTTCTCGAACTGCCCGCGTCTACTGTGCTCGACACCGCGACCTTCTATGAAGAGTTCTTCCTCGAACCCCGCGGCAGGTACACGATCTGGGTCTGCCAGTCCGTCTCCTGCGAGATCATGGGCCACAACAAGCTGGTCGAGAAGCTCAGCGAGAAGCTCGGTATCGGCCCGCATGAGACGACCGACGACGGCAGATTCACCCTGATGAACGTCGAGTGCATCGGCGCCTGCGGCGGGGCGCCCTGCGCCCTGGTCAACCACAAGCTGCACGAGAACCTGACGGCCGACAACGTCGAGCAGATCCTCGACGGGCTCGAATAATCCGCATGCAGCTGAGCACGCACACACAGCCGCCCTACAATGTTTCTATGGGATGGTTCCAAAAACTCTGCCGCAACGCCGGGCTCTTGGTCCACGGCATCAAGGACCCGATCAAGAAGGACGCGCAGGCACGCGGGACCCGACAGGTCGTCAAGAAAGAAACAGAAGAAAAGCAGATCGACGAGAACATCACCCTCCGCCGGACGGTCATCGAAGAGATCGAGATGAAGCCCGGCGCGGACAAGAGCAAGCTCTCAACGGAGCAGCAGACGAACGACCCAAAGTCGTGACATCACAACATGTGTCGTGGGTGGCGCGTAGCGTCCCGTGCAAGGCACAGCAGACGCCGATCACGGGACGCTACGCGTCACCCGCGACACAAAATCAAAAGCCATCTATGCCCCTCGAACAACCCATCCTGCTGACCAACATCCCCACCCCGCCGTGGGGCGACTTCGCCGACCGCAAGACGCTGTCTTACGCCGACTACACCAAGGCCGGCGGCTACGCGGCGCTCGAGCAGGCGGTCGGCATGGCCCCCAAGGACATCCTCGAGGTCGTCAAGGCCGCCGAGCTCCGCGGCCGCGGCGGCGCGGGCTTCCCCGCCGGGATGAAGTGGTCCTTCCTCCCGCCCCAGGACGGCGGGCAGCGCTTCCTCGCCATCAACTGCGACGAGTCCGAGCCGGCGACCTTCAAGGACCAAGTCCTCACCGAGTTCGACCCGCACATCGTCATCGAGGGCATCGCGATCTGCATGATCGCCTGCCAGCTCGACACCGCCTACTACTACATCCGTGGCGAGTACCACCACCACCGCGAGATATTCGAGAACGCGATCCGGGAAGCCTACGACAACGGCGTCTTCGGCGAGGGCTCGCGCATCGGCAAGGTCAACGACCGCTGGCCGAACCTCTACCTCCAGCGCGGCGCCGGCGCCTATATCTGCGGTGAAGAGACCGCGTTGCTCGAATCGCTCGAGGGCAAGCGCGGCTGGCCGCGCATCAAGCCGCCGTTCCCCGCCGTCGCCGGCGCGTTCGGCCGGCCGACGATCATCAACAACGTCGAGACCCTCGCCACCGTCCCGCCGGTCCTGACCCACGGCGCCGACTGGTTCAAGTCCTTCGGCAAGGGCCGGCCCGAGGGCGCGCCGCCCAACGTCCCCGCCTCCTTCGGCACCAAGCTCTTCGGTGTCTCCGGCCCCGTCAAGCGCCCCGGCGTCTACGAAGAACACCTCGGCGTCACCCTCAAGACCCTCGTCGAAGACTACGGCCAGGGCATGCTCCCGGGCAAGAACTACAAGGCCGCGTTCCACGGCGGGATCTCCATGGGCATCCTCGACACCGACGAGTACGAGGCCGAGATGGACTTCGACATCGGCAAGAAATACAACAACCTCGGCCTGGGCACCGCCTGCCCGACCATCATCCCGCATGACGTCTCGATGGTCGCGATGGCGAGGAACTGCGCCCGCTTCTACAGCCACGAGTCCTGCGGCCAGTGCACCCCCTGCCGCGAGGGCGGCAACTGGCTCTACAAGATCCTCACAAGGATCGAGCAGGGCGACGGCACGATGAAGGACCTGGACATGCTGCTGGAGATCGCCTCGAGCATGGGCTCGATGCCCGGCACCACGATCTGCGGCCTCGCCGACGGCGCCAACTGGGCCGTGCGGACGATCGTGAACAAGTTCTGGTCGGAGTTCGAAGACGCGGTCAGCAAGGAGCGGTTTGTGAGTATATCTGCAGTGGGATGATATCTCCTACCAAATAAAACCCCTACTTTAAACGTCGTTCAATTAATAATTTTGTTATTATTCTGCACCTGTTGTATATACTGCGTCATACCTATGAATTTATCGTTCATGATAATTTAGAGAAACTATGAAACTTTTATCTTGTATCTTTCCATGCTTTGTCTTGGCGTGTGTACTAAGCGATTTTGAAGCAAACGCTGGCGGCGTTACCTTTACTTTCACAGAATCCAGTGGAAGAGTTTTTATGAATGCTTCAGGCACGCTGGATACGTCTAATTTAGTCACTGCCCCGAACAGACCGACTTGGGGTGGAGTAGGGATCGAATCAGGTGGTGGTCAGAACTCTAACATCATGGGTGATGCGATAGTTTCTGTACCCCGCTCTACACAAGACACTTGGCTTCAATTTAGTGAAGGCACTGATGTATCCCCATGGTATGGCGACATGTTTACTCTCAGTAGATACTTTTGGACTTCCACCGGCACTACAGAATTCGGAACATATCATCAGACAGATAATGGAGTGAATTATCCTGGCCTGATTGTTAGTTCCGCCGACCTCAATGGCACTTTGTGGACGCCTGATAACCGCTGGGAAATATCAGGCACATTCGAATCGCTTGGTATGACACCGGGCGACTATACGATCACCGATGCGGCCACCAACGAATTCATTTCAATTCAAATCGTTCCAGAGCCTGGCACAGCGATTGCTCTATCTATAACCGGATTGCTTGTGATACTAAGGCGAAACAGCCCTCGGCGGATGGCCGTGGCCGGGTGGCAGGGGCAGAGGCTCGGCGGTGCCCCGGAACGACTGACGCTTGATTGATCACTGACATCCCGTTCCGGGGCTTCGCAAGCTCAGCCGCCTGCCACCCGGCGTCTGGGTAACATGCGGCGATGCTCTCAACCGTTCAATCTCTTATCCGGCAAGGCATCGACGACCAACTCCACCTCGGGGCACAGGTGTGCGTGTCGCGTGAGGAAGAGGTGGTTGAAGAACTTGCTTCTGGAGATGTAACCGAGCCGGCACTGCGTTCTGGCCCGGCTTGTGGGGCGATCAACAGTGAATCAATCGCCCTCTGGATGTCCAGCGGCAAGCCCGTCACCGCGGTCGCGATCCTGCAACTCCTCGAGCACGGGGAGATCGAGCTGGACGACCCCGTCGCGGCATTTTTGCCGACATTCGCGGCGCACGGGAAGCAGGGGGTCACCGTCCGGCACCTGCTGACGCACACCGGCGGGATACGGTCCGCCGACTTCAAGTTCCCGCGCGATGACTGGGGCACGATCATCGCGGCGATCTGCGACTGCAAGCCCGAGTGGGAGCCCGGCGAGCAGGGCGGGTACCACACGCAGACGTCCTGGTTCATCCTCGGCGAGTTGGCCCGGCTGGTCGACGGCCGGCCGATCGATCAGTACGTGCGTGAAGAAATTTTCCTGCCGCTGGGCATGAACGATTCCTGGGTCGGCATGCCCCCGGACGTTTTCACCGGCTATGAACAAGCGGGCAGACTGCTGGCGATGCCGGTGACCAGCGCCGGGCGGTTCGCGGCGAACAACAAGGTCTCGGCCGAGTGGAACACCCGCCCCCGGCCCGGCGGCAACGGGATGGGGCCTGTGCGCGAGCTGGTCATGTTCTACGAGATGCTGCTCGCCGGCGGGCAACGCAACGGTGTGCGCATCCTCCAGCCTGAGACGGTCGCCTTGATGACGTCACGGCAACGCGCCGGCATGGTCGATCAAACCTTCAAGCAAACCGTCGATTGGGGTTTGGGTGTTTCGATCAATTCTGCGCATTTAGCACCCAATGGTGCCTGGCACCTCATCCCGTACGGCTACGGCCCGCACGCCTCGCGCGACACATTCGGCCACGGCGGGGCGCAGTCGTCCATCTTCTTCGCCGACCCTGTGCACCGACTTGCGGTCGGCATCGTCTTCAACGGCATGCCCGGCGAGGCGAAGCACCAGCAGCGCGTGAACGCGGTGCTGGAGGCGCTATATGAAGACTTGGAGCTGGTTTAGCGTGTCGCGGGTGACGCGCAGCGTCCCCTGCGGATGCACCAATCATGATTCGCGCGGGATGCTTCGCGTCTCCGGCTAAACATGAAAACTATCTCTCCCGATCCAACAACCGATAGCTGATCGCCTCCGCGACGTGCGCTAGCTGCACCGACTCACTTGCATCCAGGTCCGCGATCGTCCGCGCGATCCGGCGGACCTTGTCGCAGGCTCTTGCGCTAAGACCAAGCTCGGCCATCGCCTGCTTGAGCACATCCTTGCCCGCGTCGTCGAGCGCAGCGTGCTGATCCAGCTCGCGGCCGATCAGCAGCGCGTTGCTTAGCACTGCGGCGGCTGATGCGATGCGAGTGGATACGCCGTGTTCGGGATCAGTCGGGATGGTTGGGGGTTGATGTGTTTTGTCGTCTCGAGGACGCGTTCAGCTCGGAGCGTTGCCGGTGTCCTTGTTAGGGATACGGAGTGGTGGATCGTCGTCCGAATCGGGCCGGCTCATCAGGTAGCCCGCGCTGGCGTCCCAGATCTTCAAGTGATTCGCCGCGTTGCAAGAAGCCAGCCTGAGCCCGTCCGGAGACCAGGCCAGCCCCGTGATCTCCCCAATGTTCCCCTCCAGGCTCAGGGGGGATTCTCCGGTTTCCCAGGCCCAGATCCTGACCTGGTTGGCCATAGCTGAACTGGCAAGCCGCTCACCGCCCGGGTGCCATGCCAGCAGCGGCGCGGACTCGCCACGGCCCTGGAGACGGCGGATGATCCTCGGCGGGTCTACCGACCAGATCCCGATGCTCCCGTCCGTATGGCCGGTCGCAAAGCGGTGACCCTCGGGATGCCAGGCGTGGGTCCGTGCGGGGGCTAGGTCGCCGGGTCTTTCGATCGACAACGGCCTGTCCTGCCGGGTGTCCCAGGCCCCAAGCGGGTGGTGCTCGCCCGTCGCCAGCAGGTAACGCCCGTCCGGGCTGAACGATAGGGCAGCGCGTCCCGGGTCCACCCCATCGGGCGGTCGGAGCACTTGTTTTCGTTGCCGGGCTTTGATGTCCCAGAGCGCGATCTCGCCCGCGGCGGTGAGCAGGGCGACCTGGTTGCCTTCAGGCTGCATCGCGGTTGCTATAGCCCGGGTGCCGGGTAATTGGATCGTGTGTTCCGGCTGCTGCTCGTCGGATATGACAGCGTCCAGGAAACGGATGGATGAGCCGGTCGGCCCGTCGGAGACGACCATCAGGCGGTGCGGGGCGCTGCCGTCCCATTCGAAATAATTGCCCTTGCCGATGGCGTGAAGGTCTGCTTCCATAAGCAAGTCGTTGCTGTCGACGATCTGGGTCTTGACGCTGCCGTCTCCCAGGCGGATTGCGATCAGCCGGCTGTCGGAGCTGAACGCCAAGTCCTGGACCGGTCCCATCTCGTAGTGATGCGTACGCTTTGCCTCGGGCAGGCCGGCACGGCGTAGCTCGAGCATGCCGTTCTCAAAGCCCACGGCGACGGTGTGAGTCATCATGCTCCAATCCAGCGCGGTGATCTTTTGCTGATCCTTGTACCACACCAGGTGCACCTGGAGGGACAGGGGCAGGTCGACCATATGGAGTGACACAGACTCGTCCTGCGCGTAGACCAGGCGGAAGCCGTGGGTCTCCCAGGCCATCGCCGAGACAACGCCGTCGTGCCCGGGCAGGTCGTGGGCGCGTGCAATGCGTGCACCTGATTCGACTTCCCAGACACGCAGATGCCCGTCACGGCTGCGGGTCGCCAACCAGCGGCTGTTGTTGTGCCAACGAAGCCCGGTGACAGCCGCCTTATGCCCGTCGAGTACCCGCGGCTTCTGATCGGGTCGGTCGGCCGACCAAACAAAGACTTGCCTCCCCTCCCCGATCGCGGCCACCCAACTCCCGTCGGGACTCAGCGCAGCGCAGATCAATCCCGAAGCTGTCGCGCGTACCGATGAAAGAGGTTTGATGTTTTCCAGGTCACCGACGTCCCACCAATGAAACACATCGTCATCGGTCAATGCGAACAAGCGCCCGGCCGACGGCTGCCACGAGATCCAGAGCACCCGGTTTGGCGGGTGAAGCTGCGCCAACTGCTCACCATCCCGTGTGTCCCAGAACCGGATCATGCCCTGCTCTGACAAGGTTGCGATCCGCTGCCCATCGCCATGCCAAAGGACTTGGCGGTGCGGCCCCGTTGGGTCGGGCAGATGACGGATCGTGGCGGTGTGCATCCCATCGCGGATGATGCTCCCGCCCCGGCCTTGATGAGCGATCGCCAGTTGCTTGCCGCTGGGGGAAAAACTCACGTTCTGAACACTGCCTCGGCCGGGGACGCGCAGCGGTTCCATGTACGTCGCCGCGTAGTTGTAGTACCACTCCCAGCCGCGTAGGTCTTCCTTCCCGGCGAGCGGGGTTTTGGTGCGTAGGATGGCGTGGTGCGCGCCAAGCGCGAACGGACGGTTCCCCGTGATCGCATTGACCAGCCGGTTGCTGTAGGCGTAGGCGAGCCGGCGGTTCATCTCGGCGGCCCGGTCGGCCTCGTCCTTCGCGGCGTCGGCGGCGAGGCGCTCTTGCTCGGCGCGTTCACGTTCTGTATCGGCGATCTTGCGGAGCTGAGTCTGATGCCATGCCACGACCGGGCCGCCGATCCCGAGCGTGATCGCGAGCAATAGCCCCATGAGCGCAAACATCAAACGGGCCGGGTGCCGCTGGGCCAAGCGACTGAGCCGTTCAACCTGCCCCGGCGGGCGCGCCGCGATCGGGCGGTTGTCAAGCCAGGCGGTGAGGTCGTCGGCCAACGCCTTAGCCGAATCGTACCGCCGAGTTGGCTGCTTCTCCAGGCACTTCATCGTGACGGTCTCGAGGTCCCGGTCGATCGAGCGGTCGTGCTTTCGCGGGGCAAGCGGCTCGGCGTATCGAACCAGTTCCAGCGTGCGGGCCGTGGAGTCTGACCGCAGCGGCGGGGCCCCGGTGATCATCTCGTACAAGATGACACCGAGGCTGTAGATATCTGCCGCCATCGTCACAGGGCGGCCATGCGGTTCGGCTTGTTCCGGAGCCATGTACTGAGGCGTGCCGTGGATCGATCCGGTCAGCAACTGGGTGGTCTGGTCGTCGAGCCTGCAAGCGAGCCCGAAATCGCTGATGTTGGGCTGCCCGGCCTCGTCCATCAGGATGTTGTCCGGCTTGAGGTCACGGTGGATCACGCCGGCCTGGTGGGCGTACCAGACCGCCCGCGTGACCTTGAGCATGAGCTTGACCGCCCCGCGACGATCAAAGTCGCCCCGGCGTATCGCGTCGGCCAGGGTCCCGCCGCGGATCAACGCCATGCTGTAAAAATCGTATTTCCCGTGCCGACCGATGTCGTAGATCGGGACGATCTGCGGGTGCTCGAGCCCGGCGGCGGCTTCGGCCTCGGCGAGGAATCGCGCCCGAACCTTGGGAGACACGATGGTTGAGCCCAGCAGGATCTTGACCGCGACCTCACGGTTCAGGCTCTTCTGCCGGGCGCGATACACCACGGCCGTTGCCCCCCGGCCGATTTCCTCGATCAGCTCGTAATCATCCCCGACCTGGTCGATACCCCGACCGAGCCCGATCAGTAGCTGCACCTCTTCGTTGAGCTCGATGGCGAGCCGGGCCTGCTCGTCATGCAGCTCGGCGATCACGGCTGGGTTGAATGGGTCACCCGGGCGATCAGCCGCTTGGAGCAGGGTCATGAGGCGTTCGTACAACGCCGCGTCCTCACCACAAGCCGCCGACAGGAATGCTTCGCGGTCTGCCAGCACGCTGATATCCAGCGCCTGGTAGAAAAGGTGCTTTTCTCGTGCTTGACGATAGTTCGAGTTATAGTCTGGCATAGGCAGTTCTCGAGGCCGTTGTAGGCTAACTCGTTCTTTGACCAGAAAAAGAGACAGACCGATACCGCGATGTCGATCGTCTCTCGGCGGCCCATGCCAGCGATGCTATTTCGAAAGATATTCAGCTAACCAGCCCTTGGCATAAACCCACTGCCGGTTTACCGTCCGAGTGGAAACCCCGGTCGCTTCTGCGATCTGCTCTTGAGTCATCCCGGCAAAAAACCTCATCTTGACCATGTTCGCAATCGGCGGATCAATGGACTCCAATTCATGGAGCGCCTCGTCGATTTCAGCGAAGCACCCGTCGTCGGCAGGGACGTCCAGGTTGAGCGCGTCGAGCGAGGCCCGGCTAGCTGCCCCGCCACGCTTGAGCCGGTGTTTGGCACGGATGCGGTCGATCAAAACCCGGCGCATCGCTTCGGCGGCCGCACAGAAAAACTGGTTCCGGTTCGCCCATTTCGGATCGGCCCCCTCCTTGCTCAGCCGGAGGTAGACCTCGTGCACCAGTTCCGTCCGCGAGATGCTCTGGCCCGGCATCTGACGCGTCATGCGGAGCTCGGCGAGTTCGCGCAACGCGTCGTAGACCTGTGGGACCATCAGGTCGGTCGCGAATCGCTCTTCCGGTCCGGGCGGGTCATGCTCAACCATTTCAACTACCACATCCAGCAGTGTATTGGTTACGCCAGCCATAACCGAATCAGACTCTTTGCCATACTAGCATGGCTAGGTCCAAACCGGATGAAGCTCTGGTCTGATGGCGACCTTTACAACTCATCCGGGACCAACAAGCCCGTTCCCGCAACCCCATTTGTGTGAGCAGGCCTGGCATCTTGCCATTCACCAGCGCCTTGTGGCGGCATACAACGTGCTCCCAGACCCGCAAGGCCCCGGACAATGTGTTGTGCGGCTTGTTTAGTAGGTCATCGACCCTTCGTACACCACAAAGTACCCACTTTTGGTGTGTCGGATTCATCTGCCTGACAGCGAGATTACTTGTAACGGATGGCCCGCTTGCTCGCACAGGAATGCAACCAACAACCGGCCTGGAAAGTCGTAAGCGTAAAGGCGGGGTGAGACGAATTTCTGTGCCCACCCTGTTGGACTTAAACCCAGTGCTCAAAATCGATGCGCACCTTGGCGTACGGCTTCGTTGCGTTGCGTCGAATGGCCCCCAGAGCCCAGTGTGCCAACGGTGCCCGAAATCGGGAGAGAAACCCCCATGAAGCCTCTAAAGCCTGCTTACCTCACAGC
Organism: Phycisphaeraceae bacterium; assembly: GCA_028280965.1. Classification (GTDB taxonomy): domain Bacteria; phylum Planctomycetota; class Phycisphaerae; order Phycisphaerales; family Phycisphaeraceae; genus JAHQVV01. The sequence goes on from JANQKT010000078.1 coordinate 15,006, forward strand.
TATGACAGCGTCAGCCGGCCTCGTCTCGACAAATAATGCTGCTACGTCGGCGTTAAGGGTTGAGGCATCGATTATGGACGCTGGCTGGCCTGGGTGCGGTGGTTGCCACCGGTAATAGCGTGCCAACCGGCTTTTGTTCCTCTACCCCATACAGCAACAGGAAACGAGAAGAGACGAACCGATGAATAAGACCATCTACCACACCGCCGTGATCCTCACCACGATGGCGGCCCCGGCGACCCATGCCGCGGTCGTCGAGACCGGCGACGTGACCGAAGACAACCTCTTCAAGCGCGTCGGCGATAGCGGCGTCGGCACGCTGACCATCGACAACGGCTCCAGCATCGTCGAGACCCGGCGGGTGATCTTCGGCGACGACGCCCCCGGCGGCGACGGCACCGGGCTGGTCACCGGGGCCGGCAGCTCGTTGGAGATCAACGACGACCTGACCATCGGCGGCAGCGGCACCGGCAAACTGACCGTGTCCAACGGCGGGACCGCTTTCACCAAGCGCCCCCTCGGCGCCGACAGCGGCGTGGGTGAGGTAAGCATCGGCCAGGCCGCCGGCAGTGTCGGTGAGTTGATCGTCACCGGGACCGGCTCGTCGTTCTCCGCCGACTCGATCTGGTTCTACATGGGCGGCAGCGGCACCGGCACGCTCAGCGTCGAGGACAACGCCACGATGATCGCCTTCGACCAGACGATCGACAACCCCTTCTTCCGCACGACCCAGAACGCCGACGGCCAAGCCACCATCAACGTCCGCAGCGGCGGCCTGCTTGACATCACCGGCGCCGGCAACGACGTGATCCACCTGGGCGAAAAAGGCGAGGCGACGCTCAATATCGAGAGCGGCGGCCGCATGCTCGCCGGCCGGATGCGCATCGCCCAGCAGGACGACAGCTCCGCAGACATCAACATCACCGGCGCAGGCTCCGAGCTGCAGGCGGAGTTCTTCTTCGCCGCCCAAGACCCCAACACGGTGGTCACCATCGACGTCCAGGACCAGGGCAAGCTCCACGTTACGCGGTGGCTGTACGTCGGCCAGGAAGGAACCGGGACGCTCAACGTCTCCGGCGGCAGCGTGATCGATGTCGATGAAGACCTGTTCGTGGGCGGTGAGATCGGTGCGCTCGCTGGCAACGGCTCGATGACCGTGACCGGGGGGGGCACGGTCACCGTCGACGACGACATGTACATCAGCACCGACATCTCCACCGGCGTGTTCTCCATCTCCGGCGACGGCAGCACGCTGACGGTCAATGATCGGCTCTATGTGGGCTGGGGTGCCGCGAGCTTCCCGGCCGACGGCACGCTCGAGGTCGGGCGTGGGGCGCTGATCGAAGCGCCCGCCAACGGCACCGGCAACAGCGGCCTCCGCTTCGCCATCGCCAGCAACGACAAAGCGACGATGCGCTTCATCATCGGCGACGACGGCACCGGCTCGATCGAGTCCGGCCTCATCGAGACCGGGGCGTTGCGCTTCGGGGGAGGGACGGCCCTGCTGGATATCGACATCGACAACGGCGTCGTGCTCAGCCTCGGTGATACGTTCACGCTCATCGACTACGCCAACTGGGACGGCGGGCTCTTCAACGGCATCGCCGACGATTCCGTCGTCTCCTTCGGCGGCTACGACCTCCTGATCAACTACGACGCCGACCTCGGCGGCGGCGACCTCGCGCTCACCGCCACCGTTGTCCCCGAGCCCGCGTCGTTGGTTCTGCTGGGGCTGGGCGGAGTGGCACTGCTCGGGCGGCGACGCGGTCGCTCCGCTGAAGACCGTTCGGCTAACGCTTGATCCGTTGTTTTACTCACCACGCTTTAGAGAGAAACAGAGAGAGGCGAATGACCATGACCCGACGCACGAAGAACACGCTGACCATCGCGGCCTCACTGAGCCTTGCGGCGGCCACGCCCGCCTCCGCCGGGATCACCGCCACCGGCGACGTCAATCCCAACCCGCCCGTTGCCGGCCAAGGCGTCGACGTCGGCGACTCCGGCGTCGGCAGCCTCACCATCGACGCTGGCAGCAGCTTCTCCACCGGCACAGCCGCCAATGACCAGAGCGTCGAGATCGGCGCCCAGGCCTCGGGCGACGGCACGGTCCTGATCGACGGCTTCGATTCCATCTTGGAAACGAACTTCCTCCGCGTCGGTGTTGCCGGCACCGCCTTGTTCACCGCCTCCAACGAAGCCGTCGTAATGGTCGCCAACGACTTCAGCATCAGCGGCGACAACACCGCGACCGTCACCGACGACGGGACCCTTTTTCAGGCCGGCGACTCAATCTTCCTGAACGGGCCCACCGCGGCCACGCTCAACGTGAAGGACATGGCCACCTTCGAGATCCTCCCCACGAACGCCGACAACCGCTTCTTCATCGGCAGCCAGGCCGGGCAGAAGGGCGTCGTCAACATCACGGGCGAGGGGAGCCTGGTGTTCTCCAACAACGGCACGGCCCCGTTCCGCACCTTCGTCGGGACGCAGCACGACACCGCCCAAGGCGAGCTCAACATCCTCTCGGGCGGCAATGCCAGCCTCGGCCGGATCGACGTCGGCAACGACAGCGACAACAACGGCGCCAGCGGCGTGATCAACGTGGGCGGGCCTTTCTCGTTCCTCAACGTTGTCCAGACCGTCACCGGGGACTCAACCGGCAACGGCGCCGGTGACATCAACCTCGGCACCGGCGGCCACGGCGTGCTCAACATCACCGGCGGCGCGGCCGTCAACGTGGCGGATGACATCTTTGTCGCCCTCGGCGACGAGTCGTCGGGCCAACTCAACGTGATCGACGGCACGCTTGGTGTCGGCGACGGCCTGTTCGTCGGCTACAACGGCACCGGCCCGCTCACCATCGGTACAGGCGGCGAGGTCACCACCAACCGCTTCATCGTCACCAACACCGACACCAACACCGACATCACGCCCGGCGACGCGGTGGTGACCTTCGAGCTCTCCAAAGATTCCTTCGGCGATGAGCTCAACGGCCTGATCTCCACTAAAGATTTCAGCTTCCGCAGCGGCACCCGAAGCCTCATCCTCGACCTCGAAGACCCCGCGGCATTCGAACTCGACGACGTCTTTCTCCTGGTCGACTACGACACCATCGGCCAGAACCTCAACGGCGCGGTCACGACCCAGGTCTTCGACAACGTCGGCGACGACCAGACCATCGTCTTTGAGGGCGTCGAGTTCCTCATCGACTACAACGACCCCAACTCCAGCGGCACCGCGCTGACCGCGACCGTCGTGACCGTCATCCCCACGCCGGGGTCGCTGGCGCTGCTGGGGCTGGGCGGGCTGTTGGTGCTCGCCCGCCGCGGGCAACGCGCCGGCGGTGAAAGCGCTGCCGGGTCACAGCGATGGTCGCGGCCGGCGGCCGTCTGACAGGAAAGACTAATGGATTCGAATATGACCAAAGCCTTTTATGTTCTTGCCCTGGCCTGCGCCCTCGTATTGGGCGCGGCTCCGACGGCCGGCGCCGCCTTGGTCGTGGTCGGCAGCAGCCGGGCCCTCGATTTTCAGGGGACCCAGACCGACAACACCGTGAGCCCACCGGCGATCGTGGAGTCGGGCCCGGAGTACGAAGTCTCGGGTACCGCGCCGGTCCCTTACGCGCTGTCCGAGAGCATCATCGGCGACCCCGGCGACCCCAGCGGTTCGGTCTCCGCCACCTCGGACGTCGATGGCGGCAGCGGCGTCCGCTTCGCCCGGGCCACCTACGACGGGCCAGACGCTCGGGTCAACGCCGACGTCGACATCGAGATCGACAACGAGGACCTGGAGTTTGAGCTGGAGATCACCGGTATCACCGTCACCGCCGACGTCTCCGGTGACGCCGGCGCACTGCTCGAAACCGGTGGCGTAACCTACGACAGCATCACCGCCACGCTCAACGGCACCGACCTGAGCCCGTCCACCACCCCCGCGCCCAACACCGTCCTCATCGATGAGGCGATCGGCGGCATCTTCGAGCTCACCGCGACGTTCAACGCCCAGACGATCGGCGGCGACGGCGACGTCGAACGATCCATCCAGGTCGCCGGCGTCGTGTTCGAAGTCCGGGTTTTCGAGAACGGCGTTTTGCAGTCCAGCGAAGTGAGCACGTTCGGCTTCGCCGAGGCGTCACTCACCGCGGTCCCCGAACCCGCGTCGCTGGCGCTGCTGGGCCTGGGCGGGCTGTACATGGTTGGGCGGCGGCGCGGTCGCTCCGCTGCGGATCATCCGGTTACCGCTCAATCCATTGTTTTACTCACACTTTTTCAGAGAGAGATTGGCGAATGATGATCACCCGATCCATGACGTTCTTCTTCGGTACCGCCTCGGCGGTGTTGCTTTCCTCCGGCACGGCCCACGCGTTGACAACCTTCGATAACGGGTTGTCGGACACCATCGTCGACTACGCACTCAACGACTACATCCGCGTGAGAGACAGCTCGGTGGGGTCGCCGACGCGAGTGACATTCAACACCGGCGCGAACATCACCGGCACCGACTCGGCCGACGACACCGTCTGGACAGAGGACTCCTCCGAGGTGGTCATCAACGACGGCTTCTTCGAGGACGATGTTTCGGCTTATAACCAGTCGAGCATCTTCATCAACGGGGGAATCCTGGACGACGATGTCTACGCTGAGGGCAGCAGCACGATCACGATCACGGGCGGGTCGGTGGCTGACGACGTCGAAGCGACGCAAGGCAGCGCCATCTACATAAGCGGCGGCTCGATCGGTGAAGACATCGAAGCGAGCAACAACGCCACGGTCGATATCAGCGGCGGTGAACTCGCGGCGAACGGCGTCATTCATCTCGACTACGGGCTGGCCGTCGACGGCAACGGGCTCATCATCCTGCGGGGCTTGAGCTTCTCGGTGAACGGCAGCCCCGTCAGTTCAGGCTTCCTGGCTGAGGTCAGCGGCACGATCTCCGGCACGCTCGCCGACGGATCGGCGTTTACCAACCTCCCATTCGACAGGAACCCTTTCGACGACGGCGGCGGGCCAGGCAGCATCCAGATCGATGTCATCCCCGAGCCGGGGTCCCTGGCGCTGCTGCTGGGGCTCGGCGGGGTGGTCCTGCTGAGGCGTTGGAATCGCCATGGGGAACATGACGCTGAAGCCCTCAACTAAAACCCACTAACTCGGTGGCTTGATAGCGGCAGAGAGCCCCGATGTGTTTCCTGTCCTTCCTGAGAACCCAACCATGGCCTCCCCCATGCGTGGCAATTGATCGTCCACTTATGAATCATGTCAGTAGAAAAACGGAAGCGGCAGGAGGTTGGTCGCCATTCAATTTACTGTGGATGTCCCTGTTCGCTGTGTCGGTGTGGCCGTTGCTCGGGGTCGCGGCATGCCATCACCTGCTCGACGATCCCTCGGAAGCGGCGATCGTGTTCGGGGGGATCATCGCCATCCCGTTGTATCTCATCGCCTTGCTTGTCGGGCCGAGTGATACCGCCTTCATGGGCACGCTCATGCTCTTGTGGCTGTTAGCGTGGGCGATCCCTATGGGCTGGCTGATCAGGCACCGTCGGGGCCGGGCTTTCCAAAGCGCGTTTATCGCCGTACTCTCAGGCATTTCACTGGCCCAGGCCGCGCTGGGATACCTGATGATCTTGGGCAAGGGCGTGTGACAAATGGATGCTCGGCAGGAGGTCCTAATCGACCGCCTGCCGATGTGTTACAGGTCAGACCTGAACCCGAGGGGCGAATCACATGGGACATGCGCTGCATCGCTGGCAGATCAACACTAGCCCATGTCGCGCCGGCCGGTGCCGAGGGAGGCGGGGACTCGGTGGCAAAACGAACGGCGGAGATTTTCTCCTCGTGCTGACCACGTCTACGGCACGGCGAAAGCACAGACAGCATATCCTGCCCCGCGAGCCGAGGGGCTGACAAACCATCAACGGTTTAGCTGAACATATACATACCCACCTATGAAGCCGGGTCTGTCAAGGGTGTTGGGTAGTGTTTCGGCTTGATGATCCAATCTCCTATTCGAGCTCTCACGCTTACGTCTTGTGCGTGGGAGGTAGGCGAGCACAAGCCTAACCCGAAGTCGATGCTGCCGATAAAGCAACCGCTCGATGAGTGATTTCGCGGCTCGACCAATCACCCCGAGTCGGTCCAGATCGCCCCCTTAAGTCGTACCTTTCAGACCGATCAAAGCCATTAAACGCACCATGGCCCTCGGGATCTATGGTCCGGTTGTTATGAGAGAATCAGGGGTGGTTGGATCGGATACAGCGCCGAGGGGAATACCCATTCATGCATCTATTTGTAGGATTGATTGGCCTGAACGATTCTTCGTAAACGTATCACTCAATCAGCGCGTCCTTGCAATATGCCTGGATTACCGCCGTGCCTGACGCTGTATTCTACATCGGGCTGACTGTTAACGGTTGTACCCGGCACGTATACCTCCAACGCCACCGACCCGTCTACGCGTCCTGCATGTGTGCCTTGGGGTGTGTTGCTTGATGCTTCTGGCACCGTCGGACCTCCGGAGTACCAGCCTTTTCCCGAAACCGTGTGTGGAACGAGAAGCCACCGCTGGCCGATCACGCCGATCGTGATGTCGGTCCAGATCGATTGATCCGATGGTGCTTCTAGGTTCTCCGGCGGCGATTCGCTGCCTTGCCAACGCCAATCATCGATCGCGTGGGCCAGGTATGCGTAGCCCCATGTATGGTTGCCTTGAGCATTCGGCCAAGCTTCTTCATAGGTCAGGCCCACCCCTTCGGGCATCAAGGGGCAGTAGATCGACCGTGACCCGGTTTCTCCGGTATAGTCGTCGAGGTAGTCGTCCCAGATAAACCGTGAATCGGCATATTGGCCTCTACCAAGCGGGTGCCACGCACCGTGCGACGCCCAGTAAGGAAAGGTCTGGTTGTTCAGGTGGTCGCCACGCGTTGGGAATTGTCCGGCCGAGTCTGTGGCGCTGCTGGTCGCCGCGATAACCAGCTGTCTCAGGCTGCTCTTGCACTGCATTTCCTGCGCCGAGATGCGTGCACGGCTTAGTGCCGGCAGCAAGATCGCAACCAAGAGTGCGATGACAGAGATCACCACCAGCAGTTCAATCAGGGTGAAAGCTTTGTTGCTGGATCGAGCCATCGAATACTCCCAATCCTGGAGTGCTACCGGGGATAGTTAGGCTATTGGCCAAGTCAATGGGGGGCGAGCATTCACATATAGGAGAAGTGGGTGTAATCCGATTGCAGGACTGGTTTCGGTGAAGACATTGTGGAACAGGCCAGGCTGGCGCGAACCTAATACCGTGCCTGGGGGGCGCGTTCTTCATACTCGCCCATATCCGGTTGGAACCAATAGGCGATACGCGTGCCGCCGGTGGTCCATGTGTGGTTGTAGGTCATCTCGAAGAAATCGACCCATTGGCCCGAGCCGTTGGCGTAGGAGTGGTTGCCGCCGGTGGGCAAGGTTTCTTTACCGTGGGAAGGCATGTCTTTGTAGACCGGCCGTTCTTCGAACCCCCATCGGCCGCTGATCTTCATCACGGTGCATGCGGACAGCGCGAAGCCGGGCTTGGCCTGATCGAGGGTGACCGGGCTAAAGCCTTTGTCAAAGGTGCCGCGGACGGTCTGCCATGTTTTTACACCGCCAAAGTATTGGTAGCCCATAACCATCTGGTCACTGAAGTCGGGCTCGAACTCGGGGATATAGTCTCGCCCGGGGTCGATCCAGTTATTCGAGGAGTAGCCGTAGTCGTCGAACCTTTCGGTTTCTTCGGGCAGCAGCGCGATCTGGACCAACTCGTTAAGGGCCGGGATGAACTTGCCCTTGTCATCGGTCGCAGCGGCAGTAGAGGCGACCGCGATCTGTTGATGATTGCTCAGGCAGGTCGCGACGATGGCCGACTCGCGCGCCGCGGCGAGGGCGGGCAGCAAGATCGCGATCAGCAGGGCGATGATCGAGATCACAACGAGCAGTTCGATGAGCGTAAAAGCTTTGTTGGAAGCGCTTCGCATTGGGCAACCTTGATTACGGGCAGTAGAAGCACCGCCGGCGGCGCGAACCACCGGCCGTGCGAAGGAGGATCAAGTTGTTTACACACGCCGGCACCGCACGGCGAGCAGGCCGCCCAGGCCGAGCAGTGCGAGGCTGGTCGGTTCGGGCACGGACGCGGATCCGCCCGGGCCGGTAAACGCGGCGAAGGCCAGGCCGAAGTCAGCGTCGTCCGTGTCGGTGTCGCCATCCAGGTCGGCCGCGGGGTTGCCCGTCGGGATGCCCGGGCCGGAGAATGCGGCAAAGAACAGGCCGAAGTCGGCGTCATCGACGTCGCCATCAAGGTCCAGGTCTGCGGGGTCGTTGCCACCTCCTATCAGAGCCTGAACCTCGGGGGCACTGAGCGCGTTGTTGTATACGCGGATCTCATCGACCAGCCGGCTCGCCTGGCCGCCCGCGCCGCCGCCGGTGCCCTCGTTACCGATCTCGATGTCTTCCAGGAGGATATCGGCCGCGGTCGTGACAGTGCCCCCGTTGCCGGCGACACCGTTCTCGTAGACGGTCAGGGTTCCGGCCCCGCCGTCATAAACCCAGGCGAAGTGGTTCCAGTCGCCGTTCTCGACGGTACCGTCGGTGTGCCCCGCGTCCTGCCAGGCGTCGCCGTTCCAGATGCTGGGCCCGCCGGTGACGGTGTTCTGCCCCGGCGAGATGATGATCCGGTCACCGCCTGCGGGCATGCCGGTCGCGGTATTGCGGTTGTCAAACAAGTAAGCGTCGCCGGCAAAATCGTCTTCTTTGATCCACAGGGCGAGCGTCCAGCTGCCTGTGTTGTTGCCCGCGACCGGGAGGTTGAGGTTCACCCCGCCGTCCGAGCCGTTGCCGCCCACGCCGCCACCGGACAGGTCGAACACGTCTCCGCGTTCAAAATCGGTCACTGCGCCATTGGTGAAGGTCAAGCCGCTGCCGGGGAAAGCGCCTTCGCTTTCGAACGCGTCGTTACCGTTGCCCGACGAGTCAGCGAGGCTGCCGCCGGTAAAGTCATACGCCCCGATTAGGACCGCATGCACGGGCAGGGTGAGCAGAGCCGACGCACATGCGGCGGCCATGAGGTGTTTGCTTCCAATCTTCATTGATTCATCTCCATTCATTCGGGAAAAGAAAGGTCATGTTGTGGGTCGGGGGATATGACACCCGTCTCGGGTCGCCTCGGCCACCAATCTCTTACTTACGCACGGCGGCGCCGAGAGACCAGCAGACCACCAAGTGTCAGCATTGCCAGCGAGGTGGGCTCGGGGATGTACAGGGCCTGGACCTCGTTCGCGGTCAGGGCGTGGTTGTAAACACGAATGCTGTCAACCAGCCGGCTTTCCTGCCCGCCCGCGCCGCCGCCGGTGCCTTCGTTGCCGATCTCGATATCTTCGAGCAGCAGGTCCGCGAACGCGGCCGCGGTCCCGCCGACGATGCCCGGGGCCCCATCGACATAGGCGGTGAAATTCGTCCCGTCGTAGACCCAGGCAACGTGGTGCCAGTCGCCGTCATTCACTGCGGGCGTACCACCATCTACCCAGACCGCACCGTTCCAGGCCTTGGGCCCTGCGGTGCCGCTGCCCTGTCCGATCGAGATGATCATGCGGTCCCCTCCGGCCGGTGCGCCGGTCGCGGTGTTGCGGTTGTCGAAGATATAGGCGTCGCCTGAAGCGTCTGCTTCTCTAACCCACATTGCCAGCGACCAGGCACCGGTGTTGTTGCCCGCGACTGGGAGGTTGAGGTTCACTCCGCCGTCCGAGCCGTTGCCGCCCAAGCCGCCGCCGGACAGGTCATACACGTCGCCGCGTACGCCGTCCACGACCGCGCCGTTAGTGAAGTTCAAGCCGCTGCCGGGGAAGGCTCCTTCGCTGACCGCGGCGTTATTCCCGTTGCCCGAAGAGTCGGCGAGGCTGCCGCCGGTGAAGTCATAGGCCCCGACCAAGGCCGCGCCGGCAGAATAGGACGCGGCGATCCCGAGGCACGAAACGGTAGGAAGTAGATTCTTGTTCATCTTCATCTCCAACTTGAGCACTGGGCCCGGTGAACGGCCATAAGCAGTGCTCTTCAACGCAAAGAGCACCATGGCACGATGTTTCTATTCAAACCGTGATCCGATTGATTCTCCCGGCATGTCCAGACATTGGCTCATCCTCGGGTTAGTGTTATGGAACGTGAACGGCACCGCTTCATTGGCTGCGCGCCGTATTTCAATCTCCGATCGGCCTCGAAGAATCTTCATTTAACAAATAGCGCATCTTGTTGTAGTGCGACTCGATATCGTTGACTGTAAGGGCGCGGTCGTAGATCGCCACCTCGTCGATCAAGCCCTCGTAAGGCCGCTTCTGCCGGGCCTCGGGCTGGGTCTGGTGGATCCCGATCTTGGTGACAAACTCGGTGTCCGGGAAGGCCGTGGTATCGTCCAGCACCGCCACGAGTTCGCCGTTGATGTAGAGCTTCGCAGAGGTGCGGTCCTTGACTGCGGCGATGTGCATCCATTGATCCACGGCCCAGCGTCGCTGCGAGTAGACCTCGGTGCCGGTTTCTGAAGAAGGCGGGTTTCGGTGGTAAAAACGCAGCAGGCCGCGCTCTGCACCGGCTTCCTCGGAGAGCCCGTGCAGCACCAGCCCGGATGCCGCGAGCGCTTCACGCTCCGGTGTCGTCATCGAGACCAGCGAGCCGTAGATCGCGAGCGCGTTGTTGGGTTTGGCCCAGCACTCGATTGTATAGGCCTCGGCGTTTCTCAGTTCGGAGATCGTCTGGTCAACACGGATATGGCCCGCCTGGTCGCTGGAGAATGACGCGGCGTTACCGACCGAGCCGATGCGCACGGTCGAGACGGCGCCGTCCGCAAAGCCAAAATACTTGCTGCCCATCTCGTTGATCGCGACCCCGCCCGCCAACGACTCGAACCGGTAATACACCAAGGGGTTCAGGCTTGTGACGGACGACACGTATTGCTGCATCGCGTTCGAACTCGCATCCTCTAGGCTGCTAACAAACTGCGCGGGGGTCGATTCGATCTCCACGATCTGGGAACTGCCCGAGGTAACGATCCCACCCCGGCCGGCGCCGAGTTCGACCTCACTCGCTTCGTTGTCTGCGGTGCGGGGAGCAAGCGAGACCTTGCCTGTCATCACATGGACTTCGGTAAGGCCCTCGGAGGTCGTATGCACGCCGAACTCAGTGCCGAGGTCAACGATCGTTGCGCTAGGCGTATCGACGGTGAATCCTTTGCTGTCGGATGTCGGGCACTTGCCGACGATCCGGCCATACGCCAGGCGGACGCGGTGCTCGTCCACAAACGCGATCTCACACGGCCCTTCGAGCACGACCACTGCGCCACGATGGGATTGGATCTGCGCCACACCACGCTCAAGCACCAGCCGCTGGCCGGCACGGATCTCCGACCCCGCCTCGAGCTCGGTATCCCCGGTGCCGGTGTCTCCCGCCTGCCCCCACCGAACATTGAAAGCCCCCTCAAGCAAGGCGACAACGGGCATCTCCTGGACCTCAAGCCGCGGGGCTTGAGTGATCTGGGAATCGTCGGCGCCCGAACCAGGGTCCTCATCAATCCGAGGCACTGCGACCCAGAGCCCAAAGAGCAGGATCGCAGCGGCGGTTAACCAGGCAACCGATCGCGGGATGACGATGACTTTTTTCCCCCGCCGATCAGCATCCATGGCGGGCGCCGGGGCGGGTGCCAGTTTTTTCTTCTCGTCAACCCGATTGGTGATATCGACCAGCTGGATGTGCTCGGCATCAGGCTCAAGATCGCTCAGTTCTTGCCAGATATTGCTGATCTCATCCCGCTTGAATTCTTCGCCGATCCCATGCATCAGAATTGCAAGGCTTGCGACGTAGTCGGCGTTCTCCGGAGCCGAGACGATCCATGCCTCGACCACCGCCGCCTGTTGTTCAGACAGCTCGCCATCCAGGAACGCGTAGACCCATTCATCATGGGGTTGAGCAGATTTCATTACTGGGCCACCCCCAACCGGTCCTCGACGCAACGCGCGAGCGCCTTGCGGATCCGGTAAAAGACCTGGTTGATCGAACTCGATGTTTTGCCGGTACGATTAGCGATCTCAACCGTGCTCAAGCCGGTGTAGTAACGGTCGCGCAATAAATGGCGCTGACGCTCTGGCAGGTGCCGCATACAATCACGCAGTGCGCCTAAGCGGCTGTCCGCCTGTTCGGTGCTGCGGATATGCGCTTCCGCGAGCGCTTCGAGCGTGTCTGAATTCATGACAACGATGTTCTTGCGTTGCTGATGGTTGAAGTAATCAATCAGCCGGTATCGAGCAATCCCGATCAGCCAGGCCGAGAATGGGCGACTGCGATCGAATCGGTCGAAGTTCCGCGATGCCTCCCGGGCAACATCCTGCAACAGGTCTTCCGCGTCATGGAGGTTACGGATCGAGACACGGATAAACGCTGCGACCGTGTGGTGGTTGCTTAGCCACAGCTGGGTGAACGCTTCGACATCTGTCGTCGACTCGTGTTGTTTGCTCTCGTTAATCATGGATCGATGTGGGGAAATGAATCATCGCCTCTCAATCATCAATACAGCGGCGGTCGATAACGGCTAACGCTGAATCCAAAACTTCTCGGCGGGCGCAATAGATTCACCCGCAATCTTTAACCCGATCTCGCTACAGCCGTGATCGGTATGGTGAGAATCACAACCGTGCCCAGCCCATTGACAGGCACGGCTCATGCATCACAGTCAAGCGTTCGGAGATTGGGGCAACGCGACATCAACGCCGCAGGGTCAACAACATGCCGACCCCGAGTAGTGACAGGCTCATCGGCTCGGGCACGTTCGCCGATCCGCCTGGGCCGGTAAACGCGGCGAAGGCGAGGCCGAAGTCCGCGTCGTCCACGTCACCGTCGTTGTCGAGGTCGGCGCCGGGATTAGCAGACGGGCCGTTGCCCGGGCCGGTGAACGCGGAGAAGGCGAGTGCATAGTCCGCGTCGTCCACGTCGCCATCCTGGTCCAGGTCCGCGGGGTTGCCGGGCAGCTCGCTGATTCGGGCAATTCCGATGCCGTCATACCAAGTACGCTGGTTCTGGCTGGTGCCCAAGCCCTTGCCGATAAAGACCGATAGCTCTTCGTTGGACTCGAGTGAAGTCCTGCCGAGGTAGACCTGATATAGCACCAACTGGTTGTCGCTCAGGTCGACCGACAAGATCTCCGTGTTCTGGAAATCTGCGGTATCGACTTGCTCGGCGCCCTGCTCGCGGAACCAGATCAACTCGTCAGCAGAGAGCCCAGCGCGGATTTCCCATTGACCCGGCCCGTTAGACCAGAAGTAAGCAAACACATCGAATTCTCCTGCCGCGCCGTCGTTTGCGACGGTCGTCTTGAGTCTCGGAACACCGCTGTCCCCACCCATTTCACCTGCGGTGATCACATTGCCTGCATTGCCGAAGCCGATTCGATTGTGCCATGTATTGTCATTCGCGCCCTGACCGGTTCCTACCGTGAAGAACACGAAATCGCTGGACGCAAATGTCGTATTGGCATTGCTGGCGTCGAAATACTGGATCTGTCCGCGGCTGATCTCGGCCTGCTCCACGATACCGACGATGGCCAGGTCGTAATCCAGGAAGCCCGCGCCGCGGTCATAGTTGCCAGGGTTCTCGGGGATGCCGTACCGCCCGCGCATCCAGACGACAGCGGTGTTGTCCGCGTCCCAGTCCGGGACGATCGGCCGGAGATTGTCAACCGACGAGTTCGAGGTGATGGGCGTCCAGGCAAATGTCTGCCCGCCGTCAGTCGTAACCCCCTTGTAAATCTCAAAATGCTGCTCGCCATCGGCCGAGCTGATCACCGGCGTGCCGGTCGCGGGGTCCACATTCGTAGAGAGGTAGACCGTATTGAGATCGTTGGGGTCCAGCGAGATATTGCCCGTGTAATCGGTCTGGCCAAAAAGCGCCGCCTGCCCGGCGAAGGCGATCTCGTTGACGTGCCACTGAGTGCCGTCAAACCGTGCATAGTGGTACCGCAGGTCGTTTGCTGAATTGTTGACCTGGGTTGAGAAGACGGCGTACGGGTTGCCGTTCGCGTCCAACTCAATGTCGCTGCCCCACGCCGATCGGCTCGTGCTGCCGGCATAGACCTGGGTACTGGTTTCAGGGGTGTTGGCCGCCGTGTCGAACACATTGTTGTCAATCACGTTCCCGAACGAGTCGTAGATCTTGCCGTCCCGGATCACCGCGTGGTAGAGGCTGGTGACGCGATTATTGGGGTGATCATTGGTGTGGATGAAATGGATTTCATCGATGCCGTTGGTTGCATAATTCGCGTAGGGACGGGTATTGTTCCGTCCAACAGGGTCGGCGGGATTGTCGTTGAGGACGCGCCCGCCGTAGTGCCAGGTCGCCCCGCCATCTTCGGAGTAATTGAAGTTGGGATCGAAGCCGCGGGAGCGGTTGAAGTTATAGATACGCCCGTCTTCACCGGTAAGCTGGAAGACGCTGCTGTAGGTGGTTGACCCGGTGATGCCGCCCTGACCGGGCGGCGTATTATCGAAGGTCACCTCCGGCTGCCAGGCCGTGGGGTCGTTGGGGTTGGTCGAGACACGGAAGCGTGAGAGCGAATCCAGCCCGTGCGTCGCGTAGCCGGCGATGTATCGCCCGTCACTGAGCTGATCGAAAACAGGGTGGGCGTGATCGTTCCCGCCTTGACTCGGCCCCAGCGCGCTGTTGAGAACGAACTTGCTCCGCGCACCGTCGCCGTACGAATAGATCGCGACCTCGGCGTCCGCGTCCCGTCCGCCGGCGCCGTAGCTCTCGGTAATCGAACCGACAAGCAGGATCCCGGCAGTCTTGTCCACAATCGCGCGCTCCTCAGAGAACCACGACCACGCTCCGTTGTCGTTGAACTGGATCAGATCGCCTGCGACCTGGTTTGTAGTAGCAGCACAGCTGTAGGAACCGGCCAGGCATAGGAGTGACAAGCCGATCGTGGATGAGGAATTCAGATGCATGGTTTCACTCAATAGGCAATGTCTACACAGAGCACGGCTGCCCTGTTTGTAGCTACACGCGGTTGGTCGGTGAACGTATAGCCCAACCGAACACTTGGCTGTGTATTAATACAGCCTCTAGAGCACAACAATAACGGCGGATTATTGATTTCAAGCACACGCGGGCTGTGCATGCGGGTCATACGATTCACACAAGAAGAGGCAATAACTCTTTCGAGTGAACTCTCTTCCGCGCTACCGACGCTACGGCTCGCGTGGACTGGCCTGTCTCGCTGGCGGGCGGCGTGGCCTGCCGGGCGGTCTGGATCGGGTGTACCCTATAGAACTGGGCATTATGTTAGTGATCCTGAGCAAGGAGAGCGAAGACCATGACAAGCAGCCGGTGGTGTTCGATAAAGCTGGATACCATGATCGGAATATCGTCGAGCGTTTAATCGGCTGGGTGAAAGAGTGTCGACGTATCTTCAGCCGCTACGATAAAACGGCCAAGTACTTCCTGGGCATGATCCGCATGGCCTTCATCCAACGCTACCGGCGGACCGAGGCAATGGAGGCGACCGATACCGCTCCGACTACTCCTGCAAGGCCATTCACCGAGCCTGCGAGAAGGCCGGGGGCCGAACAGGGGCATTATGTAAAGCCCTGACTGTTGGGCGGCAGTCCGCAAAGGCGTGCCGGATTCTACGTCGTCTCGTTTTGCGATAGGCTTCTGCCTGTAGGGTCGGCGTCCGTCCCTTACCTCTCTCGATCCAGCAACCGATAGCTGATCGCCTCCGCGACGTGCGAAAGTTGAACGGGCTCGCATGCGTCCAGATCCGCGATGGTTCGGGCGATGCGACGGACCTTGTCGTAGGCGCGTGCGCTCAGACCCAGTTCGGTCATAGCCTGTTTGAGCACGTCTTTACCAGCATCGTCTAATGCCGCATAGTCGTCCAGCTCGCGACCGCTGAGCAATGCGTTGCGTTTAAGCGAGCCGCCATTGCGTTGGCTCTGGCGCTCACGGGCGGCGAGGACTTGCTCGCGCAACTGTGCGGAGGACGCTCCGTTGCGCTGGCCGGTGAGTTGTTGGTATGGCACGCGGGGAACCTCGACGTGGATATCGATGCGGTCGATCAGCGGACCGGAAAGCCTAGCGAGGTAACGGTCCATCTCGCGCTGACCGAACGCGTCGGCGGGCTTGTCGCCCTTGGGCGTGGGGTTCGTTGCCATTTTGCTGTTTGAGGCTAACTGCCGAAAAACCATTGCCTTACGGCTATCCGAGCCACCCCAAGACCCTCGGCGAGCACCTCCGCAAGGCCAGGATGGACCGTGCCATGAACCAGGGGTTCGTTGCCCATTTGCTGGGCTGCACCGAGCAGACGATCCGGTTCTGGGAGCAGGATAAGTGCAGGCCCCGGTCTCAGCAGATGGCCAAACTGATCGAATTCTTGGGCTATGACCCGCTGCCAGAGGTATCCACACTCGGGCAGCGGTTGCTCCGCTATAGGCAGCAGCATGGGCTGACCCAGCGTGGACTGGCCCGTAAACTGAAAGTCGATCCAAGCAGTATTTGGGCGTGGGAGACGGAAGAACACAAGCCTAGTCCGAAGTCGATGCTGCTGATACAACAACTGCTCGGGGAGTGATCTCGCCTGACAAACTAAACATATACTCGAGCTACGAGACCGCCGAGGCGCTTGGTAGCAGGGTGGTCAGCAAAACGCCCTCACCAACAAGGCGTTTTCGGGACGGAAGGCGACATGAACCGACACCTCTCGCTGACCGCGCTGACTTCGTACCCGGTACTGAGCTGCAACAGATAGCGCTGTACGGATATAAAAAGGGCCCTCACGCCGAGATCGGAGTTTCGACGTGCGGGGCACCGTGCGTGCGTGAGTTTAGATGCAGCGTACTGCTCCGGCGGGCAACCACGCATCATCTACGGAACTAACGGGTGGCACCACAAACGGGGGCAGGTCAGGCTTGCCCGCCAATCTGGTTGGTTGCTACCCTGTTTGAAATCTCGTGTGATCCGAAAAATTGTACTTACGCCAACATTATGGTTGCAGATCACGCATGAGTGACGCCACGCCGCCGCCTATGGATGCCGACCGGCTCATCGGCCTCGCCGACTCCTATCTCGCGGGGAGGCTGGACGGTGATCAGCTTGCTGAGTTGGAGAACGAGCTCAAGCGGTCTGCAGCCGCGCGTCAGTGCTTCTGGGAGGTTGTAGAGCAGGCGGTGGTGATGCGCGAGGTCTTCGGCCCCGGTGCGCAGCGGTTTGATTTCTCTGACAGCGCGCGGTCCGACGATTTCCTGGCACTGCTCTCGGACCTGGATGT